>DASYRN010000045.1:0-88133 GCA_036004365.1 Binatia bacterium
ACGGGTCCCGCAAGGCCTATGATGGCAGCGTGAAACCATGTCAAACCCAACAAAAAGCGGTGCCTCTTTTGCCACACATCATCGGGTAGGACCCCGCCTGATGGTAAGATGGCCAGCAGGCGTTTGACTATGGAAGGATACGAAATCTGTTTTTTCATCTATGGTTACGGTTTACTGCAGTTGTGAAGGTTCGTTATGAGCAAAGCTAATGCCAGGACCGAGAAGGGCGCTAACATATTGTTTTCATGAAATTTTCAGCACAGTCGATCCTCCGCGCGGGGATGCCAAATCTGCTTTGAAGGATACAAAAATGGACAAAAGTTGACGAGTTCACAGGAAGTGTGGGCGGGACGTCAGAGTGGGAAAAGAAAACGGAAATCGCCCGAGGCAGCTTGAGAGTCTTGGAATGGTGCGAGGAGGGGGATTTGAACCCCCACGCCATTTCTGGCACTAGCCCCTCAAACTAGCGCGTCTGCCTATTCCGCCATCCTCGCATTTTGAAGTTTCGAGTTTTAAGTTTCTAGTTTTGAGTTTCTAGTTTTGAGTTGAATCCTTTAAAAGCTCGAAACCCGAAACTCCAAACTCATAACTCGTCTCAAGGAGTTGTGGGTTTCTGCGGTTGCTGTGGAGCGGGTTGCGCCGGTGCTTGTGGTGTCGTTGACGGTTGTTCAGGAGGAAGGACGGGCCTTCCCTGTTCTGTTGCCGATTGCTCCGCCTGTGGAGTCTGACTCTCGAAAAGACTGGTTGCGGACTTTCTGCCAGAAAAATATCCCAGCGTCAGAGACGTAATCATAAAAACGATGGCCATCCCCGTCGTGAGTCGCGTGAGGAAGTTGCCCGCTCCGCTGCTGCCGAAGATCGTGGAGCTAGAGCCGCCGAATACGGCGCCCATGTCCGCGCCTTTTCCCGTCTGGAGCAGCACAACGAGAATCAGTCCTATGCTGACGAGAATGTGAAGCACTGTGATTAAAGTAATCATGGCCTTACGTTTAGCTTTAAGAAAAACTTCCGACGATGCTAAGAAAATCCTTGGCTCGGAGACTGGCCCCTCCTACGAGGAATCCGTTCACCTCCTCTACCGATGCCAGCTCGCCGGCATTATCGGGGCGCACGCTGCCGCCGTAAAGGATTCGCGTTCGCTCGGCATGCTTGACGCCAAAGAGTCTCTTAATCATTCTGCGAATTGTGGCGTGTGCGCGGCTGATCTGTTCAGGCGTAGCGTTTCGACCCGTGCCAATCGCCCAGACCGGCTCATAGGCGATGTCAATTTTTTCTATAGCATCTTTCTGTATCCCCTTCAATGCGATCCGGAGCTGCCGCGTGATGACTCGCGTCGTCGTCCCCTCTGTTCTCTGCTCTAGGGTTTCTCCTACGCAAAGAATCGGCTTGAGCCCCAAATGCAGGCAAGCTGGTATTTTTTTGGCGATGGTTTGATCGCTTTCGTTAAAGATTCGCCGTCTTTCTGAATGGCCCACGATGACGTAACGGCATCCCAGCTCTTGCAGCATCTTGGGACTTATCTCACCCGTAAACGCTCCTTGCTCTTCCCAATGGACGTTCTGCGCGGCCAAACCGGCGGGGGTGTCCCGGAGCAGTTTGCCGACTGTGGCCAGCGCGGTAAAAGGGGGGGCGAGAATGACTTCGACGCCCCGGATATTTTTCAGCCCTCTGATCACATCTCGCGCGAGGACGATGGCTTCGCTTTGTGTGCCGTGCATCTTCCAGTTGCCGGCGACGAGCGGTGGCTTCATGGGCCTTCCTCTAGCGCTTCGATGCCCGGCAATTTTCTTCCTTCAAGGAACTCGAGGGTGGCGCCGCCCCCTGTCGAAAGGTGAGTGATTTTCTCCTCGACTCCGGCCTGTCGAACTGCGGCAACCGTCTCTCCCCCTGCGACGATGCTCACAGCTTTGGACTGAGCCAAAGCTTCGGCAATCGAACGGGTCCCACGACTGAAGGGCTCCTCCTCAAACAGACCTACCGGGCCGTTCCAGAGAACCATTCTTGATTTGAGAATCTCCTGGCTGAATCGGGAGATCGTTTTAGGACCGATATCCAGTCCCATGGAATCGGGCGGGATACTATCGCAAGTCATGGGCACCCCTTTGATCTCTTTGGCCGCCACATGATCTACCGGCAAGTGGAGGGAAACGCCCAAGCTCTTGGCTTGAGCCATGATCTCATTTGCCAAAGGGATGCGATCCTCCTCTACGAGAGATTTTCCTACGGCGATCGATCGGGCTTTGAGAAAGGTGTATGCCATTCCGCCGCCGATCAAAAGCGCGCTCACTTTAACAAGCAGGTTTCTTAGCACGCCGATCTTGTCTGAAACCTTTGCGCCGCCCAAGACCGCGACGAAGGGCTTTTCAGGGTTAGACAGCGCCCTGCCGAGATAGTCGAGTTCCTTCTGAAGGAGCAGACCCGCGCCTTTGATTTTAATGAAGCGGACCATTCCCGCGGTGGATGCATGAGCCCGATGCGCGGTCCCGAAGGCGTCATTGACATAAACATCCGCCAGCGCGGCGAGGGCCCGGGAAAAAGCGGGATCGTTCTGTTCTTCTTCCTTGTGAAAGCGGAGATTTTCCAGCAAGATGATTTTATGCCGCGGCTCGGCCAGCAAGGCTTCGACCCCAGGTCCGATGCAGTCGGGGGCCAGAGTCACCGGCTCGCCGAGAGCGTGCTCGAGGTGGTCACGCACCGGTGCGAGACTCGATTTGGGATCTTTTTTCCCTCCCGGACGTCCGAGATGGGACGCGATAAGAGTTTTTCCGGCTTTTGCGAGAACGAGCTTTAAAGTCGGGACGGCACTGTCGATGCGGTGGGTTTCTGTGATGGTCCCCTGGACGACAGGAACATTAAAATCGACCCGAATGAATACTTTCTTACCTTGCAGCTCTAGCTCTTGAACTTTGCGGATCATGATTGGGCGTAAAATTCCGCTTCAGATGGCGTTAATTCTTGAAAAAAACTGCTCCCTATTTGACTAAATACAGGGCTTATAATATTTTTTCAATGAATCCTTGGATTTTGCAAATGCTTCTTTTTTGGTCTCTCCAGCTATTGGCCCAGACGGAATTTGCAGCTCCTCAACAGCAAGGGATTTTGGATTTCGTCAGAGGATCAGGACTTGTCGTTCAGCTGGTCCTTTACATTTTGATTCTCTTTTCGATCCTGAGTTGGGGGGTTATTTTTTTCAAGTACCGCGAAGTGCGGACAGCAAAGAATCAGTCGGATAAATTTACCGAGATTTTTTGGGACAGCCGGAATCTTTCGGCGATCCACGATGCCAGTCGGGAGCTCCAGTCAAGCCCGGTGGCTCAGGTTTTTCGCTCCGGATACGAGGAATTGCTGCGTGTTTCACGCAGCAAAAAAGAGAATCCTACGGGCGAAGGGTTAACAACCGAGCTGAGCGGCGTCGATAACGTCACCCGGGCCATGAAGCGGGCCACGAGCGTCGAGATTACAAAATTAGAAAAGGCACTCACTTTCTTGGCGACGACCGCGAGCACGACGCCCTTTATTGGCCTATTCGGTACGGTGTGGGGAATCATGAACGCCTTCCGGGGTTTGAGCACGACGCATTCTTCCAGCATTCAGGCCGTGGCTCCGGGCATCGCTGAAGCGTTGATTGCGACGGCGGCCGGTCTGGCGGCGGCCATCCCTGCGGTTATGGCCTACAACCACTTCGCTCAAAGAATCAAAGTTCTGGCTGCTGACATGGATAATTTCGCGCATGAATTTTTGAACATTGCGGAGCGTCATTTTTTGAAATAGGCGTAGAGCAATAGGCACAAGGCAATAGTTTGTATTTTTCTGTTGCCTCTTGCTTGATGCCTGTTGCCTAAGGAGTGATATTTATGGCGGTCGAGTTTTCCTCGCAAAGAGAGACGACATCGATTTCCCAGATCAACGTGACTCCTCTGGTCGATGTCATGTTGGTGCTGCTGGTGATTTTCATGGTGACGGCGCCGATCATTCAGCAGGGCGTGCAGGTTAATCTCCCTCAAGCCAAGGCGGGTGCCATTCCGGGGAAAGAGCAGCAGTTAGTGGTAGCGGTTGCCCGGAATGGGACGATCTACCTCAACGATAATCCCATGAAGCTGGAGGAGCTGGGGCAGAAGCTGCGCGCGATCCGGCAACTTCAACAAAGCAAAGAAGTCTATCTCCGGGCCGATCAGGATGTGCGGTACGGTCTAGTCGTGAAGGTTATTGCGGAGATCAAACAGGCAGGCATCGAAAAGTTAGGAATGGTGACGCAACCCTTGTCTCGAGAGGAGGGGTGATACGGCGCCGCGGGAAATTCTGCTCGAGAACGCCCTTTCGTCACTTGAAGAAAGTACGGGAAGGCTCTGGAAGTATATTTTTTTCTCGGGTTTCGTTCACCTCTTGTTAGTCTTAGGGCTTTTCATCTTTCCTTCTGTTTCGAGCCGCAGAGTTGCCTCCTATCCCGTCTATACGGTTGATCTCGTAGGCGGCGATAAGATCGGTGGCGAGGTTCGGGGCCTGCCCGCACCCTCGGCTGCTCCAAAGCAAGAGACCAAGAAGGCAGAGGCGAAGCCGCCGCCCAAAGTCCAAGAAACGAAAAAGGAAAAGGTCGTCGAGATTCCTACCAAGACAAAAGAGAAAGAGAAGGTCGCTGTCAAAGAAACGAAGAAGGAAAAAGAGGTTAAGGAGACCAAGAAGGAAGTTCAAGCCGAGCAGGGGCTCTCCGAGAAAGTGCGCGAGAAGCTGATTCAATCGGCCGTGGAAAGGGCCAGGGATCGGGCCCAGCAGAAGGGAAAAGAGGCGCAGGGGATGAGCTCCGGATCCGGCGAGGGAGAGGGGGCCGCATCACTCGGTGAGGGAGGCCGAGGAGGGGGCACCGTCAAAGGCATTGAGTTTATCTCTTATCACAATCGGATGCTGAGTTTGATTCGGGATCGTTGGGCTTGGGCGGGAAGGAGAAGCGATCTGGAAGTCACAGTGCGCTTTGGCATACAGGAAAACGGCGAGATCACGGGCCTCAAAATCGTCAAACGCTCGGGTGATCCCTCGTTCGACGATTCTGTTTTCCGGGCGGTCAGCAAGGCTAACCCTTTACCTGCGCCGCCGGAGAGTTACAGAAAGGATTTTATGGATGTGGAGTTGACTTTTAGACCCAAGGATCTGGCAGGTGGTTAGACCATGAAAATCAGAGCTTTTATTGTGGCAATGCTAATGGCTTTGGCTTTCCTTCGCGCCGCAGGAACGCAGGTGAAGGGATTGATTGTCGGCCCGGGAGCCGAGCGATATCCCATCGCGATTTCCCCCCTTCGTAATCTCGCACCGGGAGACGACTCGAGGAAACTTTCGGAAGGGATCGCGGATACCATTGTTCGAGATCTGAATCTTTCTGG
Organism: Binatia bacterium; assembly: GCA_036004365.1. Lineage (GTDB taxonomy): Bacteria > Desulfobacterota > Binatia > UBA9968 > UBA9968 > DP-36. The sequence goes on from DASYRN010000045.1 coordinate 5,373, forward strand.
ATGGTTTAAGGTATTGGATCGCTCTGCCTATCTCGAGAATCCTCAGACCAGCGGGGTGACTCTCGGTAGCTTTGATTTCAAAAGCTGGTCTGTTATCGGCGCCGAGGGTTTGGTGAAAGGCAGTTTTACTGTACAAGGGGAAGATTTGACCGTCGAGCTACGTCTCTTCGATGTCTATCAGGGAAAGCAAGTCGTCGGGAAGCGGTATACGGGCACGGCGAAAGATTATCGCCGCATCGCTCACAGGTTTGCGGACGAAATCATCTTTCAATTCACCGGAGTCCAGGGCGTCTTCAACACGAGAATCGCCTATGTTTCCACATCCGGCGGCCGCTTCAAAGAGATCTACGTCTCTCACCTGGATGGCAGCGAAAGAATCCAGGTGACTAATAATCGCACGATCAATCTGTCGCCCTCATGGTCGCCCGACGGACGCTCGATTCTCTACACGTCGTACAAGGAAGGGAATCCCAGCCTTTTTCTTTTCGACTTGTTCTCCGGAAAAGATGTGAAGTTTTCCTCTCGCACGGGGCTGAACCTGGGGGCAAAATGGTCGCCTACCGGAAAGCAGATTGCCGTTACCTTGGAGCGGCAGGGAAACACGGACATTTACTTGCTGGATTCGTCTGGGAACGTCGTGCGCCGCTTGACCGAGTATGCAGGGATCGATGTTTCTCCGACCTGGTCTCCTGATGGACGCAGCATCGCCTTCGTCTCGGATCGAAGCGGGGGCCCGCAGATCTATATCATGGACGTCGACAGCGGGAAAACCCGGCGCCTGACTTTTGCTGGAGGATACAATACTTCACCGGACTGGTCCCCCAAGGGAGATCGGATTGCGTACACTTCACGTGTCGGTGGCCGCTTTCATATCATGACCACCGCCATTCAGGGCGGGGAGCCGCAGGACCTTACTCCCGATTCGGGCAATCACGAGGATCCTTCTTGGTCTCCGGACGGCAGATACATCGCCTTTTCCTCGAACCGAAAAGGCCCGTATAATATTTACATCATGCAATCGACCGGAGAAAATCAACAAAGATTGACAGCCTCTGGCGGAGATGATAGAAACCCGTCATGGTCTCCGCGTCTGGAGTAGGTCTTTAAAAAATAGAAGGAGAGGGGAAGCAGATGATCGGTCGCTTGAGCAACATGCTATTTGGATTGATCTTTTTGGCTTTTCTTACTATAAGCGGATGTTCTCAGACTACTCCGACCAAGCCTGGACAGACCCCGTCTGCACAGGCTCAGGCTCCTTCCAAGAAAGAGGGCGCCGGGCCGACGGCAAAACAGCCTTCCACAGGTGAGTCAAGCCTCGAAGCCCTGCAAAAGGGCGAGTCGCTCGCGACTCCAGCCTCCAGTCCCCTCAAGGAAATCTATTTTGACTACGACAAGTCTGATCTTAGTTCGGACGCTCGGGAGACACTCAAGGCGAATGCGGCCTGGCTGAAGGGGAACCCTTCGGCTAGGGTGGAGATCGAGGGGCACTGCGACGAGCGCGGCACCAACGAGTACAACCTGGCCCTGGGAGCGAAGCGAGCCCAGGCGGCTAAGGACTATTTAGTGACGTTGGGCATACCAGCGCAACGGCTATCGACGATCAGTTACGGCAAAGAGCTGCCGGTATGTCGGGAGCAGACGGAAGATTGCTGGCAGAAGAATCGTCGTGACCGGTTCGTCGTGATGACTGCCAAGCCGGCCTCGTAATTTTTCTTATTCTTGAACCACACCATCAATTTGTGCCGGGTCCCTTTAGGCCCATTTTCATGAAGAGATTGTTCTACTGGTGCGTCGCGGTTGGTTGCGCGTGGCTCTCGGCTTGTGTCAGCCCACAACAGGTGGAGGTCATCGAACGAGAGCAACGGCGCCTTCGCAGTGAAACGACGAATACCGTGTTGGAGGGCGCGGCGGTTCGCAAGGAGCTGGACTCGGCGCGAGCGAATTTGGCGGATACCCGAGCCAATCTCCAACAGCTCCAGCGGGATCTGAACGCCTTGAAGGAAAAAGTCGAGGAGGTGCGGTATCAGTTGGATCGGCGGCTCGGACAATCCTCTAAAGAAGGAGACCTCAAGGTCAAGGATCTGGAGGGCCGGCTAGCCAAGATCGACGAAGATCTTAAAGCACTTCGGACACGTCAGGAAGAAGTGCGCCCCACACAAGAGGCATCGAAAGCCTCTCCGGCTCAGGGAACGCCTGCCGCGGAGGGAACAGAAGGGACCAGCGATTTTGCTCGGGAAAAGGTGTCCGGTGAATCGGAGGCGGCTCGTAGAGATTACGACGAAGCTTGGAAGTTCCTGGAGCAAAAAGATTACAAGCGAGCCATCGATCGCTTCAAGGGCTTTGTGAAGAAGTATCCGAAGAGCGCCTATGCGGACAATGCCCAGTACTGGATCGGCGAATGTCATTACGCCCTGAGAGAGTTTGACCAGGCGATCCTGGAATTCGACGCTGTCCGGCGCAATTACCCAAAGGGAGATAAAGTGCCGGCTGCGCTCCTTAAGCAGGGATTTGCCTTCGCTGAGCTGGGAGACAAGGTCGATGCCCGTCTGATTCTCCAGGAATTGATCAATCGATATCCTCAGTCATCGGAAGCGTCCAAAGCCAAGCAGAAACTCAAGTCTCTGGAATCGTAGCGTAGTCACTGGAATCCCGCACTCTAAAGACTAACCTTAGCGTTGAATAGCTTTCAGCAGTCAGCCATCCGCAAGACAGATAAGGCCGGAGAACGAAGCTGAATACTGAGTGCTGAAGGTTGTTATCCAAAAATCATGCAGATTTACCGCCATATCGAGGATCGTGAAGTTTCACTTCGAGATCCCATATTGACGATGGGGAATTTTGACGGCGTTCATCTGGGTCACCAAGCTCTTTTGTCCCGCATCGTTAAGGAAGCCCGAGAGAGGAAGGGCTCGTCTACTGTTCTGACTTTCGAGCCCCATCCCCTGAAGATTCTCGCGCCGAATCGGGCGCCGCGGTTGATTTTGGCGCACAAGGACAAGATGCGCTTGCTCCAATCGCTGGGAATCGATGTCGTCATTATTCAGACGTTCAATTCCGCCTTCGCGAATCTCGAGGCGGAGGAATTTGTCCGACGCTACCTTGTCAATCGGATCAAGGTTCGTAAAATTTGGGTCGGAAAGGATCTGAGGTTTGGCAAAGCGAGAAAGGGCAGAGTGGAGGATTTGATCCGATGGGGAAAAGAGACCGGATTCGAGGTCGGAATCATAGAGCCCATACAGGTTGAAGGTGAGCGGATCAGTAGCAGCCGCATTAGGGAGCTCCTATTGAAGGGCGAGGTGCATGAGGCCGAAAGATTTCTCGGCCGCTACCATTTCATCTCAGGGAGAGTCGTGCGGGGACACCAGAGAGGTCGGCAGCTCGGGTTTCCGACTGCGAATATTATGAGCCAGACCGAAGTGCTGCCCGCGGACGGAATCTACGCTACGCTCTTGGAATCCGACGGACGCCGTTGGCCGAGCGTCTCTAACATAGGAATCAATCCCACGTTTGGCTCGGGGCCGAGAACCATCGAGAGTTACCTGTTTGAGTTTTCCGGAGATCTCTACGGCCAAACCGTGAGGCTGTTCTTTGTGAAGAGGATCCGGGAGGAAAAGAAATTTTCTTCAGCGGAAGTCTTGGTGGAGCAGATGAAGAAGGATGTTGCGAGCGCGCAGGAGATCCTGAGCCAGCTCCGGCCCCAAGAGGGCGCGGAACTTTCAAGGTAACCTGAGCGCCCATGCAGGTTGCCGTAACCGAGCAGGAAGATGCGGGGACGCGCCTGGACCTGTTTTTGGCGCGTCGCAAGCTGGCTGCACCGGAGTGGAGCCGCTCGGCCATCCAGAAAATGATTCAGGAAGGAGCGATCCTGCTTAACGGTCTTCGACCTAAGCCCAGCACGCGTCTTAAACTCAACGATCTCGTCGAAATTCGCGGCCTTCCCGTCAAGAACGCGAGGGTGGTGCCCGAGCCGATTCCTCTAGATGTTCTCTATGAAGATGCGGATTGCATCGCGGTCAACAAGCCGCCCGGCATCGTTGTCCATCCTGCGGCGGGAAAACAAACCGGGACTTTGGTGAACGCTCTCCTTTATCACTGTCGCGATCTCAAAGGCATCGGAGGAGAGCGGAGGCCCGGGATCGTCCACCGATTGGACAAGGACACTTCGGGCGTAATGATTGTCGCGAAGCATGCGCGGGCCTTCCATGGATTGGCCTTGCAGTTCAAGGAAAGGCGCATTCTCAAAGAGTATGTCGCGCTGGTGTGGGGCAAGGTGAAGCCAGAGAAGGGCCATATCCGTCGTCCGATCGGGCGCCACCGCAGGGACCGGAAAAGGATGTCGAGCCTCTACGCCTTGCCGCGGTTGAGAGAGGCAACGACAGAGTGGCACGTCGAAGAGCGCTTTCGTGTGGGCTCAGCGGTCGACTCATGGGTTACTTGGTTACGCGTTAAACCCTATACGGGACGAACCCATCAAATCCGAGTGCATTTATCCGATGAGGGATTCCCGATCGTGGGCGATAGGATTTACGGGCAAAAACAAAAGCGGCTCTCGACCTTGGCGCCTGCTGAGCTGCTGAACTTTCCGCGTCAGGCGCTCCATGCGGAGAGACTTCGATTTGACCACCCAGTGACGGGGAGACCGGTGGAGATTCGCGCTCCGCTCTTTTCCGATATGGAAGGTCTTCTACAGCGCTTAAGGAAGCCAGAGTGATCAATCGAAAAACAAAGCGTGGGGGGTTGACAAGAGAACGGGTTTTTTTTAGTATAAGTAGAGTAATAATCAAGTCAACGTTCTCTAAGACAAAGCCCACGCGCAAGGTAATCACTCCGACCTAAACTTTAATTTGGATTTCGAACGAACGGTTTCGTCTGTGTCAAGTTCCCTATTACCTTGAGACGCTCCCCGCGAAAAGATCGACCTGCCTGAGGCAGGTAGCTGCCAATTTGTTTGGTAATCCTTGCGTGGTGTGAGGACGATTGCAGGCGGATCCTGAAGATGAGAATCGGCTTTCAGGAAATTTATTCTGCGGGATGAAAGGAGAGGTATATCAATGGTACGTGGAAGGACCAAGGCCGAACCAGAGACTGTAGACGAGAACGGGCTCAATCTTAAGTCTCTTAAAGAAAAAAAGATCAGCGAGCTGGCATTGATTGGAAAGAACTTCAATATCGAGGGCGCAGCCAATATGCGCAAGCAGGAGCTCATCTTCGCCATATTGCAAGCTCAAACGGAGCAGAACGGGTACATTTACGGTGAGGGCGTGCTGGAGACGCTTCCTGACGGCTTTGGTTTCCTCAGGGCGCCGGACTATAACTATCTGCCCGGCCCCGACGATATTTACGTCTCTCCCAGCCAGATCCGGCGCTTCAATCTTCGCACGGGCGACATCATCTCAGGACATATCCGCCCTCCCAAAGAGGGCGAGCGTTACTTCGCCCTGCTCAAGGTGGAGTCCATCAATTATGAGGATCCGGAAAAGGCGAGGGAAAAGATCCTCTTCGATAACCTCACTCCTCTTTATCCCAACCAACGGTTCCAGTTGGAATACCTGCCCGACGAATATACGACGCGGGTCGTCGATCTTATGACCCCGATCGGAAAAGGGCAAAGGGGGCTCATCGTCGCGGCCCCGCGCACGGGTAAGACCATGATGCTGCAGGCCATCGCTAAGGCCGTGGCCCAGAACCATAAAGAGGTTATTTTGATCGTTCTTCTGATCGACGAGCGGCCAGAAGAGGTTACGGACATGCAGCGGTCTGTGGATGGAGAGGTGGTGAGCTCCACGTTTGATGAGCCGGCCACGCGCCACGTGCAAGTCGCCGAGATGGTGATCGAGAAAGCCAAACGCTTAGTGGAGCATGGAAAGGACGTTGTCATCCTTCTCGATAGCATCACCCGGCTCGCACGGGCGTACAACACGGTTGTGCCGCCCAGCGGCAAGATTTTGTCCGGCGGCGTCGATTCCAATGCGCTTCACAAGCCGAAGAAATTTTTTGGGGCAGCGCGCAATATCGAGGACGGGGGAAGCCTGACGATTATTGCGACGGCGCTTATCGATACGGGAAGCCGCATGGACGAGGTGATCTTCGAGGAATTTAAAGGGACCGGTAATATGGAGATTCATCTGGACCGTCGGCTGATGGATAAGAGGGTTTTCCCGGCTATTGACATCAACAAGTCGGGCACAAGAAAAGAAGAGCTTTTGATACCCAAGGAAGATTTGAATCGGATCTGGATCCTGCGCAAGGTATTGTCTCAACTCAGTGTGGTTGAGGCTATGGAATTTTTGCTGGATAAGATTCGTGGGACCAAAAACAACAAGGAATTTCTCGAATCCATGAATCAATAAATGCCCCGTTCCCCCCTTATGACCGCCTTGCACAGGCTGCCGATCTTTGTTACAACCCCTAAATTGCCGAGTTGTTTGTATTGATTTCCAGATGCCCCTATTTTTCTGGCTCTGCGGGGGTAATCATCCTGGATAGAAAATTTCACACCCTTCCGGATCCCTTTCTAGGGTGCTCAGGTTTACGGGAATAGTTGGGAGTCGATGGAAGGGGAGGAGACCACAAAGGAGTAAACTTCTTTATGACCGAGATCGCTATGAAGCAGCTCTTGGAAGCGGGCGTCCATTTTGGCCACCAGACGAGCCGCTGGAACCCGAAGATGAAGCCCTATATTTTCGGCGCGCGCAACGGAATCCATATTATCGACCTGCAGCAGACCGTTGCTATGTTCAAGGACGCCGCTGCCTTCCTTCGCGACCTGGCGTCTTCGGGAGGGCATATCCTCTTCGTGGGGACCAAGAAGCAGGCGCAGGAGGCGATCAAGGAGGAGGCGCAAAGGTGCGGCATGTTTTATGTCCACAACCGTTGGCTAGGAGGAACGCTGACGAATTTTGCAACGATCCGGCAGAGTATTGAGAGGTTGAGAAAAATCGAAGAGATGGAGAATGATCCGAAGATTGTCGAGGCCTTGACCAAAAAGGAGCTGCTGGGCCTCAAGCGTGAAAAGGAAAAGCTGGAGCAGTCTCTAGGCGGCATCAAAGGCATGAGGAAACTACCCGAAGCGATCTTTGTGGTCGATCCCAAGCAGGAAGAGATCGCGGTTCGGGAGGCCAGGAAGCTCGGGATCCCCGTCGTCGCCGTCGTAGACACGAATTGTGATCCGGATATGGTCGATTACAAAGTTCCTGGAAATGATGACGCCATCCGGGCGATCCGGCTTTTCTGCGCCGCTTTCGCCGACGCGATTATCGAAGGGAAGACGATCTACGAGCAGTCCTTGGCCGGCAAGGAGAAGGAGGAGAAGGAATCCTCAGCGGCTCCTCAGGTGCACGAGACGGTCGAAAATTCAGCGGCGGGAGGGACCGCATTCTGAATGGAAGTCAGCGCTTCTACAGTCAAAGAGTTGCGCGAGAAGACCGGCGCCGGGATGATGGATTGCAAGAAGGCCCTCGCGGAGTCCGGCGGCGATGTGGAAAAGGCGATCGATTATCTTCGACGCAAAGGGCTCGCGGCAGCGGCGAAGAAGATGAGCCGCGTAGCCGGAGAGGGGCTCGTGGGCGCCTATGTGCACCCTGGGGGTAAGATCGGCGTCTTGGTGGAGTTGAATTGCGAAACCGACTTTGTGGCTCGCACAGCGGAATTTCAAAACCTGCTCAAGGATATTGCGATGCAGATTGCCGCCGCCAACCCACGCTACGTGAAGCCGGAAGACGTCCCTCAAGCGGAACTGGAACGCGAGCGGGAGATCTATCGCCGACAGGCGCTTGAATCGGGAAAGCCCGAGGAAGTCTTAGATAAAATCGTAGAAGGAAAGCTGGAGCGTTATTATTCCGAGATTTGCCTGCTGGAGCAAGCTTTTATCAAAGACCCGGATCGCAAAGTAGGAGATTTCATAAAAGACGCGGTGTTTAAGCTCAAGGAAAATATCCAAGTGCGGCGCTTCGCGCGTTACCATCTCGGGGAAGGCGTCGAAAAGCCTTAGGGTGCTTTAGGCCATTGCAAGCGCAAAGTGCAACAGTCAAAATTAAGAACTTTCGATCCTCGTTTTTGCATTTTTCAATTTGCATTCTTCATTTTGCCTTGACCGCTTCGGTCTATGGGAATGCTCAAGTATAAACGGATCATCCTGAAAGTTACGGGAGAAGTCCTCGCCGGGGGCGAGAGGTACGGCATCGACAACAATATGCTGAGCTCCTTCGCCCAGGAAATCAAAGAGGTGAAGGAGATGGGGAGCGAGATCGCCCTGGTGATGGGTGGAGGGAATATCTTTCGCGGCGCGGAGCTGAGCGAGGGAGGGATCGAGCGGGCGACCGCGGATTACATGGGAATGCTGGCCACGGTGATCAACAGCTTGGCGCTGCAGGATGCGTTGGAGAAAATCGGCGTTCCCACGCGGTGCATGTCTGCGATTGAGATGCGTCAGGTCGCGGAGCCGTATATCCGCCGGCGGGCCACGCGTCATTTGGAGAAGGGCAGGGTGGTCATTTTTGCCGGAGGCACCGGCAATCCTTATTTCACAACCGACACCACCGCAAGCCTGCGGGCGATGGAAATCGGAGCCGAGGTGATCCTTAAAGCCACGAAAGTGGAAGGAGTCTATGACGCGGATCCCCTGAAGCACCATAGCGCGAAAAAATACGGTGAGCTGACCTACATCGAAGTGCTTAATAAAGAGCTTAAGGTCATGGACTCCACGGCGATCTCTCTTTGCATGGATAATCGGTTGCCCATCGTCGTCTTCAATATTATGGAGAAGGGGAACATCAAGCGAGTAGTGAGTGGAGAGGAGATCGGGACTCTCGTAAGCGCGGGAAGAAGATGAACGAGCCCTTTTTTGCCGATCTGCAAAAAGAGATGGAGAAGTCGATCGCGGCCTTTCGCAAGGACCTGGCGAAGATTCGAACCGGCCGCGCTTCGACGGCGCTGCTCGAAGGGGTCATGGTCGATTACTACGGGACTTCGACTCCACTCAACCAGTTAGCCAACCTGTCCGCTCCCGAGCCGCGCCTGTTGGTCATCCAGCCCTACGATCGCGGGGCCATCGGCAATATCGAGAAAGCCATTCTTAAGTCTGACCTCGGCCTGACGCCGAATAACGATGGGAAGGTGATCCGGATTCCCATCCCGGAATTGACCGAGGAGAGGCGCAAAGAGCTGGCCAAACATGTGAAGAAGATCGCCGAAGAATTTCGCGTATCGGTGCGCAATCATCGAAGGCTTGCGGTCGAGAAACTCAAGGAGATGGAGAAGAAAAAAGAACTCACCGCGGACGACCTTAAACACAGTCAGGACCGAGTCCAGAAAATGACCGACGAATATATCCTCCGGGTCGATAAGGTGCTCAAGGCGAAAGAAGACGAGATCATGGAGGTCTGAGCGATCCCACCCTCCCTGCAAAAATCCCGCCTGTAAAATGGATCTGAGGGGCCTAGACAAGAGTCGACTGCCCAAGCATGTCGCCATTATCATGGATGGTAATGGACGCTGGGCCAAACTCAGAGGCAAAAGCCGTATCGAAGGCCATCGGCGAGGCAAGACTTCAGTTCGGGCCGTCGTAGAGATGAGCCGAAAATTGGGGATTGCTTACCTTTCTCTCTACGCGTTTTCCATTGAGAACTGGATGCGCCCCAAGGCGGAGGTCCACGCGTTGATGACCCTGCTCGAGCATTACCTTGTGACCGAGCAGGCAAGGATGAACCGGCTGGGAATCCGTCTCCTTTCTATTGGTAACCGAAAGTGGCTTCCGGCTTCCGTGCTGAGGACCCTCGATAAAACCGTGAGAGCGACCAGCAAGAATAAAAGGATGACCGTCGTCCTAGCGCTGAGTTACAGCGGCCGCGACGATATTGTGAGAATGGTCAAGAGAGTAGCCGCAAAAGTCAAAGATGGAAGCTGCACCCTAGAAGAAATCGATGAACGGATGGTCTCCACTCACGTCGAGACTAGATTCATTCCCGACCCGGACCTCCTCATCCGGACCAGCGGCGAGATGCGAATCAGCAACTTCTTCCTCTGGCAGATCCCTTATACGGAACTTTACGTCACGCCGACCCTGTGGCCCGATTTTCGAGAGGCGGAATACCTTCAAGCTCTATTGGAATTTCAGAGGCGCCGCAGGAGATTCGGGCGGACCGACGAGCAGCTGACGCCGTCCGCTTCGGAGGCCGGTGAAGCCCAAGATCATTCCTAGAACGATCACCGCCCTGATCGGAATCCCCGTCCTGATCGCCATCATCAGCTGGGCGCGCCCGTGGCAGTTCGCCTTGGTGATTTTTCTCCTCACGCTAAAAGCCCTTCATGAATACTTTTCCCTCGTCTTTCCCGAGGACTGGGGGCACCGGGCGTTTGGCATCATCCTCGGCGCGCTCGTCTCTTGCGGAATAGTAATTCCTGCCTTCCGTGAAGCGAGTCTTGGGCTGGCGGGCTTGGTTGCCGTCATCTTCGCTGTTTATCTTTTTTCCGGTCCTAATTTGCGTGGCCGGTATCCGCGCCTCGGATGGACGCTTCTCGGAGCGCTCTACGTCGGTTATCTGATCCCGCATTTCAGCCTTCTCTACAATTTACCTTCCGGAAGTGATTGGATTTTCTGGCTTCTTTCGGTCATCATGATCGGGGATAGCGCGGCTTATTTCATCGGCTCTTCGTTCGGGAAGAGGAAGCTTTCTCCGAGAATCAGTCCAGGTAAAACGGTTGAAGGCGCGTGGGCGTCGATGGCGGCAAGCCTTTGCGCGGGCGTTGTCGCAGGAATGTTTTTGCTGCCGCATTTGGCATGGCAAGAGTTGCTGTTGCTTGCGCTTGTTCTGAACGTCGTAGGGCAGGCAGGCGACCTCTTCGAGTCCTGGATCAAACGAAGCTTTTCCGTGAAGGACTCCGGGGCTATTCTTCCCGGCCACGGAGGGTTGCTCGATCGCATCGATAGTCTTATATTCCCGGTTGCTTTAACCACCTATTACATTAAGCTCTTTCACTCATGAAGTCCCTTGTCATTCTCGGTTCTACTGGCAGCATCGGGATAAACGCGCTCGATCTGGTGCGTCGTTTCCCTGACAAGTTTAGAGTGCGAGGCCTCGTCGCCGGCCGGAACCTAAAGCTCCTGGCGGCGCAGGCGCGCGAGTTTTCTCCAGACTGGATAAGTATCCGGGAGCAAGGCGAGGTCTCGCTCCTGAGTGAGCTTTTGCACAACCGAAAGGTTGAGATCCTATGGGGCGAGCAAGGGGCTATTTCCATTGCTAGGGCCGAGGGCGTTGACGTGGTCTTGGCGGCTATTGTCGGAGGCGCAGGTTTGGTGCCGACGTTGGAGGCGGTGCGCGCCGGGAAAGAGGTTGCGCTTGCGAATAAAGAAGCTCTGGTCATGGCGGGGGAAATTTTTGTCGCGGAAGCAAAAAAAAAAGGCGTGAGGCTCTTTCCCGTGGATAGCGAGCACAGCGCAATCTTCCAGTGCCTCCAGGGAAACCGGCGTGATGAGGTCGATCGAATCATTCTCACAGCCTCCGGCGGCCCTTTTCTCCGCGCTTCGTTGAAGAGTCTCAATCGGGTCAGCGTGAAGCAGGCCCTCAAACATCCGAATTGGAAAATGGGGCCCAAGATTACGGTCGATTCGGCCACGATGATGAACAAAGGTCTCGAGGTGGTTGAGGCCAGATGGTTATTTGATATGATACCCACTCAGGTAGAGGTTGTAATTCATCCCGAGAGCATCATCCATTCCATGGTCCGATACCAGGACGGCTCGATCATCGCGCAATTGGGCATCCCCGACATGCGCATACCGATCGCCTATGCCCTTTCTTTTCCGCATCGACTCAAGGCGGGACTCAGGTCGCTTGAGTTGACCCGGCTCGGTAAGCTAACTTTTCTTCCGGTCGAAAAGAGGAGATATCCGGCTCTGGGTTTGGCTTACCGGGCTTTGGCTGTGGGAGGCACGATGCCCGCAGTTCTGAATGCCGCGAACGAGATCGCGGTCGGCGCCTTCCTGGACAAACGGATCGGATTCCGGCAGATTCATCGGGTGATCGAGAAGACTATGGAGAGCCACACCACGCTCCGGCCAAAGGAGGTGGGCGAGATTCTCGAGGTGGATCGCTGGGCGAGGGAGAAAAGCCGGACTCTTGTCGAGAAGATCTAAAGGAGAAAGCGAATGTTAACCGTTGCTTATGCCATCGTTTCAGCCCTTATAGGGTTAGGGGTTTTGATCATTATTCACGAGTTGGGCCACTTCCTTGTGGCCAAAAAGCTCGGCGTGGGGGTTTTAACCTTTTCAGTCGGCTTTGGCCCCAAGCTCTTAAAGCGAAAGATCGGTGAAACCGAATACGCCTTGAGCGCCTTCCCCCTTGGAGGATACGTCAAAATGATTGGAGAGGATCCGGAGGAAGAGGTTAGCCAGGCGGATATCGAGCGATCTTTTTCCCACCAGGGAGTCGGAAAGCGCGCGGCGATCGTTGCCGCGGGTCCGCTGTTTAACCTGCTGCTCGCTGTCGTACTCTTCGGCGCCATCTTCATGTTCTACGGGGTCCCGCTCCTGACAACCCGAATCGCCGGCGTTGAGCCGGGTTCTCCAGCCGCGAAGGCGGGGATACAAAAGGGTGACCGCGTCGTTGCCGTAGACGGCGACGCGATAAGAGAATGGGAGGAGCTTTCGGCTCGGATCAAGCAAAGTCAGGGCAAACCTTTACAGCTAACGGTTCAAAGAGCGGATCAGGAGATCACCGTCACGGTTCAGCCGACCATGAGAGAGGGAAAAAACATCTTCGGAGAAACAATAGACACCTGGGTCATTGGAATCGCCAGCGAGGTCTCGATGGAAAAAAGCAACCCTTTGTTGGCGATCGGAAATGGATTTTACAAGACCGGAGAATATTCGGTTCTCACCCTGCTCGGCCTTGTGAAGATGATCAGAGGGGATGTGTCGCCGAAAAATCTCGGCGGTCCTCTTTTGATCGCCCAGATGGCTGGCCAGCAGGCGCAAGAGGGGCTGGCAAGTTTTTTATTTTTCGTCGCGATACTGAGTGTCAATCTTGGAGTATTGAATCTCCTGCCGATTCCCGTTCTTGACGGCGGCCATCTGCTTTTTTTCCTGATCGAGTCGCTCTTGGGCCGGCCGGTTGAGGTAAAACATCGGGAGAGGGCGCAGCAGATCGGAATTTTTGTTCTGATCCTCATCATGGTTTATGCCTTCTATAACGATATCTCCAGGTTATTCGAAGGATAATCTAGTAAGTCAGTTTCGAGTTTTGGATGCTTAATTCTTAGTTGTGTTAATCCTCAGCAACTCAAAACTTAAAACTCAAAACTAGAAATTCATGGCGATTCTCGGCATCGACACTTCCACTGCCATCGCCAGCGTGGCCTTGGTGGAAATGGGGAAGGTGGTCTGCGAGGAGATTCAGCAAGCTGGAAGTAAAACTAACGGCACGAGTCATGCCAACCATGCGGAGACTCTGTTGCCGTTAATTGATGGCATTCTCAAAAAGGCCTCTCTCCCCTTATCGGAGCTTTCCGCTATCGCACTCTCGATCGGTCCGGGATCTTTCACCGGTCTTCGGATCGGGTTGAGCACCGTGAAAGGGCTCGCCTACGGCTCGAATATCTCGGTCGTTGGCATCTCCACATTGCTTGCGACGGCGGCGCGGGCAAAGGGCTGGGACGGCTTGGCGTGTCCTTTCCTCGATGCGCGAAAAAAAGAGGTCTATGCCGCGCTGTTCAGAAAGAAGGGTGAGAGCTTGGAGCGCCTGACCGAAGATCTCGTCGCTCCGCACCGAAAGATAGTCGAACTCGTTCTGTCCCGCGCCAACCAGGAGCGCTGCCTTTTCATCGGAGATGGGACTAAAACCTATGGTGACGTTCTTACCATGGCTCTCGGGGAAAAGTGTGTTTTGACCCTGGGCGAAGATTATCCCTCGACCGCTTCAGCAGTAGCCCGCTTGGCGGAAGAAAGATTGCGCGGCGAGCCATCCGACCCGGTTGGTCCTTTGAGTCCGCTTTACCTTCGTCCTTCGGAGGCTGAGCTTAAACGGTTGAAGCAGGATGCGCAGTAGCTCGATCGCTCCACTCGGGATTTGGTCAATTGAAAAAAAATTGTTCTCAGGTCGGTCACGTTGACAAAAAAAAGGGCGTAGGATAAGTTAGCGATTTATGAAATAAAAAAACAAAATGAGGAGGCTCTCATGGAGCAGCGAGAGGAAGAGCTGATCGTCTCTCTTTTGGACAAGGATGCGGAGCTGAAGAAATATTATGAAGAGCATCAGGAACTAGAGAAAAAGCTCTCGCTTTATCAGCATAAACCTCATCTGAGCGCGATGGAAGAAGTAGAGAAGAAAAGGCTTCAGAAACTCAAGCTTTTAGGAAAAGACAAAATCATGGAAATTTTGGAGAGATACCGGCATGGACGAGCCCAAGGAGAAGCGAAATGAAAAAAACCGGCGCTGAGATATTTGTTGAGTCGCTCAAGCAGGAAGGTGTCAAAGTCGTCTTCGGCATCCCCGGAGGAGTCGTTTTAAAAATCTTTGATGTGTTGCACCAACAAAAGGACGTTGAAGTTATCCTGACCCGGCATGAACAGGGTGCCGCCCATATGGCCGAGGGGTATGCGAAGGCGACAGGAAAGGCAGGAGTCGCGCTGGTGACTTCCGGCCCGGGAATGACCAACATCGTGACCGGTCTGACCGATGCTTTCATGGATTCAGTGCCTCTGGTTGCTTTTACCGGCCAGGTCTCGACTAGCTTGATCGGCAACGACGCCTTTCAGGAAGCGGACAACGTGGGGATCAGCCGTCCCTGTACAAAGCACAACGTCTTGGTCAAAGACGTGAATGATCTGGCGCGCACCATCAAAGAAGCGTTTTACATCGCCACGACCGGGCGGCCCGGACCGGTGTTGGTCGATATTCCAAAAGATGTCAGCACCGAGAAGGCGGAATTCAAGTATCCGGACAAAGTGAGCCTGCGCGGTTACAATCCGACCTACGAGGGAAACAGATATCAGATTCGGCAGGCAGCCGAAGAGATCATGAACGCCAAGAAGCCGGTGATCTATGTCGGAGGCGGGGCGCTCTTTTCCGACGCAGCCGATGAGATCCTGGAATTGGCGGACATGACGCAAATTCCGGTCACGATGACGCTTATGGGCTTGGGAAGCTTTCCGGGAACTCACGCGCTTTCCATGGGAATGCTAGGCATGCACGGCGGTTACTGGACCAACATGGCGATGCATCAGGCCGATTTGCTCATCGCCGTTGGGGCGCGGTTTGATGACCGCGTCACCGGGAAGCTGTCCGATTTTTGCCCTGAGGCTAAGGTCATCCATATCGATATCGACCCGACTTCGATCAAGAAGAATGTCTTTACCCACATCCCCATCGTCGGGGATGTGAAGGCGGTGCTGCGGCAGCTCAATATCGTTCTGCGGTCGTTGGACGGCAATCAGGCTGAGCTCAAGGAAAGGCGGCGCCCCTGGCACAAGCAGATCGAGGAGTGGAAACGGGCCCACCCGCTGCGCTATCACCAGGACACCAAGATCACCAAGCCGCAGTACGTCATCGAGAAGCTCTACGAGATCACCCGACACGATGCGATCGTCGCCACGGACGTCGGCCAACATCAGATGTGGGCCGCGCAGTATTTCAAGGGAACCAAGCCGCGGACCTTTCTCACCTCAGGCGGTCTGGGGACGATGGGATTCGGCTTCCCGGCCGCGCTCGGCGCGCAGAAGGCATACCCGGACAGGCTGGTGCTCTGCATCACGAGCGAGGGCAGCTTCCAGATGAATCTTCAGGAGCTGGCCACCGCGCAGGAACATAAGCTTCCGGTCAAGATCGTTTTGCTCAATAACGGATTTCACGGGATGGTGCGCCAATGGCAGGATCTCTTCTACGAAGGCCGTTATGCCGCCAGCTATCTTGGAAAACTCCCGGACTTCGTCAAGCTCGCCGACGCCTATGGCATCCGCGGCCTGCGCGCGGAGAAACCTTCCGAGGTCGAGTCGGTCATCCGGGAGGGGCTGAAGCACAAAGGCCCTGTGCTGATGGATTTTCAGGTTGACCCGTACGAAAACTGCTACCCGATGATCCCGGCGGGTGGCGCCCACCATGAGATGGTTCTCGAAGATCCACCCGAACTCAAGACCGCACGAAAGGGCGGAGTAGCAAAAAAGAAGGTTGAGGAGGGGGAAGGCGTTCTGCCCGCCTAGACTACAAGTTTCGGGTTCCGAGTCCCGAGTTTCGAGTCAAACCCGAAACGCGGAGCCAGAAACTCGACACTGATCTTTGGTTGCATGGAACATATCATTTCGATTCTCGTTGAGAATAAGTTCGGGGTATTGGCTCGCGTCGCGGGCCTGTTCAGCGCACGGGGCTACAACATCGAAAGCCTCTCGGTTGCTCCGACGCTCGATCCGACGACTTCCATGATTACGATCGTGACGCAGGGGGAGGATCGGATCATCGAGCAGATCATCAAGCAGCTCAACAAGGTCATCGAGGTTCTCAAAGTGACCGACCTTACCGAGACGAGTTTTCTCGACCGCGAGACCGCTCTGATCAAGATCAACACCAAACCGGAGCACCGCGAGGAGGCGATCCGCATCGCGGAGATCTTTCGGGCGAAAATCGTCGACTCCTCGCCTATGACCTACACGATCGAGGTCACCGGCGACGTGGACAAGGTGGAGGCGCTCATCAATATGCTGCGCCCGCTCGGGATCAAAGAGCTCGTGCGCACAGGGCGCATCGCGATTGCTCGCGAAGGCGCGAAAGTATCCGTACGCCGCGAAGCCCAGGCCGTGAAAGCCTGAAATTTTTTCACCCACTTTCCGTTTTCATCTTTCCGTTTTTATCCTTTATCCGTTCTTCTTGCCTTGCCGTAAAGAATCGGCATACTGGCGGTATGTTGAAGACTAGGATAAGAATTTTTCTCGCGCTTCTTACCGGACTGGTTCTGAGCAGCGTGCCGGCATCATCCGCGACGACCCAACCGAATGTTGAAGTTGTCGCCGAGGGATTAGAAACTCCCTGGGCGATCGCCTTCGCGCCCGACAGGCGCATCTTCATCACCGAGCGGCCGGGACGCATCCGGGTGATCAAAGACGGTAAATTGCAGAAAGAGCCGTGGATGGAGATCGAGATCTACGAGGCTGGTGAGGCGGGGCTTATGGGGCTCGCTCTGGACCCGCAATTTGAGCGCAATCGGTTTGTCTATGTCGCCTATACCCATCGCGACAGCGCCGGTCGGATGAGAAATCACCTGGCGAGGCTGCGGGAGGATCAAGGCAAGGGCGTCATGGATAAGGTCTTAGTCGACGGAGCGAGAGGAGCCAGAAATCACGACGGCGCGCGGGTCAAGTTCGGTCCCGATGGGAAACTTTACTTGACGATGGGCGATGCCCAGGACGCGGACACAGCACAAAACCTATCTTCCTTGAACGGCAAAATACTCAGGATGAACCCGGACGGGACAATTCCCTCGGATAATCCCTTCAAAAATTCTCCGGTCTATTCTTATGGCCATAGAAACCCGCAGGGACTCGCCTGGCAGCCTGGGACCGGAAGGCTTTACGCGACCGAGCACGGTCCGAGCGGCTTTCAGGGATGCTGTCGCGATGAGCTGAATTTTATCGAGCCGGGAAAGAATTACGGTTGGCCGGTCATACGCGGCGACCAAACCCGCGAGGGGATGGTGCCGCCGATTCTCCACAGCGGAACGAACGAGACATGGGCTCCCTGCGGGGCGACCTTTGTGACGCGCGGGCCGTGGGCTGGATCGCTTGTATTTACCGGCCTGCGCGGACAGACCCTTTACCGCGTGATCTTGGACAAAGACGATCCGCGCAAAGTCGCCGGATTCGAACGGGACTTTGCACGTGAGTTCGGACGGCTGCGTGACGTAGTCGAGGGACCGGACGGCGCGCTCTATGTTCTCACCAGCAACCGCGACGGCCGCGGCAGCCCGGCGTCGAACGACGACCGCGTGTTGCGGCTCACTCTTAAGTAACAGGATGAAAGCGGAAATCGGAAAGATGAAATGAAAGGAATTGATTGCCTTGCGCCCTATCGACTCGCGCCTATTCCATTTTTTGCTTTGCTAAAAAACTCAAAATCGTAGTAAAATTATCTTGTTTTCTCTACCTTTCCACACAATGCCGTGAAAGCCTTCGCAGAGGTTCAAGAAGAGACAGATAGGTGAAAGCCGCGTGCGACGTTGCGGCCCGAAATCCTACCTGTCATCAGGCGGGAATCGAAGAGGAGAAAATTTCCATGGAAAGTCAGGATAAGTCTCCGGCAAAGGTCTATCCAGGTGGTTCAGCGGCTGAAAGTTTCGTTAATAGAGTTTTTGAGATCGTTAAGATAACCATCAAGGAAATTCCTCCGAGTGATCAGATCAAGCATTCTAACCCGGAGCTTCATGCCCGTGTATTGACAAAAGCAGCTGCTTTGAAGGCCGCCGCAGTATCAGGCACCTTGGCGCTCCCGCCCGGACCTTGGGGGCTTATGACCGTCTTGCCGGATCTGATCGAAATCTGGCGGCTGCAGGCTCGGCTCGTCTCCGATATAGCGGCCGTGTACGGAGAGAGAGCCAGCCTGACCCACGAAACATTGCTGTACTGCCTGTTTCGCCACGCCGTGGCTCAAGTCATCAGGGATTTGGTTACGCGCGTGGGCGAGAGAATCGTGGTCCAACGCGCCTCCTGGCGGCTGAGCCAGAGAATTCTACACAGGGTCGGTATGGAAATTACCCGGCGCGTCACCGGCAGGAGCGTCTCGCGTCTTCTTCCACTGATCGGAGCTTTAGGCGTCGCCGGGTACGCGTATTACGACACCGCGCAGGTCGGACAAACGGCCATCGAGTTTTTCAGCAGAGAAATTGAGCTTAAATAACTAAGCACTTATCACAACTAACGAACACGATCACAAATCACGATCCGCCTTTTGCTCTTTCGATTCTATCCTTTATCCTTCATCCTTTATTCTTTTTCTTGGAGGTAACCCGTGTATTACTTTGCCTACGGCTCGAACATGAACTGGGCGCAGATGAAGCAACGCTGCTCGTCGGCCAGGTTCGTGTCGGTGGCATGCCTGAAGGACCGCCGCTTTGCAATCACGCGACGATCGCGCCGGCGCCTGTGCGGGACGGCGGATGTCCTTCCTGAACCCGGCAGCGAGGTCTTGGGAGTCGTCTACGAGATCGATGATTGTGATCTCGGCCTACTCGATGGCTTCGAAGATGGCTACGGCAGAGAAAAGATGTTCGTGGATCCTATCGGCGACGGCGGCCGTCGGCTGGAGGCGTGGGTTTATATCGCTGAGAAAGAAACGTATCCCCCGCTTCCCAACGCGCTCTACAAACGGCTCATCGTCGAGGGCGCGAGGCACTGGAAGCTGCCGGAAGCGTACATCGATATGCTGGAGAAAATCGAGATAGCAATCGAGTAAAGAGTAGCGAGTAACGAGGAAAGAGTTTAGAGTAGGAGTTCAGTCCTGTTTGTTACCTCATTACTCAATACTTGCTCCTTGCCCCTTTTGTTCACCTCGTTCCAGATGCGCGCACCGTGATCTGCGAGGCGGAAAGCGAACCGTCGGCTTGAGTCCCCTGGATCAACACCTCGGCGCCGGGCTTGAGCCATCCCGCGTCCCCGAGCACCCGCTTCACGACGGGGATATCCGGTGGCACAAGGACCTTGATCTCTCCATCCTTGTACTTGAGGGTCAGCATCCGTCCTTTCACGTCCTGAACCGCCACGTCTTCTACGGTCTCGACGTTGGCGTTCGTCATCGTCAATCCGCTTTGCGGCGCCGAACTCAGCGGTTTATGGCCTTCTCCGGTGCCACGTTGGTCCTCCGAGAATATATGCAATCGGGTGGCGCGGAACGTACCGTCAGCTGCTTTCGCCGCGGTGACCTCCACGTACATACCGGGTGTGATCTCAGAAAACTTGATTGGAACTTCACCGCGGATAATCGTCTTATCCGCTGTCTTAACTTGGACGTCTCCGTTGGGGGCGGCGACGATCAATTCTTGGCCTTTAACAGACGTGATTTTCCCTGCGACGCTGACTGCGCCTTCCGCTGGACCGACTTGAGCTCGGAGGAGTGAAACCCCTAGGCTAAGGAAAATGGTCGGAAACAGCCAAAGAAAAATCGAAAGTGCAACTTTCATCATGCCCTCCTTCAAGCAGCCTGCCTTATCCTTCATCCTTTATCTCTTATCTTTTTTTGCCACGAACACGTATCACGAACACGTTTTTTTCCGTTTTCCGCTTTCATCTTTCATAATTCCACATTCTCCTTGACCGTTCCTATATGTTAGTCGCCGATCCGGCGCAAGGCATGCTTCCTGCTCCCGGTCTGCCTTGACAGTCGCAGGGTTTTGGCTTAGACCGGCCCGAAGGATGAAAACGCAAAATCGACCGATCAATCTTTTCGAATTTGAGACCGCCGCCAAGGAGCGCCTACCCAAGGAGGAGTACGACTATATCGCCGGGGGTGCGACCGATGAGCTCAGTGTGGAGCGGAATCGCCGCGCCTTTGAGTCGTGGGCTTTGCGCCCGAGGGTGCTGAGGAACGTGAGCAAGCTTGACCTTTCGACCACGGTGCTGGGCACGAAGGTGAGCCTGCCGGTTCTTATCGCACCCTGCGGCGGGCATAAGAAGGCTCATCCCGAGGGAGAGTTCGCTACTTACCGGGCGGCGTCTGCAGTGGGGACCATCCTGGCGGTCAGCGCCAATGCAAGCACGAATTTCGAAGAATTAGCGACGGCGGCGGCCGGTCATCTCTGGATGCAGTTCTATCCTTTTCCGCACCGGGAAATGACCAAAACTTGGCTGCGCCGCGCGAAAGAAGCTGGCTATGAGGCGGTCTGTATGACTCTGGATTCCCAGTGGCCGCCCAAGCGGGAGCGCAATATCCGAAACAACTATAGAAGAAAGCGCGGAGTCAACTTTCCAACACTCGCTCCTGGGGAGGCCTCGCCCCAGGGCGGATGCGACCCTGCTGCGACTTGGAAGGATTTAGAGTGGATCAAATCGGAGACCGACCTTCCCGTCGTCGCCAAAGGCATCATGACGGGCGAGGACGTTGAAATGTGCGCGGAGGTTGGAGCCGACGCCGTCATCGTCTCCAACCACGGCGGCCGGCATCTCGATAACACGTTGGCGACGATCGAGGTTCTCTCCGAAGCCGTCGTCGCCGCTAAGGGGCGCATGGAGATTCTGCTGGATGGGGGTATTCGACGGGGAGCCGACGTCGTGAAGGCGCTGGCATTAGGGGCCAAGGCGGTTTTTATAGGCCGTCCGTTCTTCTGGGGTCTCGCCGTGGACGGCGAGCGAGGAGTTGTTCGAGTCTTGGAGATTCTCCGTGAGGAGATCGAGATCACCATGGCCAAGTGCGGCAGGCCTACCATTGCGAGCATCGATTCCACTGTGGTGGTCAAGGCGCCGAGGTTGTGAAAAAAAGGGCGTTCAATTGGGTCACGTTTTTCATAGGAGGCCCCGTGACGTGCGCGGTAGAAAGCCGCAAGCGAAGAGGGATGAAGAGCGTATCTTATAAAGGCCACGTCATTGAGCTTGTCTCGCAAAAGCTTCGGTCCGGAAGATGGATTGCTCGCGCGACAGTGATCATCAATGAAGCGAATACCGTCAAAATGATCCCTATCTTCGGTCGCCGTCGAGCCAGCTTTGATAACCGGCGGGAGGCCGACGCCTATGCTTTGGAGCTGGCGAGGCTGTGGGTGGAGGGGAGAATCTGGGGAGCGAACGGCCACGGATAGTGGAAGTGAGAAAAAGTAAAAGCTCCATGATTCTTCACACCGCACTTACACAATTATCGGCTAATCAGTTCGTAGCCTTGATCTTGGATAACGAAGTGACGGTTGGCCATTTTGTTACAACTCCACCGCTACCCTGGACCCGTTTGACCCAGCGCAATGGAATCTACCAGGTCGCCAAAGGATATCCGTCTCTTTTGACGACCGAGCAAGCCAAGTTCGAGATGAGAAACTGGGATGAGGTTTCGTTGCAGAGAATCATGGGCACGTTGAAAGAGCTGGATGACTCCGTGGATTATGTGCTCATCGGAAACAATGCCGGCCAAGGGCTTCCGCTCGCTCAGAGCCTCCCGCAGAACTTAATCGGCAAGCACGCTGCGATCATCTACGGAGAGAGCCTTCCGGAAATAAAAGAATACGAGAAAACGGGTTATCGAACCTTCTTTCGGAGGAGCAAGGCTGCTTCCCGTCTGCTCGAGCTGACAAAGAGCGCGCGCCGACCTCTGGCCCTCTTCTTCATCAACACCATCCAACACAACGAGTTCAACTATCACGACCCGTAGTCAGAAAGGATGAGGGCGAAAGGATAAGGGATGAAAGTAAGTTAAAATCGAAAAGCGTGTCGGTTGTAAAGCTGGGAACGGTAAAGACACGACTAACTCACAGTTTCGGAATCCGCAGGGTCTTACTAATCATGGCCGAACCGCTCACGAGATAGAGCAAGGAGAACGGGTGCCACTGCAGGGAGCCGATTTCGAAGACACCGAGTGGCAGATCGTCGCCGACGCGATCCATATGGAAGCAGAAAGCGAGCACAATAACGAGCACTAAACTGGAGGGAATTGGCGTTCCCTCGAAGTACTTTACTTTACCACCAAGGTCGGAAAATTCAGCCGCGGTGATGTTATACCGCGCTAGGCGGCTGATCCCGCAAACCACAAAGAATAAGAGGATAGGGACGTCTAGGCCACCGCGCATCCCCAATCCATAGGCGAGTGCCGTGGGTGCCACCCCGAAGCTCACAACATCCGCTAGCGAGTCGAGCTCCCCGCCGAAGCATGAATGCTTGTTGCGCCACCGGGCAACCCTGCCATCGGCCACATCCAATGCAAGAGCGAGCGGGAACAGCCCGACAGCCAAATAAACGCGCCAGCGGTCGGGCGTCACCAAGTAACTCATGATGGCAAAAATCGCCGCGGTTCCCACGGCGCCGTTGCCAAGCGTGAGCAGATCCGCCACGTGATAACTGCGCAGCATGGAGAAGTGGACAGGCTTTTTTGGCGAAATGTCATGGTCCATCCAATGATCTCCTCTTGGTCTTTTGTGAATCCATAGGACTACGCCAGAGTCGAGAATTCCCGAAGGGTCGAAATGGACGTGCGCCTGTCTTTTGCTAAGCGGTAGCTAAGAGGCAGGAGAGAGAACGCGAGGGTATTATTTTGATGCCTTCTCGAGTTCGGTTTCACCGGCAATGTAAAATTCACTCTCGCGAAGTTTGATCTGGTACAAGGTTCTGCCTTTTCGATAAACATCATCGGACGCATGGGCGGGGAGTTGGCCCACAAACACACCGTCCTTGACCTCTCCCTTTAACGACGGATCATCCTTCCATCTGACAATGTCTCCTTTTTTAAAGGAAAAGAGAAAAGAAAAGGTCTCGTCAAGCCGCGGGTCGTCGATTTTTATAAAATCCATAACCGATATTGTGTGGGGTAAAAATTCCTTTGTCAAAGGGGATTCGCCTAGCAAGAACCGCGGAATCAGCCATTAACGATCGCGCTGAATACGGCTGACATTTGTTGAGAATTCTTACGCATTGGCCAGAATTGTCATTTTGGACGATCTTCGTTCCATTTAAACCACTATGAGTGCGATTCTTAACTTCACCCAAAAGACCGCAAATCCTTTAAAAAACCGCGTCTTGTGTTGCTAAGCTAAAGATTGGCATGGATTGTGCTACATCTTTTCCGCTCTTGTGGGGGGTCGAAAGAGTAAAGCAGACCTCGAAATTTTAATGGAAACAATCATCGCCTGCAAAACGTGCGGCCTGGTGCAGCGCATGGAGGAAGTCCAGTCGGACATAGCGGCGGAGTGTTGTCGCTGTGGGTCGATCATCGGCAAGCTCAACGTCAACAGCCTCGCACGCACGGCAGCGTTCTCGCTAGCCGCGCTGATTCTTTACGTACCGGCCAATATCTATCCGATTCTCCATATGAATTATTACGGCGTGTATTCCGAAAGCACTGTTTGGGACGGCTGCGTGAAACTCTTTCGGGACGGCCAGTGGCTGGTGGCCGTGATCGTTTTTCTCGCCAGTATTTTGATTCCACTTTTAAAACTGCTCGGGCTTTTCTATTTGGTCGTCAGCGCGAAATTCAAATCCGCGCGTCAGCAGCAGGAACGGACTTGGATTTACAAGACCATCGAAGTGATCGGTCCATGGGCAATGCTCGACGTCTTCCTCCTCGCGGTGCTCGTGGCGTTGGTCAAGCTGCAGCAGATCGCTACCGTCCTCCCTGGTCGGGGGCTCTTGGCGTTCACCGCCATGGTGGTGTTGACTATTTTGGCTTCGGCCAGTTTTGACCCGAGGTTGATTTGGAACGAAACGGATGAAGAGTCATGAGCGATTTGCAAAAAAATGCTGAAACCACCGAAGAGTTGCCCAAGGCAAAGGTCAAGATAAAGAGATGGAACTTTCCCGTCGTCTGGATTGTTCCCGTGATTGCCGCCATTGTTACAGGCTATCTTGTTTACGATCGCGTGCAGGAGTTTGGTCCGAAGATCACGATCAGGTTCAAGAACGGCAGCGGCCTTAAGATCGGCCAAACACCAATTAAGTATCGCGGCGTGCAGATTGGCGAAGTGACGGCGGTTGAATTGAGCGACGACCAGCAGAACGTGCTGGTGAAGGTACGACTGCGCCGCTCGGCGGCTTCCATTGCCCGGGAAGGAGCGGTTTTCTGGATCGTGCGTCCCGAAATGGGACTTTCAAACATCGCTGCCTTGGGGACGGTCATTACCGGACCGGAGATTGCGGTATTGCCGGGCACTGGCAAGGACCAAGCAGAATTTGTGGGTCTGGAGAGTTCGCCGGTGGTAGTAGAAGGTAATGAGCTGAAGATCGTTCTGGTCTCCGGCCGTGCCGGGTCATTGATAGCGAGTTCGCCGGTTTACTATCGGGGCGTCGAGGTAGGCACCATCCAAGATATTCAGCTCAACAACGACGCCCGCACGGTGAACATCCACGTGTTCATCAAGCAGCGGTATGCGAACCTGGTCCGGAGCAGCTCGAAGTTTTGGAATGTAAGTGGCGTGGATGTGAGCATCGGCTTGTTCCGCGGCATGGAAATCAATATGGAATCGCTGAGATCGCTGGCGGTCGGGGGAATCGCCTTTGCCACCCCGAACGATCCAAAAGGCAAGCCGGCGAAGGACGGGATGGTATTTCCCCTTCACGACAAATCGAATAAGGAATGGTTGGAGTGGGCGCCGAAGATACCGATTCCACGGGAGAAACAGTTAGAGAAGTCGAGATAAGTTCGATTAGCGGCGGATCTGTGTCCAGCCTGATAGGACCTATTTCCCCTTGCGGTAACACAACACGCACCGATTTTTTGCAGTCCTAATTCCTTGCACCTGGGTGAATATTACCCTTCTTGACAGCTTGATCTCTCTCAAATATCGTCAAGCTATCATTCTTCAAGATTAGTATTCGGTGGTATGAGTGACGGCCGAATTTTTTTTGCTTTAGGACTGCATCGTAGGTGGTCAGTGGAAATTTCCGCGGATAGAAACGGCCGAAAACAAAAAATGAGCAGAACAACGGAATCCACATTGAATTAGTTGAGGAGGTAAAAATGCCACTTTTTATGGACATCCACAGGAAAGCAGACGGAATAACGTCCCAAGCGCTCGCCGAGGCACACCGTAAGGATCTTGCCGTGCAGGGAAAGCACGGCGTCAAGTTCGTCAACTACTGGTACAATGAAGGCGAGGGCGCGATTTTTTGTTTGTGCGAAGCTCCAAGTAAAGAGGCGGCTGAAGCGGTACATCGCGAGGCTCACGGTGAGTTAGCAGACGAAATCATCGAGGTTAAAGAGGGGTCGTAGCAAGCTGAGGGAGCCATGAAACGATCCGCAGGTTCTTCGATCACCCACAGAAAAGCGGTCAGCCCTTGAAAACATGAATTCTGCTTTGCTGAGGCTGCGCTGGCACGAGGCCGGTTGATCGAGTATCCGAGCATCCTGAATCGATTCCGGGTTTCCGAAGCCCTTCCCTGTTTCACCGCCGTTCAACATGACCCTTTGCAATCACACAACGCTCGAACTGTTACCTGAAAAGAAAAAAAGAGTGCGGTGCCGGCACTGCCACCTGATCCTAGACGGCGAGGAGCTGGGAGATGGCTATTGCCCGGAATGTTTTGAGACGTCCGGCAAGAAGCAATATGACTTCGAGGATATGGAACCCGAAAGGGGAGGGGTCGCCCGCTACAGATGCGAAGAGTGCGGTGCCATCGTTGAAAGCGCGTAGTAAACTACTTGGCGCTACTGTGCCATTGAGTTTGTCTCGGACAAACTGTGATCAGGAGGACGGGTTCACAGATCAGTCAGGCAGCAAAAACCGCATGGCGAACAAGGATCAGTAGCTTTCCACCGGTGATTGGGGGCGGATCTCTCCTGTGATCGGATCTTCACCCTCAACAGGTGGCCCGCCTCGCTTTTTCTCTGCCTTGCGCTGCTGGCGGCGAGCGACCTTTTCTATTTGCTTCTGCCGGCGCGCCATCTCCTTCTGGCGTTTCATGTAAGTTTGATTTCCCATACGGATAGATTAACACATACCAAAGGCAACAGGAACCGCCTCTTCAAAGAAAGCCGCGTTAAAGTATAAAGGGGCGTACTGATCTACGCCCCTTTTTGCTTAGATTCTACAAGATAGGCTACCAGCGGTCGCGCCTGCCACCTCCACCGCCACCCCTTCTATCCCCACCGAACCCTGACCGCTTCTCCTGAGGCCGCGCCTCATTGACAGTGAGATTGCGCCCGTCGAACTCGGTTCCGTTCAGAGCCTGGATCGCTTTCTGGGCCTCCGCGCCGGAGCTCATCTCGACAAAACCAAAGCCCTTGGACCGGCCGGTGAATTTGTCGGTGATCACCCGGGCGGATTCGACGGTGCCGTGCGCCGAGAATAGTTCCTCGAGCTGCTTGTCGGTGGTCGCGTAGGACAATCCACCTACGTAGACTTTATTCGTCATGTTCTCCTCCTTTAGAAAAATGTTAGTGTCTTTCACCCTGGAATCTGATTACCGCGGGAGCAGAACATGGGGTTGGAACCCAGCGCTGGCCGGATTATCCTCCAAGGTAATACTTCGCAAGGAAAGACTCCCCCCGAGCCTTAAACTTTTATCTGTCTCACTTTCAGAAGGCCCCATACTGAAGTGACTTTAGCTTGTCTTGTTTGCCCTCTCGGTGCAACGGAGCCGGGCGCGTCCTTTATCGTGCAGACGACGGCTCGACACGAGCCCAAGTCACTATCATTCTAGGGTCGTCCGACGCAAGAGGTAGGCGGCGCGCAAGAAAACGTTGGAACAGAATGCGCAAAGAGGCCAAGAGCTTTTTGAGCGATATAAAGGGGTGTAGGAAGCCTCCGATAGTGCCTATTAATGTCGTGTTAATGGAAGGGGAGGTTGGGTCCTCCAGGAACCAAGCATGCTTTATGAAACGCGATCGTATCCTTTCGATGGTGGTCTCTGGGTCCGACCAGCACCTAAGGCGCATCGACTCCGGAAGAATTATTTTAACCAACCGGCGACCGTTTGAGAATTCTCAAGAAGGTCAAAATGAACAAACGCGTCAAAGATGACGTTTTTGCAATTGCGAGAGTACGAAAATGTGGTTTGAAGCCTGTCTAGCGGATCTTCTTTTATAAACGCAGTGGATGTCTGTCAAGTAGGAAAAAGGAAAAAAGGGGAGGATTTCCGAAATATCCAAAAAGCCGCGATCGTGGTCGTGAAATGTGATCAGGCAGCAGGCCGCGTTGGCGGAATAGCAAGGCAACCGATTTAATCGAGGTTTAAAAAAAAAGCTTGACAGCCCGCGCGACCGCGATATACCTAGGTCCCATGACCGGCATGGAACTCATAAAGCTCAGAAAGCGACTGTCTATGACGCAAACCAGTCTCGCCCGCGCCGTCGGAATGAAGAGAAAATCGGTCATTCTCATGGAGCGGGGAGAGGAGCCCATCTTAAGGACCACCGAGCTGTCGGTGAGGCTGCTGCTGCTGAAGAAGCAAGCTGCGAGGTTCGTATTGCGGATAAAAGGGAGAAGACGCTATAGGCCCCGGCCGCGGCAAAACGGAGCTTCACTGTCAGAAATCTTGTCGCATCTTTCTACAGATAGACGGGAATAATCCTGACTGGCTTGAGGAGAAAAAAAAGAGACAGGCCATTTTTTCGTTGAAAACGGAAAGCTGACAACGGAAAAAGCTGCCAGCGTTTTCATTCCTTTCGGGCCTTTTCTCCACTTTCCCGTATTCTCTTACCGGCCTCTTTCATTGCCTCGCCGGCTTTTTCCATCGCTTGACCCGTTTGTTCCTTGGCCTTCTCCATTGCTTGATCGACAGCCTTGCCCGTTTTTTCCATAGCACCTTTATCGTCTTCGGATTTTGAGCAGGAGCCCAAGGCAAGCGCAGACAGTCCGACGAGCAATGCCAGGCACACGTTTTTGATCAGCTTCATTTGTCGGTTACCCTCCTCGTCCAAGTCTTAGTCTAATCCCTATAATAAAAACTCTTGGCACACAAGAAAGGTTTCTTGACAATCTGGAAGGTTGCGGAATGGGTTGGTTCTCTTAATGTCACAGGGGTTAAAATCCCGTCGGGATGCCACTGGCATCAGTCGGATGCCTTTGGTTTCGGCGGCCCCGGATATCGGGTAGCAGCCTGGTTTGAAAAGCCATCTAATGCGGCGAGTTGACGCGCGAGGTCGAAGATGGTGTTCTCGATGGCCATCCTGGAGGCCTCAATCTCATCGAGCGTTGATCGCGCTATCCCTACCGCTTCCACGAGCTTTACTCCCTCGGGCCGCCTTGCCAGTATCGTGAGACGGTAATCGGCCTGGAAAACGCGCCAGTTGAGATAGACGCTTCGCACCTCAGCCTGTAGGTCTGAGGACATATACCGGATCGAAACGGGAGCAGCGGGATCGTCCTCCAGGACGTAGAAAAGCGCCCGGCCGACGTGGTACTCCCCCCACTTAACTCCGGAGTATCGACACTTCCCACAGCTCGGCGAGAGCCGGATCGACCTGCACCTTTACCCTTCGCTCTGGCGGAAGCTGGTAGCGCTGGTCGAAGAGGACCGTTTGGCCTCAGGCGCCAAGCCCGAGCGAAAGGAAAAACAAAGTGAAAAGGGAGGTCTTGCTCATGAGACGATCTGCAATTTCTTAGCATCTCTCCTAAAAGAGTAAAAGCCCCCGCAAGATAAAGGATGAAGGATAAGGGAAAGATGCTCATAAGACAGCGGACTTTCGGGGCCGTTCAAAGAATTTTGCTGGTGGCCACATCGAAGCTGTGCTATGTTGGTATGAAATTTTGAGAGCGATGCGAAAGACAGGTTTTGCTGCGCGAGATTTTCTCTTCTCGTGCCGATTGATTGTTTTCTGCTTATTTTCTCTATCTTGCTCTATACCCCCGAAGATTCCCACAGTTGCCGATGAGCGGCTCGAGGCCATGGTTAGAAATGAGGCCTCCGAGATCATAGAAGTGACCCCGGATAAAGAGGAGCTTTCTCGGTATCAGATTTTTCTGTCAGCCTTTCCCCGGAAGGATATATTAGGAGTGAGTGTCGGGAACCGTCGTATTTATATCAGTTATGAGCTGGTACAACTCGCGTTCAACAGTCCCCGCTATCGTTGGCTGCTGAGGCAGACCTTGGCCCACGAGATTGCGCATGAAATAGCGGGGCATGCGAAAGATAGGCGAGTTGTCTCCTACAGTCCTTTTACGTTCGGCCGCGGCGTGACAGGCGGAGATATCGGCCTTCCGTCGAGCGTGCGATTCCATCATTATTCGGCGGAAAAAGAACTGGAGGCGGATTTAAACGGAATGAAGTACTGGAGAAAGCTTCAGTGGGACTGCCGGATCTGGGTGCGCATCTTGAGGCAATATTTTCAGATCAACTACACGGGCGATATTTTTCATCCGACAGACGAGCGCCTAAGACAAGCATTGAGCGTGTGCCTTCCAGAGTCAGATCCGGAGCGGATCGCTATAGAGAAGAGACTCGAGGCAGTGAGGAGGTAGGCAGGCCGATCTAAGAAAGGTACAAAGGCCCGTGCTCGTGATCGTGAAACGTCATCGTGACTAAAGACAAGGATGAAGTATAAGGGATGGAAGCAGAAAAAGAAGTGGACGTGATCGCGACTCGTGTGCGTGGAAACTTAGCAGACGCCTTGTGTGAGATTATTGCTCTAAATCGGAAGCTCTCACCCAGCCGACAGCACCCGTCGAACTCTTAACCATATACCACAGTCCGCTGCTACCAGCCGCCTTAGCCATTACTGTAAGCGTGTCTCCTCGCTCCAGTTTAGCGACGAGCGGTGAATACTCGTCCTGGCGGGCGTAGAGATGGACCTCGCTCTGCTTGACCGCGAGGAGAGCGGAGACCGGCGCCTGTGATCCTGCCGGAGCGTTGACGGAGTGTCTGTTTGCAGCAGGACTCCTCGTGTTTACCCCACGGCGGCTCTCCTTTAGAGCTCCGGTTTGTTTTCCGTATTCGAAGATGGCTTGAGCATCGCTTCTCTCGGCCATAACCATGAAGAGCATGGGCACCCAAACCACGGCTAGCACGTGCTTCATAGCCTCCCAATTATAGTCGCGAGAGAAGGTCGCCGCAATTCAGTGAGCGGCACGGACAAGAGATGAGGGATGAATGATAAAAGATAACGGATGAAGGATCGAAGCGGAAAGAGGAAAAGAGAAAGAGAAAAAAGACCTGATCGGATTCGTGCTCGTCATCGTAAAGGAACAGCCTTGACACGTTTTCGGCCTTCGAATAGGTTAGTTTTGGCCAAGTCGTTGATCCTCAAGAGACGTGCACGTGTTCGAGATTCGTGTTCGTGTAAACTTGCACGTTTTGAGAATTCTCAAAGCTTCGAAAAGCGCCACGATCGTCTTCGTGGAACGTGATCGTGAACAAGAACTGATGCTGTTATCACTTTTACGATTGCGCAAG
The DNA here is from genome assembly GCA_036004365.1 of Binatia bacterium. Classification (GTDB taxonomy): domain Bacteria; phylum Desulfobacterota; class Binatia; order UBA9968; family UBA9968; genus DP-36. The sequence continues at coordinate 36,361 of DASYRN010000045.1, forward strand.
TGCGCAAATGAGAAAATGTCCCAAGGCGCGAGCCTTGAGGTATGAGGACAAAAGGTGAGGATGATTCAGGAGGAACGATAGCGGAACAAGGGAAAACGGCGGGGAGAAGAGGCTGGAGAGACCGGATAATTTTTTCTACGAGGAAGATGGCGGCAACAAACCGCACCCGGAGAATTAAGGGAGTGGTTCGGGTCTGCGGGCTGTTCTTCCTGTACGATCTACTTGCTGTTTCCCCCGGTTTTTCCTGGCATGACAAAGGCCATCGCGTTGTGGCGATCATCGCCCAGGCGAATCTCACCCCGGAGGCCAAAAAACGGATTCAGGAGATAGTACCTTCAGGCACCACTCTCGCCGACGCAGCCGTCTGGCCGGACTACGAAGGGAGAAAAGTGGGAGATTTGGATCCGCTCCACTACGTCAGTATTTCCGACGGCGCCAACGGCTACGATCAAGCGCGTGACTGTCCGGAGAAAAACTGTATGGTTGAAGCACTCAAGTGGTTTTCATCGAACATCGCCGACGAGAATGCCCCGACCGTCATGAGACGAATCGCTCTGCGGTATGTCGCGCATCTGGTCGGTGACCTGCACCAGCCGCTGCATGCGGGCAGGGCAACGGATCGAGGCGGCACGGATATCACGGTGACGTATAGAAGACAGACGACCAACCTGCACTTCTTTTGGGATAAAGACTTAGTGGAGATGGAAGAAGGAAACGCAGAGGAGGTAGCTGAGCGGCTTGGGGCGAGCCTTACTGAAGAGGAACGTCTTAAATGGCGGGCGGGCGACCCGAAACAATGGACTGATGAGTCGCTCGTGCTTGCAAGATCCTATGCGTACCCTATAGGGGGATCCTTTGAGCTTTCTGACGACTACGTAGAAAGGGCCCGACCGATTGTGCGAGTAAGGCTTGTTCAGGCTGGGATAAGATTAGCATGGTTGCTGAACATGGCTTTCAAATAGGATTGTTATGAAACCGCACCTTGTGTCAGGGCTAGGGCTCTTGCTAGGGGTTCTTGCCGCAAAGAGCGCACCCGCCGCGATGTATTGCGGCGACACACTGATAGACAAAGGGATGACGAAGCTGGACGTCATCTCAAAGTGTGGCCAGCCTGATTTACGGGAAGTGACCTCGCTAGTTTTCCAGGTAAGGGAGGTCTGGCACTATAACTGCGGCGAGGGCAGGCTGAACAGGAGCCTTGTCTTTGAGGGCGAGACGCTTGTATCGGTCCAGGAAAGCAAAGTTACGGCAGCGGCCCGGAGAAGTGCAAATAAAACGGAACTAATAGCAAGGAAGCACGAGGCAGCGATACGCTTCATTCCCGGCCGGGATCGAGCTCAATGCTGATGAGCTCGTAGCGTTCCGAAGAATACTCTCCCCGTTGTCTCAGGCTTTCTCGACGTTGGCGGTCGAGCACGGCGTGGTCCTGGTGTATCCGCTGCTGTTGTTCGTCCTGCCTCTGTTCTCGAACCTGGAGAAGTTCACCGACGGGAGCACCAGCCCCTCGCTCAAGGCTACTACAACCGATAGGAGTCATTAGAAGAGTTACCGCAATCAACTCTATAGAGAGGTTCTTCGCGTAACCAAACCGAATCATAATCCTCCTCCTCGAGATTTTGGTGCAAGGGCTTTTGCCCGAGACAGCTGACGCGATGCAAGCGATATACCAAGGGCCAGAATAATTAAACCGTGGATTGTTAAAGGGATTGGAAGTTCGGCTCTTCTGACACGGTCCCTAATTGTTATGGAAAGGCCTAAATTGTACCGTCAAGTAACTTGATCGTTGTCTAAGAGGAATGGGATCCTCGTCTTGATCTTGGATTCTTGAGCCAGGTCACCCGGTCTGCCATGTGTATCTTGGCGATCCAAGAAAGGGACGAGGCAAGAGGTGATAGGCGATAGTTTTTAGTCGCTCTCGCAACTATTGTATATTATAACATGGCTCTCGCGTTTTGAGAATTCAAAAATGTAAAAACGAGTTAATGATGGAATCTTGCCCTATACGATTGTAACATTGGATAGGACCGAATTGCCGGCTTGATGACTTCCTATGGATACGCGAATATTCTCCACGCCGGTTTCTGCGCCTTGGAGCTTCTTGAATGGGAAGTCGATCAGGTTTTGGGCGTTGGGCCTTTCACGTCCGCCGAATTGCGCGCCGATCGTTAGCAGTTGGAGATTCACATCTTCGGCGGAAGATTTGAGAAGGAGGTATCCATGTTGGCCATTCTTCCCCCGCTGATAATGATTCTTCTCGTAGCTCTTATTTTCTATCTTGCCTGGTGGGACGCTAACAGACGTAAGTAGAAGTAAAAAGGCGTTGGGACAGCCATTGTGCGTCGGGCAATTCAATCGGAGCTAACGTTGAGGACGCAAAGCAGCACAAAGTGGCCGAGTTTATCACCGAAGGTAAGACAAGAAAGGAGAATCTATGCCGAGAGTGACTTCGTTGGGTCATGTAGGCCTTTACGTGGGCGACATTGAGCGTTCCAAGGCATTTTATCGGGATATCCTTGGCCTGAAGGTGAGCGACGAGAGTCCCAACAGGGGCGCAGTATTCATGACGGCCAAAGACCGGCTGGAAGAGCACCACGAGCTCCTGCTCATGCCGGGCCGAGAGGATGGCAAAGTCGTCCAGCAAGTTTCTTTCCGCTGTGCCAGCCTCGCCGATATCAAAGACTTTTACCGAGTTTTTTTGCAGAACAAAATCCCCATCAACCGCATCGTAAGCCACGGCAATGCTATAGGGATCTATTTTCAAGATCCCGACGGAAACCAGATCGAAGTTTACTGGCCCACCGGCATCGACTGGCCCCAGCCCTTTGGGAAGCCGGTCGACCTGGCCGTAACCGACGAGGAGATCCTTGCGCAGCTGACGTAGCCTGTAAGGCGGGCCTTAAAAAGTAAAAGCAATGTCGAAACGACTGATTTTCCTCCCATGGATGTTGTCTCTACTTCTGCTACCGGCCTGCATCCATGGCCTAACGATGCACTCCATGGACGGAGAGACCTTAAGCGGAAAGTATCGTTTCGCGCGCGAAGGCAAAGGATTGATCAAGGTCATCCGATCCGATGGCGAGGTCTTGACGGGCCATTTTGTGACGGTTGGGCCGAAGGCTTTTGTCGAGAGTTTCAAGAAGGCTTTCGGCAGCGGATCTATCGTTGTCTTCGGTCCCGATGCCTCCGCTTACGGAAATGCCTTCGGAGGCACCTTTGCAAGTGCGCACGGGACTGCAGGGGCTGCCTATGGCGAGACGTTCAATACCGGCTCCGGTCAATCCACAACCGTGGTGACCGGGCCGCGTTTTTACTGGACGGCATTCCTTCAGGGCAGTGGAGGAACAACGATGGCATGTTTTTTCATCGGCTCCTCGTATACGGGTCACGGATTTGGAAGATGTAAGAGCAACATGGGGAAGGAGTATAGTGTAGAGTTTTAAGATCTCTAGTCTTTTTTCAGAGGTCAAAATAAATAGTAGATGAGCGTGCTCGATCCTGCCATTGTCTCACGTTTGCGTGATTGCGACGAAGAAACAGTGGCCTGTCGGCCCGGATATCTGAGCGGTCGGGGACGGATACTCCTCCTGCGTTGTCTCTAACCGAATTTCCGGAGAGTTGTTCATAATTGTCATATTGGACGGTTTCGGTCCACTTACCACGAGCCCTTATTCGACTTGTGAGCGGGAAATCCTTTTTAAAAACCACATATTGTATTGATAGGCCAAAATAAGGGCCTTTGGCATGAATTATGAATCTTATCCACTATATAGGCCCATCTATCTTAAGAGAGCGATCCCTTATGCGAGACGTCGCAATAGCAACCGAGGCAGCATCACTTTCCAAGGAATGTCCTGGATGTGGCGCTCTCCTGGAACTGACTCTCGAGGCGTGCTGGAAATGCGGCGGAAAAGTCGAACCGGATATTCCCACAGCGCCGTACGAAGAGAAACGACCCTTCAAGCCCTATCTAGACAGAAGCGCCGACCTTGGAAGAGAGGTCTACGAACGGCTTATCCAAGCCTTTTCAGAAGTGAATCCCCGCGAAAGACCCTGGTGTGGCATAGGGGTTAAAGCTGACCTTCTCGCGGTATCACCAAGATCCGTGACAGTCGCGGTGATAAAGGAGCTGAGCGGGGTCAAGAAAGGCCTCGTTCATGTCTCGCAGAATTGGCGGGAACCTTGGCAGGTAGAAACCGTCGATAGGGAGAAACATCAGATACGAAGCAATCCTTGCGAGCAGGCGGAGCGGGCGATCAGCGCTGTCAAAAGTAGTCTCAAGTCTTTTCTCAAGGCCAATGAGCAGGCTGTATTCCCGCGCATAAAGTGTTTAATCGTTTTCCCCGATGGATACGACTTTGAAGGGCCAAAGGATTTTTCCATGCTCGACCACGACGGGGTGATCACGCTGAGTCTACTAAACTTTCGTGATTTACCGGATGCGATATTACGACCGACGGACCACGAAGGACTGGATTCCCGGCAGTACAGGAAATGGATTGAAGAACTTCTAAGGAGCAACGATGAGTCCACCCTCGGGACATGGCTTGATCCGGCCTTCGATAAGCCGGAGCCGGAGCCGCCCAAGAGACAGCTCTGGCGGTTACGTTATCCGCGCCGCCGAAAAGTGCCGGCAAAGGAAGAGGAACTCTCTTGGTCAAATAGTCCGCGAAAGAGATCGGTCCAGGCGAAATTGAAGGGGACTCGACTCAAATTTACCGTGACGGTTATCACGGGTATGCTCGTTGGAATGGTCGGATGGCAAATGTATAGTGTTGGGGAACATACCGCGCCGCCTCCACGCGCGGAAACTACCCCTGAAGTCACTCAAGCGGTGCCACCCCAAGATGTCCCGTTGTCAACGGAACTCGAGAAGGAGGAGATATTGCCTCCGCCGCAGCCAGTAGAATCCCGCGAACCGCAGGCGCCTATAGCGCCGAAAGAGGATCAACCCATCAAAGGCGCGAATAAATCTGAGGTCACCCGCACTCAGGCTCCTGGCGATTTAGAGCTCAAGCGGCAGAAGGTGGAACTCAAGATCCATGATGCTATTCTCCGTCGCGCGATCACCGGTGTGACGGTTTACTTCGCCGGGGACACGGCTTACCTCCGCGGCCAGGTCGAGACCGAAAACCAAAAATCTGCTGCCGAAAAGGCCGCGAGGAGCGTCCCGGGGGTTAAGGAAATCCGCAATTCAATTGAGGTCAATCCCCCATCCCCTGCGGATGGCTAGCCTGATGACGGCCAGATAACACTTCGCTTTTCCTTCAGATCAAAGTAAAGAGCAGCGAGCGTCCGCTGACTGTCCCTCAAGTTTGATTACTAATGAACTGAAATATCTTTGCAGCGGCGTCAGCGCCGGTCGTCGTTGTCGTGTCGATTCTTATAGTCGGATTGTTCGGCGGCTCCATTCGATGGAACATGATGTGGAGTGCTTTTTCGGATATATTCGGCTGCCGTTCTCGATTGCGCCGAAGAGCGACCTCTAAGGGGCAATCAAGAAAAACGGTTACAACTCTCTCCGCTTGTGCCCGCGCTTTGACCTGGCACCGCCATTCCTTTTTGTAAAACGTGGCGTCAAAAATTAGGAAATCCGTTCTCCTCCGATCGGGCGCCAGCGCATTGAAAAACTTCCGGTAGACCGGCGGTCTTAGCCTGTCGGAACTCAAGATCTGAACGCTGCCTAATTCAGCGAGGCGCTCGGCCAGCTTTTCTGCTATCGTACTCTTACCCGATCCGGGAATGCCGCAAAAGAGAATAATCAATAAGATATGTTCGTGACGCCGCGCTGGGCTATCGGCGGGGTCGGGCGAGCCTCATCGCTTGCTCAATGGTGGGAATGATCTCGGGGCAACATTGCCTGGCGATTTCGAGAATGATGCGCGCTTGGTTCTGGTCACAGGGGATCGTGTAGCCTTTAAAAAATACGCCCTCAAACGAATGATCAATTCGCGTGGCCTTGGCAATGGCCTCATAGGCGGGAGACTCAACGGGAATTCGACTCCGCAGTCGGTCAAAGTGTGGAGGAGCGACCTTAATGAATATCTCCATGGCGCCACCTCACCAAAAATACGTTAGGATGCTCAATTCAACCTACCAAATAGGGCCGTTATTTCAATGCGGGTCCGTCAACCTTCACCGGTCGAGTTTCCCAAAACCCGCTCGTCAAGGCATCACACTCTAGTAGCAAAACGGATCGCATCGATATTAGGTAAGCAAGAGCGGCATTGGGTGACGTGTGCGACGGCGGCGTCCAAATCCCAGCCGCAGCACCAAGAGAGATACGCGACCGCGACCGTAGGAGATCGGCCAGCGCCGGCGGAGCAATGGAGATAGACTGTATGGCCAGACTCCATGAGCTCGTTTAGCGCGGACACGCACGCCGGGAGCTTGTCTTGCAGATCGACTGGGTCCAAGTCGCGCACTGGGACACGACAAGGGTGAATGCGGCAGATTTGGTAGTGGGTTGCCAGCGAATTCCAATCCAGGCTAAAGTGCTGCATGTCCTCGTCGGTTTGTAGATTGAGCACAGCCGAAATGGCGGCATCGCGCTTTAATATCTCGATGTCACCAGCGCTTCCTGGGTAGGAACCGACAAAGAGTTTGGAAAGAATCTGATGGTAATCCATAGCTTGGGTAGGTCGTAAGGAGTGAGGCGTAAACAGGAGAACCCCTTGCACGTTTTACGTTTCACTAGCCATGACTATCATCCTGACGTTACGGTCACGGACTCTCTTTGACGGCGAGAAGTGAGGCCAGCGGGCACAACACTTTGTATTCGGCTTTGCCTGTTTTTTCTTTCCAGCTGGCGGCGCCTGGAGCTCCGTCAATGAATTCGTAAGCATCCACGCCGAATGTGCTTTTACCGTCAATCAGCAGGACTTCGTGCCATCCGTCGGCAAGCAGCACATAACGCACTTTCTCTACATTGAGCTTCAGAGCCATGTTTTGCCTCCTTTCCTCAGGATCCGAACGTTGCGTTCGAGGTTCCTTGTCGTGATATTTTATCAGGATTCAAGGCTCGCTCCAGGGGTAGGCCCGCTAAGGGGTAAAGGATGCAATAAACTATAAAAGCTAGGAGGACAGCATGTGGTATCTGATCCATCGTAAGCCCATACGACCGCGTGAGGAATGGACCGTGAGTCTCGACGAGCATCTTGTCTGGATGAAACAGCAGCACGAGGCCGGCCGGATCCTTTTTTCCGGCCCGACCCGGGATCGCACGTTGGGGATTTACGCGATACGCGCCGGCTCCAGGGAAGAAGCCGAGCGGATCGCCGGCAGCGATCCTTACACGAAGGCCGGTTTCTGCGCTTTCGAGCTTTTTGAGTGGGAGGTGCACCAAGTTTTGGGCGTCGGGCCTTTCACGTCCGCCGAATTGCGCGCCCATCGCTAGCGGTCTACAAGGAGCTCAGAAGAGCACTTTCACCGTTTGAGAATTCTCAAGAGTCAAAAGGATTTGGGAACAAGAAAAGGACTTTAAGAAGGGTTCTTTCTTGTGGGAGGAACGATTCTAGCCTGTTCGATGGCGGGTTTGGCCGCTTCCTTATGAGGGCGAGCTAGCTGGTCTGGAGCGTCGGTCGTTTTAGGCTGACCTTCTATTGTTTGTCTTAGAATTTCCTCTTGCAGCGAACCTTTATTGTTCCCAGCTACGGGCTTTCCCGTCTCAATGTCGTCATTGATGAAAACTGCGGCTGCAAAGACAGTCGTCCAGAGCCCATCTTTATTGCCAACGGCAGACTGAGTGATATTGGTAGTACGGACGATCTTGCCGGACATCTTGAAAAGTTGCTCGCGCTCGTCCCAATCCAATTCAGGATCAAATTCAATCCCCAGGGTAGTCGCGAGCATGCTGGCGGCGAGGTCTTCCGCATATTCTCCCGCTCGTTCATCGGTTTCTCCAAACGAATGATGCTCGGAAAGATAACCGTGCATGGAAGAATCCGCGGGGATCGCCAAGCCGATAGAAGCTGCGATGAGACGATTTGGCTCGTTGTTACTTTCTCGATCATAAACGGCAAATACAATCTCTCCGGGCCGTAAGAGCTTTAATCCTTCCTCCTTGGAGATAATCTTGCAGGCTGGGGGATAGATGCTGGAGACGAGAACCAAATTGCAGTGGGCCAAGCCGGCAACCCGCAGCGCCATCTCAAAGGAGGCCAACCGTTCCTTATGAACGCCGACTCCTTTGGTGAAAAAAACTTTCTTAGGAACCATATGTGGCTGCATTTTAACATGACGAAAATGAGCTGACAAGAAAATTTCTTATCCTGAGATTATTTTTATTGACATTCGCTTGCTCATGATCTAGAGGCTTAACAAGATCACCAAAACAAGTTGGAGGAGGTATCCACGATGACCAAGGCTGACCTCATCAATGTAGTGGCCAGGGCGGCAAGGATGAGCAAGAGAGGAGCGGAAGACGCCATCAATGCAACCTTTGATGCTCTGACCAAAGGCATCAAGAAGGACAAACGGTTTCAGGTGCCGGCGTTCGGCACCTTCTCGGTCAGGGCACGGAAGGCAAGGCCGGGAAGGAATCCTCGGACGGGCGAGGCCATCACTATCAAGGCGAGTCGAACGGTGGGTTTCAAGCCGGCACCCAGGCTAAAGAAGGGCCTCTAGAAGTCTGAGCTGATCCCGACAGGTTAGTTGCTATCCTTGGCGCCTGCGTGCTGAGCCCGCCATTGCACGGACACGCTTTTCATCGTTGTTACGAGCCTCGGCGCTCGCTTTCAACGACCCTATAAAGGGCTCCAGCACGGCAGTCTCTTTGCGTCTCCGCCCGGTCCGTCTAAGCCATGAATCTTCCCGGAAAAGTTCGGGGCTATCATAGCCGCGAACCACGGGCTTTTCCGGCACCTTTAGGTCTGGCTTTGGATCTGGGCAGAGATGCGGGAAGAGTTTTCCTATCGCATTTCTGTACCAGCCAATAAAGACTTCATACATGGCTCACGCAATCGTTACGATGCAGGCAAGTTCCAGCGCTAATAGACACCCAATTGCTATGTTGCCTACAATCGTCAATGGCTCTCCCATCCTACTGCAACGAAGCGAACCGGAAATTGTGCATCGATCGCACCGATGATCTTCGGGAACCGCGTCTTGTGTTTCGCGGTTCGCCGCTTTGACGGTCCGTGGCAAGAATCAAAGCCAAGGCGATGGCTTTCATGCAGCGCGGCAAGGAGTTAAAAAGACAAGTAATAAATGACAATCCGGTGCCGCTCTGATTGATCAGGTGGTAGGCACGGTCGACATTTGTCGTCACTTGCGAACGCTTATTGTACAGTCCATCATGCTTCGCGAACCTGAAACGACTGCGAGCGGTGCGGGAGCGGTGGCAGAGGGTCAACTGCCGCGTAGTGGGGAATGCAAAGGCTCAGTACCCGAGATTCCTTGAATGCGGCGAAGGCGGCCTGGCAGCAGGGGATCTGGGCATCGAAGTGGGTAACTTCGCTTGATCCTTATGACCAAGAGCCTGATGGGCGGGCGAAAACATTGGGTCTACGGCGTGGTCCAAACGATCGTTCCGTCTTTGCCGTAAAATTCCACCCCCGGGGTGTTGTTAGATCGTATTCCCAGTGCGATGCCCGTCTTTCCGTCCTGGCCGTCCAGTCTCAACGCCGGGTTACGACTAACCCCCATGCCCAAGGTGACACCGGCCTTTCCGTTCTTATCTCTTATCTCCAGGCCCATGTTCCCATTGGGGATGGCTCCGAGCACGGCGCTCACCGAGCCCGAACTGTCGCGCACGACGAACCTTTCAGCCTCGATGACCTTACCGACGTTGCCGGGTTCGGCCTGTCCCATGACCACCAATGCGACCGCCCCGAAGAGCGCCAAGGCGCCTATGCGTTTGATCCGCCGGTTTTCCTTTTCCAGGCGCTCCAGCCGTCTCAGCATCTGATCCATGCTAGGCTCGTTCATTATTCTCTCCTTTCTTACCGGGTGGTGTTTCAAGCTTACTCCCGTAGCCGCTTTAAACCAACTGGATTGGCCTCTAACAAAAAGGGCCGGGGCGGCTCTATCCTAACACTCCCGCGATCTCGGGGACAATTTAAAACTTCGGTGATCCTTTTGTGCGCACTCCTGCTGATTCTCTAGCCTTTGGCCCCTGGTGAATCTGCTTTTTGAGTGCGCTTCGAAAAGCGGCGCTCGACTGGTATAATAGTCATTCGAGAGGCAGAATTTTATGAAGATGGCACTGTCGCGCGACTTTGGTATTTCCATTTTGATCGCCACGCTTGCTCTCACTGGCTGTTCCACCACTCAGATGATTGTCAGTGAATGGAGCAATCCCCGCTACGTCTCACCTTCGTTCAAGAGGATCATGGTGGGCGGTGTCGGCGAAGAAACCAGCATCCGGCGTAACTTCGAAGACGAGTTCGTCGCTCAGCTCAGGGCAGCCGGCGTCGCGGCGTTGCCGAGCTACCGATATATGCCTGAGGATGAGAAGATTGACGAAAGCAAACTCAAACAAGCGGCACAAAGGGCCGGCACCGATGGCGCCATCCTCGCCCGTTCGGTAAGCGTCGAACAGAAAACGGAGTATGGCCCGAGCTATTACCCGCTTGCCGGCTTCGGCATCTTTGGTCGGAACGTCGGCGCCTCATGGTCGGGGCCTTACGGTGCACCAAGCGTCTCCCGCTACAACGTGTATACCTCGGAGACCACTCTGTACGACGTCACCAAGAACGAGGTGGTCTGGACCGGCACCATCAAGACCACCGAGCCGGACAATATTAACACCGCGATCAAGGACTATGTCGGAACGGTCATAAAAGCGCTCAACGAGAAGAATCTTCTCGGAGTTAAGAAATGAGGGCCGGGTGGGACGGAAGGAAACAACCCTACGGAGCATGACTGAAATCCAGCCCGCCGATGTGTTGAACGGTATGGCCACAATGACCACGCAGTAACGCAAAGATCTGGCTGCAGAACGAGGTGTCATCAAATAAAAGACATCCCATATATGCGGCTCGTTCGTATTCAACGATTAAATAGCACCTGTTGGACGGTTGGAGTGTAGACAACATCACATCCTGCAGGATGCCGACCTCGCCTTTTGGGTGTTTGTTTTCTTCCCCACCTATCCAAGTCCAGGTCGGAGGCCAGTTGGGAAGACCTTGGTGAGACATGAGGGGATGATCTCGCAGCTTCATGGTTGGTTCTAAATCTGTGGTCGATAAATGATTCATTTATCTAGATCTTCGTTACGCGGATCCGGGATCGTTGTCATCGTCGGTTGATGGTTTTCTAGAACGGACGTTGAATTGGATCTTGGATAGTTCCGAGTCCAGCCACCGCATCCTTTTGAGAGTATCCTCTCGGAAAAGCTGTGGACTGTCGTAGCCGCGGTACACTTCACACCTCTGGGTTGTGACTCCAGGTAAACGGAAAGCTTACACAATGAATCCGGCGTAGCTTGTCGGGCAACCCTATCAATGCGCAATGGCTGTGCCAGACCAGAAGATTCGTATTATCGAATAGTTGTAAAAGTTCAGCCATGACGAGATGGGTAAAAAGGTAAGAGCTGGGAAGAAATTACGCGATAAGTAAGAGTAGAGACTGCAAATTATAGCTGGAGGATTGCTCCTTTGGGCGTTTCCTCTAACGTGGGCTTTTCACGTTTCGACTATTTTCGAAATGTCGAAACGATGAGCGGCGCTTGTTCGGACAAGCGATTGACTCATTTGATGCGGCTGTGATAGCGCTCGAAAGCCATGTCAGGCGAAAGTTTCCGTGGCGAGATCGGACTCCACTTTCCGTTGCATGTCCTTAACCGCTACTCTCTCCCCGAGCTGATCCGCCTTGCGGAACGCGCTGTGGAGGCACTTCGACAGTTCGGCTTCACGCAGATCTGGACCAACGATAATCTAGAGTATCGAAGCGTTTTGGCGAGCTCCGCTGCACTCGTGGCGCGGGTTCCGGTCAAGCTCGGAACGGCCGTCACCGTTCCCTATTTTCGCAACCCCATCGATCTGGCCGCGGCGTTCGTCACTCTCTCCGAACTCACAAACGGGCAGGAAATCTCGCTTGGCCTGGGACCCGGCTCGAGGTCGATCCTGACCCATCAAGTCGATCGTGTGAAGCCGCTGATCATCATGGCCGAGTTGGCGACGGCTCTGCGGAAGCTCTTCGATGGAAAGGCAATCGGGCGCAATGAAATTCCGAATTTGGCTTCCTATTTTCACTTGAACGCGGAAAGTTACACTTTGCGCTTCAAGGCCCAGTCGCCGATCCGGCTTTACTATGGTCCAAGCCTGCTCAAGCCCGCGGTCTTAAATCTAATCGGATGCCACTTCGATGGGGTCATCCTGCAAACTCTGTATAGCGGGGCGGATATGGAGGCTACGCTCTCGAGTCTGAAACGTGCCCGCGCACAGTCCGCTCTAAGGGAGCCGCTAGCTAAAATCATGCTTATCAACGCGTCCGTTTCTCGCGACGGACGGGCGGCGAGAGAGCACGCCAAGCGCTTCGTGTCCCACATCATCGCCGGATGGCCGGACGACACCCTCCAAAGGAAAGGCATTGACCCAGCCTCCGTTCAGTCGGTGCGCCGAGCCTACGCTCAGAACCGCGGAGTGGATTATGCGGCGTCGCTGACTCCGGAGGAAGCGGTGGACCGTCTGGTCGTCGCTGGCACGCCGGAGCAGTGCATCGAACGGATCTCCGAACTCTTTTCCACCGGCGCGAAGCACGAATTCGGGCAGATCTTTATCGGCGTGCCACTTGGACCCGATGTCGGTGAAGTGATCGATATCTGGGCTAAAGAGATCCTGCCGGCTCTTTCGTAATCCGAAAGATGTGGGCGAATTCAGATCTCCGCCTTGCCACACTCAGGCAGATGCGCGGTGAACTGTCTACCCCCGAAACCTGACTTCTGAAACGCTGCGCCAAAACGGGAATGTAGAAGACTCGATGCGCTCAGTGGCCGGGGCTCTCCAAGACGGCGAGCGCGGCCTGGCAGCAGAGGATGTCCTGCTCGGCTCGGCTACCGCCGGCTACGCCGATGGCGCCGACGATCGCCGCGCCGTCAACGATCGCAATGCCTCCACCCGCCGGCATGATGCGACCGCGGTGCGAGATGACGAGGCTGCGAAACCAGGGGCGGCGCGCTTGGGGCGCCAACTCGGCGGTGGCCAGGTGAAAGGCGGCGGCCGTGTAGGCCTTATTGAAGGCGAGCTCTGCAGTCCTGGGCTCGGCTTGGTCCATCCGTCCGACGGCGATAGGAGTGCCAGCTTCATCTACGACCACGGCCGTCACCGCGATCCCCGCTCTTTCCGCGTAGGCGTGCGCTCGATGCACCATCTCCCATGCCTTGTCCACCGGAACCGGCCCAACTGCTGCTTTGTTCTTACGGAAGAAGCTGGCATTGACCTCGATGGAGGCCTCATGCTCGGCGGGGAGCTTGGAATCGAGGAAGATCGCGTCCACCGGGCAGACGATCTCACACTGCTCGCACTCGATGCACACTTCGGGATCAACGTAGTGTTGTGGAGCCCCCGGGAGGGTATGAATGCAGGCGACCGGGCAGACGTCGACGCACGCCCCATCATTTGTACACAGCGAGGTGATAATGTACGTCACGGAAATCCCTTCTACTAGGTAGCTTCAGAACTCCTCTGAACGTCATGCCAGCCGAGCCCGCGACAGCGGGCGAGAGCCGGAATCCAGGCAAATATAAGAAGTGCTGGATTTCCGCTTCCGCGGAAATGACGAACCCCGAGGGTCGATTCTTTGGCTGATTTCACACATAGGTGCCTATCCATCCGCCCTCAGCGGCAAATCGGTGCGAATGACGTTCGTCACATGGACGCGGGTCCCATATTTGGGAGTCACTAGCCTCCCGTTAGGGTTGAGAGTACCCAGCCCCGCCGCCGCGGCGAGCCGCTCGGCATTGGGATCCGGCGCTGCCGTGGCGCGAAAGCCAAGCTCTCTGATCCACGCGCTGAGAACGAAAGTGACGAACAGCCCGTTCTGCACCGGCACCTGGCCGCCGATGCCCGGGGCCTCTCGCGGGTCATAATCGGCTCGAACCGCACAGATGACGGCGAAGGGATACTGCTCGTCTTTCGAATCCAATCTGGCGATACCCACCAGATCGGTGCCCAGGTAGCGGGCCAGCTCCTTGACATGGTTGGACGTGATCTCGGGCGTGTGGATGTCCGCTTTGGTCGGGAAGACGTTACCCTCGGGCGCACTGCGGATCAGCTCCGTCACCGAATTGGCCAGATCTTCCGGAGGCGTGTTGATGAAAAAATCCCAGTATGGGTCGCCTGCCCTGAGCCTGGTCGAAGGGTCGTGCTGGGAGCGTGTCTTCGGCCACGGGATTTTTAGCGGGCCCAGTCTGAGGGTCACTAAACGTCCCGCTTGACGAATCGGTTGGTATTCTCTTTCAGCGGAGCATAGTAGCCGATATCTCCCGCCACCTTTCCCGAGTTCGCCTCGTGCGCCGCGGTGCAACCGGCAACGGTACACGCGTGCTCTCCGGGCTTGATGCCGGAGTCATACCCAAGCCAGCGCACCCGCTTCTGACTCACCACGCCCCAGAAGCGATCATCGATCGCCTTCAGCGCGTGCACGAGCGCCGGTCGCGCGGGGATAGGGCAGGTGCGCAGAGCCCAGACCGTAAGGCTGCGCCACCAAACGTTGGGTTTGGTGAACGGGCAAACGGTGGCGCAGGTCAGGCAGCTCATCCAGTGGTCGTGGGTGTACGGCCGCAGCTTATAGCAGGTCAGCCAGTTGATCTTGTACTTCTCGACGCCGTTGAAGACCACCTTATCGCCGAAGGGGATGCTGTTGGTGGGACAGTTGACAGCGCATTTGCGGCAAATCTTGCAGAAGTCCTCGACGCCTATGTCGACGGGTTGGTCCGGCACCAGCGGGAGGTCGGTCATGATGGGATCGGGCATGTGGATGCGGGCACCGAACTTCTCGTTGATGATGAGTCCGTTTCGGCCCAGTTCGCCCACGCCGGCGGCCAGCCCGGCGGCCTGAGGGTTCGCCACGCCCCGTAGAGCGGTGTAACCCAGCTCCTTGACGTAGCCCTCCAGGGCCTTGAGGATCATGACACCTTTCATTTGAGAGACGTGGTAGGCCGCATCGCCGACGTGATGGCGGTGCGCCTGAAGCTTATCGTGGTCCCATGCGGTCGTCGTGACGATGATGTAGGGGAACTTCCGCACCAGCTCCTCGGGAGTGCTTTGTTGGTACGCGTCCTCTGCCGTGCCGTCTTGCACGTAGCGGTTGCCAGCGTACATGAAGGATGGATGCGCCCTGGCGATGGCGACGACGTCAGCGCCCATATAACGGGCGACGGCCTTGATGTGGCGCGTCATCGCCGCGGGATCCGTCACTGGCACCTGCTTCGAGTTGACCTTGCCCTTGCTGGCTTGGTTAATCACCGTGGTCAGGAAATGTCTGCGATCGGCGAAATGGTTCGGGGCCGACACCCGGGTAAGTGGATCTTTGGAGATCGTGTTGCGGTACCAGTTGAAAAGGGCCTTCCCCAGCTCACCGCGCTGGTTTTTGGGATGCGGCGACTGGTTCATATCGACATTAGCGACAGGCCCCACGACACGGGCTGACCGGCCGAGGTTGGGTACGGGCGGGATATCCAAGCCTCTTTGATTAACCTTGTCTAGCGTTGCGTTCCCCATGGCGAATTTTCCCTTCTTTTAGAAAGGATGAAGTATGAAATCGGAAGGATGAAGTGACAATGGCGCATTGACAGATGTTTTTTTATCCCTTAGCCTTCATCCTTTAGTTCTCCTGTATGTTTGCCACGAAAACCGACTCTGATGCAACTCCTTATATGTCATATGTCCCGTGCGCCTAGAGGGAGCCGGCGTCTGACGTGCATCCCATCTCAGGCATAGGAGGCGAGAGCGGCTTCAGCGCAGCGCTGGTCCTGCTCTTCAGTACCACCCGCTACGGCGATGGCGCCCACAACATTGCCGCCCTCCACGATGGGCAATGCGCCTGCACCGGGCATGATTCGACCGTTGCTGGAGACGACCAGGCTTTGAAACCATGTCTGCCCGGCAACTCCCGCCAACTCCTTGGTAGGCTGCTGGAAACTCGCTGCCGTGTAGGCTTTGTTGAGAGCAATTTCCACCGTAATGGGACGAGCACGGTCCATACGGCCTAGCGCGATCATACGGCCACTGTGGTCAACGACCACAGCGGTGACTGCGATATCCAACTGCGTGGCCTCAAGGTGGGCGGTTCGCACCATCTGAATCGCTTTTTCTCCGGGGATAGCCATCGTCGTTCGCGGTCCTCCTTGTCGTCGAAGTGGCGCCTAGTGTAACAGGTAATGCTAACCAACAGTCAAGCACTTACAGGCTGTTGAAAGCGCCGCGAGTCAGTGGTTCCCACAAGAGGGTAAATCCAAGCAAGGAGCGCGTACTAAGGGATGAAGGATGAAATGCCTAATCAGTTCATTGCCTTTAAGGTTTATCGTTCGGGACGAGGAGTCGGGCGAGCTTCCCGGCGTCTTCGAGCCTGTCTAGACTTTCAATCGTATCTTGGAGTTCGTCGATACGGGACGGCGAAAGGACTCGCGAGGCAAGCAGGCGAAATTTTTCGCTGACCTCGACGCGTGTCATGGGATGCTTATCACTTCCCTTGGCGTGAAGCACTTTGGCCCCGTAGCTCTTCCCGTCTCTCGTCTCGACCTCTAGAATCACGCCGTGGCGCCCTTCGTCTCCTAGGGCCTCGAGCTCGGTATCTTCAACCACCTCGATCTTTTTCGTCGTATTCAGGACGTCAGCCCTGTTTATGGATTTCTCCGTCACCTGATCGACGAAGAAGTCCCGGTCGTGGAGCAACACCGCAACACAATAAAGAAGATTCATTTGCGCCGTGGTCAGGCTGTTCGGCACATAAGGCCAACCGACATGAAGCTTGGTGGCGCGGGTTGTGCGGATGGTGATTTTTTCCGCGTTCTCCGCGCTTACGTCGGGGTGCTCACGGAGAATTTTCTTGAGCGCATCGATCGAAGTGTGATTGCTGCCGCAGCAAGGATAAGGTTTGAAGCCGACGTTCAGGGCCTCGAACCGTTCGCCAAGATCTCGCGTCAGGTGGGATAGGTTGGGATTGTCGCAGAAGGTCGAGCAGAAGCCTCCATAAGGCGCTTCGAGAATATCCTCGATTCCGGTAAATCCCTTAGCGGCGAGCAGTGCTCCGTACACACCTGCCTGTGATGCCCTACCAGGGTGCATGCGCTTTACCATCGAAGCTTGTTGGGCAGCCATAAGGCCCGCGGCCTGAGTGCCAGCGATTCCCAAGGCGTGGAGTGTCTCTGACGGATCAAGTCCAAGCATTTTTGCCGCCGCGGCTCCAGCAGCGAAGGTTCCTGAGGTGGCCGTAGGGTGGAAGCCCCGGCGCAACTGGGAAGCGCCCCCTGTCATGGCCACGCGGCAGCCTGCCTCATAACCAGCGATTACAGCCGTAAGGAATCTCTTGCCGTCTGTCGCGCCGTCGTAGCGTACCAGGGCATCTGCCGCAGGTATCGCTTCGGCGCCCGGGTGGATGACGCCGACGCGGTGAAGATCGTCCATTTCAAAGCTGTGGATCAAGGTACCATTGGCCAACGGCGCGCTCGTGCTGGGAACCTCTGCGCCATCGCCCCAGAGAAGAGCCCCTTTGCCCGCGCCTAGCTCCTTTGCAAAGCCTGTGATGATTTTTCCCCAAGGAAGGGTCGAGCCGAAAAGGGCGCATCCGAGAGAATCGAGTAGGCAGAGCTTGACGTGTGAGATGACCTCTCCGGGAATATCACTGTACGAAAGCGACGATACAAACTGCGCGAGAGCGCGGGTGGGCGAGGTCTCTGGGCTTTGACTCGTTAACATGAGGTTCGATCAACCGGATAGATTTTGCCCATCCTCTTATTGTATACGTGGTTCTGTCAAGGCCCAGGAACACGAGGGAGGAAAAATGCGCCTGCAAAAGTGGTCTCTGGTTGGGGTGATCCTGGCGATCTTCGCTTCTCCCCATCGCAGCTATGCACAGTCGGCCGGAGAGATCCTCAAGCGCTACGAAGGGCTGAGCCCAAAGCAGCGCCAGGAAAAGCTCGTTGAGGGCGCGCGGAAGGAAGCAGCAGTCGTGATTTACAGTTTTACCGCAGTCGACCAGCTCACGCCATTACTTGAAGAATTCTACAAGAAATACCCGTTTGTTAAACCAGAGCACTACAGGGCCAACGCCTCAGGCGTTTTTAATAAGTTTATCACCGAGGCGCGCGCCGGCCGGACCCTGGCCGATGTGCTCGATATCTCGGCGGGCGAAGCCTATACCCTACGCCAGATGGGACTCGTCGATCCTTATTCTTCTCCCTTTAGAGAAGGGATTCCAAAAGATTTTCTGGACGAGCGAGGGTATTGGGCCGCGCATTACCACTTCGTAGTCGCCTTGGGCGCTAATACCAGAGCCATCAGCGCCTCGGAGGCACCGAGAAGCTACGGAGAGCTACTCAACCCGAAATGGAAAGGGCGCTTCTCGCTGGATCCCGCTGATCAAGATCTTTTTGGTGCGCTGCTGATGTATTGGGGGAAAGAGAAGACGCTTGACTATTTTAAAAATCTCGCAAAACTCGAACCCCGGATGGTCACCGGCCACACGCAACAAGCCAATCTCGTTGGGTCGGGCGAGATTCACATGGCTCCGTGGCTTTACGGCTATCGTCCGCTTCAATTAAAGGACGAGGGAGCTCCGGTTGAGGTCTTTCTCTTTGATCCTGTTCTCACCAACCCCGCTTATCTTTTGCTGGCGAAGAATTCTCCTCACGCTCACGCGGCCGCGCTCCTGATCGATTGGGCTCTTTCCGCTGACGGAGGGATGAAGTTTTTTGCCGAGAAATTCGGTCGAACGCCTACTCGGCCGGGACTCAAGGAGAGGTTTCCACAACTTCGGGTGGAGAAATACCTCGTCGTCAAACCCGAAGTCGTCGGGCCAAACTTCAAAGAGTTCACCAAGGTCTATAACGAGATTTTTGCGATTGGTAAGTAGGGAGGTTTATTTTTTCCCGCGAAAACGGAACAGTTCGACGAGCTTTCGCCGAACCACCTCCTCGCCGCCCGGCAGGATGTCAAACTTTGTTGTGTTATCCATCTTTTGCATTATTTTCCGGCCTTCGTCATCTTGATGCATCGAAAGCAAGGTCTCCTGAAGACGCTTGGCCACCTCCGGATGCAAACCCCTGCGAATAGAAACGAGATGGCGTGGAACCGTCTCCGTTTCGGCCAGGATAGCGATCTCGGCCCTTGCTTTCTCGTCAAGCGTGGCGTAGTCGTCATCGCTAAACGCACCAGCCATCACCTTCTTTGAGAGAAGGAGGTCAGCGATATTTTTGTGTGTAGAGGCAAAGATGTAGCCAATCTCCTTAGGAGAAACCTTGGCTTCGAGCCCGGGTTTTTCGGTAAGTCTGAATCCCTTCCTTAGAAGGAAGACCTTTGGCAAAAGATAGGCTGAAGTAGACCCGGGATCCTCGAAGGCGATGATCTTACCCTGTAGGTCTTCAAGCCGGGCTATGCCGCTCTCTTTGCTCGTGGCAAGGATGCCTCGATATTCGCCCTTCCCCCCCTTCCAACGCCTGAGCAACAATCTCGCGGACCCTTGCCTGTTGATGAGATAGGTCGGATAGGGGCTTTCCATATAAAAATCAACCCGCTTCTCCTCAAGCAGCTTTGCGAGTTGTAGCGCTGTCGGAGCCACAACAACCGTTCCTTTGATCTCGGAAGTGGAGGAGAGTTTTCGCGCGACATAACCCACAAAATCGCGGAAATGCTCCTCGATCTCCTTCTGATGTATTTGAGAGACGAGTCCTAAAGAGATCGTTTTAACTGTGCCGGTCTCCGGCGCCTGTCCGGCAGCTTCAAGCTCAGGGGTTAGGAGAGAAACAAGAGCGGCAACGGCAAATATGAGGGAGGCATGATGTGTGTGTCTCTTCATGACGACCTGTCACAGCCGGGAATTTGCCGCGGGAGAACCCGAGAGCAATGGCGAACGACAAAGCCCACGCTACGTATATATAAACGAGGCAAACTTGGCAAGAATGAAAACAGATTCGGAAGCACCTGGTGTCGCAAATCCTCGCCAAACGCCGAAACGACTCCGGGGAGGCCGGCTGTTTCACACCGGTGTATGAGGTCAGTGGACAGGCACGGAGAGGTTGTAATATAAGCAGTCTTGTCGTGGCTGCCGGGCGATTGCGGCGACACCAAAATCGGAGGTGAGATCATGTGGTACAAAGCGAAGGCGCTCGATTTATTCGGAGTGGCGTTGGGATTCGGCTGCTTAGTGATTTTTCCCAAAGACGCTTTCTCTCAGGCCGGCTACTACCAGGGGAAGACCATCACGATTGTTCGGGGCGGGGAACCGGGGGGCTCAGGGGATATGCAGGCCAGGGCGTTGATACCGTTCCTCAAAAAACATATTCCCGGGAATCCGAATATTATCGTGGAGAACATGCCCGGCGCCGCCGGGATGAAAGCGGTCAACCATATTTATACGGCGAAGCCCGATGGGCTCACGATCACCGCCGTCGGCTCCGGCCTCGCCGCAGGCCCGATCCTCGGCTTGCCGGGAGTAAAATACGACATCGATAAGCTGATTTATCTGGGGTCGACGGAGCATGGCGATCCCTATGTCTTTTTAAGCCGGAAAGAAGCCGGTTTCGACAGTCTGGAAAAGCTGCGTGCTGCGTCGGGGATCAGGCTCGGTGCGCAAACCGTGGGCCACGCGGTTTATATTAGCGGGCGTATCTTCGCGCATCTTCTGGGTCTCAAGGATCCCAAGGTCGTTGTCGGCTTTGGAGGACCAGAGCTCGACATCGCTTTGGCCCGAGGCGAGGTTGACGCCAGAGCGAACAGCGCGGATACGGTGGTGCGCAGAAACGCCGATGCGCTGGAAAAAGGTCAGTTCAACATTCACGCCACCATCACGATTCCAAAAGGGAAGTTTCACCCGCGCTTCGCGAACGTCCCCGATGTGGAGACGCTTGCTAAAAACGACAAAGAGCGCCAACTGGTAAATCTGTTCCGCGCGTTTCTCTATCCGCGTTGGCCTTACGTGCTGCCGCCAGGCACCCCCGCGGAAATCGTCAAGGTCCTGCGCGAAGGGATGGTCAAGGCCTTTAAGGACCCGGGTTTTCACCAGGAATTTAAAAAACTCATGGCGAGCGATCCATCCCCTCTCACCGGAGAAGAGGTGGAGACATCCATTAGAGAGCTGCCGCGCGATCCCGAGGTCATTGGACTATATAAAAAGATGGCCGAGCATGGACCGCTGCCGCCGCGCTAGGGTGGGCATTTCCTTTCATCTATCTCCTGCTGATGAAGAGCTGCCGCATTAGAGCTTCCCACTCAGCAAATCTCTTCTCATACTCTTCGAGAGAGTATTTGGCCTCGAGGTAGGTTTTCTTGAATTTCGTCTCCAACGAGCCGATGTCGCTCCGCGGCGAGTTCAGGCCGCCTTTCATCGCAACTTGCTGTCCCTCTCTTGAATGGATGTAGTCAAGGAAAAGAAGCGCAGCATGGGGATGGGGAACCTTGTTGAGCAACCCGGACTTGCCGACGCTCGCAATCACCGGCTCTAAAGGACGCCACTCGACGGGAGCTCCCTTCTGCCTGGCCGTGGTGATATTGGAGTCGAAGATTGTGGGAGAAAGCGGCACCTCGCCAGAGGCCACGAGACCTGCCAGCGCCGCTCCCGACATGTTTTGGACGTTCACCTGCTGTTGGCTCATCTTTTCGAGAAACTCGCGGCCCATCCCCTCCAGCAGATTTCCCACCCACTGGACCCCCGTAGTCGTGCCGGCAATGGACATTTTTCCCTTCCATTTGGGATCGAGGAGATCTTTCAGGCTCCGAGGCGCCTCGGCCGGCGGCACGAGCTTGGTGTTGAATCCCAGACTGATATAGATCTCTCGATTCGCCCAATAAACAACGCCGTTTTTTCCTTTCGTCTTCACTTCGTCGCCATAAAAAGCCATCTCAGGCGAATAGTGTTCTTGGAGCATGTCGTTTTTATGCAACAGCGCCATGTATTCAGGGCTCGTCTCCAAGACGTCGGCGATGAGGCGGCCTGAGGCATATTCCTCTGTGACACGCTTGAGCAATTCCTTAGAGTCGCTGCGCCATACCATGACCTTAACGAACGGGTATTTCTTTTCGAATGCCTGGGGCAACGCGCTCGCCATCCACGTGTTCGATGTGTAAAACGTCACTTGTCCTTCTTTCTTGGCCCCTTCGATCAAGAGCGGCTCCCTGTCGCGGCCTTGATAAAGGGCGATCTCGGCAAGCGCTTTGGGCTTACTGGCGGTCGCTGCAAGGCCTGGGGTTGGCAGCGACAGGAACCCGGCCGTCAGCAGAGAGCCTGCCACTATGAAAAAGCGCGAAGATTGGAAGCGGGCAAACCGGCAAAGCATAAGAAAGCATCCTCCCACTATTTTGTACTTTAGAGGCTATGAATCTAAAATTTCTTCCACGGGTTGATCCCCAACTCTACATGCTTTCGGTATAACATGGCTACATAGATAAAATCGAAAATGAATATGGACACATAAAGAAAGTTCAGAAGAACCGAGGCGGGAAAGCGAAGAAAAAACAGTATCGACGGCAATAAAGTTCCGAGCATCTTAAATAAGGCTATATAAATCGACTGGCCACTCACGTCTCTCCGATTCAGCAGCATCGATATAAACAAAACAGACATCATAAGATTTTGCCCGAAGGCTGCGTACTTGCCGTCCCAGTCTTTGAACTCATAGGTTATGGCCAGGATGGCGCCAAAACTTAGGATTAGCGTTACAAGGAAAGTAAGATAGAAAAAGCGCGCCGGCAGTATTTGATTCAAGGCCTTCCCTCCGAAGCGGAGAGTTTGAAAGACGATGATCGTATCAAAGGCAAACCAAGCGATATTGATATAATTCTGAGGAGGCTCGTGCGGGTGCATGAAGGAAAATATAAATTCCCAGGAGATATTCGCCGATAGAGCCGCTACCGGCATCCCATAAGTCTTGTCCTGGAATCCCACTCGGAGGATCAAGATATAGGCCAAGGTCCAGAAGACTCCCGATCCGATCTGCAAGCTCAAGCTTATCTCAGGAGGAACCGCCATAACATACCGCTTTTGCGGATGCTAACTTACTCTCCCCGTTTTTAGCAATGACGGCCAGCATGAAAGGTAGAGCGTTGGTATCCGTAAGCCGCTTCATCTAAGTCATTTCGACATTTCGGGAATTCTCGAAGCATGGAAGCGTGGCAGAAGCTCCCGCTGGAATTGAATGTGCGGGCGGCAGCGGCGGGTGTCGTCAACTATGTCGGTGCAAAACGATGGCGAAGATGAGAGAATGCGCCGGGAACGATGCGCATCGTCGTGCATGTCGATATGGACGCGTTCTACGCCGCCGTGGAGGAGCGGTACAATCCTCAATTGCGCGGCCTTCCTGTGGTCGTAGGAGCCGACCCTAAAGAAGGAAGAGGACGAGGCGTGGTGACGACGGCCAACTACACGGCGCGCAGGTTCGGCATCCACTCGGCCCTGCCGATCTCACGCGCGTGGCGGCTTGCAGAAGCCGCTCGGAAGCGAGGCGAGCCCGCAGCGGTCTTCATCCGGACGAACTTCCAGCTGTATGGGGAGGTTTCGGCCCGCATCATGCAGATTCTCGAAAGCCGGGCCGATTCTTTTGAAGAGGCGAGCATCGATGAGGCCTATCTCGAAATCTCATCGCTTGGGAGCTTTGAGGTCGCAGTAGGGCACATGAGTGCGTTAAAGACCGAGATCCGGGACAAGGAGGAGCTTAGCTGCTCCGTCGGCATCGGTCCAAACAAGCTTATCGCCAAAATTGCCTCGGGCCACAACAAGCCTGACGGCCTCACCGTTGTGAGGCCGGAGCAGGTCCAGGAGTTCCTCGATCCTCTCCCTATCCGCGTGATTCCCGGCATCGGGCCCAAGGGCGAGGCCTTCCTCCACGAGCAAAAGATTCAGACCGTAAAAGAGCTGCGGGAAATTCCCGGCTCAAAGCTCATGGACTGGTTTGGAAAATGGGGTCATAGTCTTTTTGAAAAGGCTCGGGGCGTCGATGACTCACCGGTTTCAAACGAGTGGACGAGAAAGTCGGCGGGCGAGCAGGAAACATTCGATCAGGACACCCGAAGCCTTTCTTTTGTTACCGAGCGGCTTTATGCGATCGCCGAGCGGGTCATCGGCAAACTCAGGGAAAAAGAGTTCGCCGGTTTCCGCACTGTCACCTTGACGGTGCGCTTTTCCGGTTTTGAAACTAAGAACCGTTCCCGCAGCTTCAAGAATGGAATCGTGCTCGACAACGATGGAGTGGCGCTCCAACTCCTCAAGCAGGAGACCCTAAAACTCGTACTTCCTTTTTTCGACTCGCGGGAAAACCCGCGGGGAAAGGCGATCCGGCTCATCGGCCTCCGCCTGGAAAAACTTTTCTGAGATGATCCTCCACGTTTCATCGATTCAACTTTAGCCGCTGCGATGGATAGTACATTTTAGGCCTTTGCCGGCTAAGAATTGCGGCCCTATCGTCCCACAAGTCTCTTCAAATTTCCTGAAGAATTAACGGCTTAGTTACCTGCTGGCCGTGGTATATGCCTTGCATAATGGTAAACAGTAAGAGCCCTCGACAGCGACGGAACCAGGTCGAACAGGATCACCAACATCGAGAGACGGAAGGCTAAGATGGCAATAGCAGCATTAAGACCATTCATCGGAAGTTTACCGGCATCGGTATCGAAGTGTGATGAAGGAGGCACCGTGAAAGGAAGAGGAAGATATTTGGCTGTCGTTCATTCAGTCCATCTAAGCTGTCTTGCTTTTGCGAGCTTCTTCGCATTAGTTCCAGTTTTAGCTTCCCAGGCTCAGATGGATCCGATTCCAACGGAGGAAAACCGCATGCGAGAGCTGGTTGATGACCTAAAAGATCTCATCCAGAAGGCGGACGGAGACGACAGATCAGAGCCTGGGTTGCTTCGGCAGCTCCGCGACCTCGTGGGCCGTTACGATTGGCCGTGGAGAGTGTTGCTCTTACGCGAGGATTTTCGCGATGGCGATTATACTTACGATCCGCCATGGATCGTGAACCACGGGGAGTTCCGGGTCGTGAACGGATCCGGACTTAAAACTGTCTTTCACCCAGTACGCCAAGGCCGTTATTTAGCGGACACGAAAGGCGAAAATCCCGTGGACGTTTTGGACGAAATTTTTGGCCGCGTGAGAGAACGGGAAGAAAAAGATGATCTTCAGAGAACTTCACCATCCGCAGCCGAAATCTACACTCAGCTCGATATCAGTAACGCTTTTGCCGTGAAGGTTCAGCTTAAGCTTAGCGGATACCACGACCGGAACAATCGACTTGAATTGGGTCCCTATCTGACTGATGAGCGCAACTCGGGATATCGGCTTGCCTATGAGTCTGGAAACGGGCCGTCTATAAGCTTGTTGCGAGTTGCGCCGGGCAGTTCGGCGGTCATTGAGATATGGGATCGAGGAGTCGACGTGGAAGACGGGAACCCGCACATCATTGAGTGGCGCCGCCGAGCTGACGGTGAAATGGTAGTGTTTTTGGATGCCAAAGAAATCATCCGGGCCATGGACCGCGCCCCAATAGATTGGTTTGATGGCTTTAGTATTATCAATAAGGGCGGCGATTACGAATTGACGGAAATCTCTATCTTTGGAGCCTACCGGTAAAACAAGTCATTCTACGTCGCTGCTGCGAGATATTCTTTGTTGATACTTCTTCTTTCCAGACACTTTTCCTCTCCAGGATTGTAAAGATATTCAGGCTGGACCAAGGCGCACGGCGGACTCTGCTGTCCAGAGTTTTCGATGGTGTCAGGAGCGCCAAAGGTTGCGGAACCGGACAGCCACCACTTGGTCGTAGGGCACCGGGCCGGGCAGCAGGCCGGCGGATTGGGCGAATCGGTTGAGCCCAGCGATGGCCTCTTCGGAGATGACGGGATCGTAGAAGGGCAAGTCCCGGTCGACGATCGGTGCAATTAGCTCCGCAGCCTCCGGAGGAAAGCGGCGCCGCCCCACCTCTGCGGCCTGCGCTGGTTCTGCCCGGAGGGCTCGTTGAGTTTTCACGATGGCTCGGACAGCTGCCGCGGCGCGCTCCGGGTCCCGCGCGATCAGCGTCTCAGTCGTGGCGAGCGCAGCAAACGTGAAGTGGCGGACTTCGGCTGGGTCATCGCCGCGCCGCACATCGAGGAGGATCTTGCCCACACCCCGCCGGACCGCGGCCTCGCTACCCATCGCGTTGGCCCAGAAGCCATCGATCTGGCCCGCCTCCAGAGCGCGGGCCGCGAACACGCCAAAGGAGACATCGCGCGCCCGGGAGCCCGGCAGCTCCACGATCTGCAGCTCTAGGTCCGGATCGATTCCGGCATCGATCAGCATCTGTCGTAGCGCCAGGTCGGGTCCCTCCGCCGCCGTGAGCCGAAGCCCCTTCAACGCCCGAATGTCGCCGCGCTTTGCGGGGAGATCGGCACGGACGACGAGAAGCCAGGGGGTCCCTTGGGAGAGGGCCACGATCAGCTTCGCCCCTTGCCAGCGGGGAAACGCCGTCAAGAGGTCATGCACCGAACCGGCGACCATGGCATCTGCGGCGCCGTCCCGCAGCGCTTTAGTCGCCCCAAGCATGGGGAAGAGTTCCACATGGGCATCCAGACCCTCGGCACTGTAGAAGCCTAGCTCCTCAGCGGCGAGCGCGGGGAAACAGGTATTGCTGACGAGGTCGACCGCTGCGATGCGCATGTGCACGGCACCACTACTCCTGAACTTCTTTGTTCGTAAGATTTACCTCGCCGGCGCGTAAAGCTGCAGCAGGTTGCCTTCGGTGTCGAAGAAGTAAAAACCGCTGGCCCCGCCCCGATCGACCCGCTCCCTGGCATGGAGCTTTACGCCCCACTCCTTTATTTTCTGGGCCGCCAGCTCAAAATCTTCCCGCTCGATCTCGAAGGCCTGGTGCGTCGCGCCATCCTCTTCAATGGCATTTTTCTTGGCAAGATGCGGCCGCTCAAAAAGAACGATGAGATCGTCACCGGATCTGAGCTCGGTGCGCGCCAGGATTTTTCCCATGTCGTCCTTTCCGGTTTTGGATACCTTCATTCCAAGGACTTCGGTGTAGAACTTCACTGCCCGGTCCATATCATCGACCGGTATCCCCATGTGATGAATTCCTTTGGTTCTGATCATCCCTAACCTCCTTTGAGCGCCTTTGGCCGGTCAGCGGATTTCGAGGATAACGCATGCGCCGAAATATCTCACGATGCGCATCAGTGTTTTTTTCGTAAGTGCCAGGACTTCCAATGTTAGCTTCTAATAGCCGAGACTGAAGTATCACACGATGGTTTTGCGATCAACCGTTACGCTCCGTCACAATGTATTTCCGCGGCCTTGAGAATCCAGAGCAGCCGTAACGTAGACTGGTTCTCTTCTCTTAGGTGGTGGCTAACCATCCAATAGAGTGTATGCAAAAGCCTGCATTACACCTTAATATTTGGCAGTATAATCTGCAGTTCGCGCCTCTCGAAATCCTCAGATCGCATGTAACTCGGTATCAAAAAGAAAGATTCAATTCTGGCATGTAATTTGTTTCTCCCCCGGATGGTCCGCCCATGAAGCCTGCTAGACTCACCCTTGTTGGCGTAACCGGACTTATCCTCCTTTGCGCTACGGTGCTCGCCGGAGCCCAAACTAGGAATAAACAAGCAAAAACTAGCTACGGCAGCTCGCCGCGGCTCGGATCCTCGGAGAAGACCCTTTTAGAGAAGCGAAAAGAACTCATCGAAAGAAAGAAGGCCTCAAGGGACGGTCTGGGAAATCTCCTCCAGGTCTATGAAAAAAAATTGGAGCGCCAGTCCGCCGATTATGAGACGAAGAAGGAATTGTATCAGAGCGACTTGATTTCAAAGGCGGAACTTGAGGAGAGCAGGCGCGCTATGACTCATACTCGCCTCGAGATCCAACAAGTCCAGCAATGGATCGCGGAAGATGATGTCGCGCTCTTACTGTCAGAGCTCGCGGCGCAGGGAAAGCTGGAGCGCCTTCCCTTAGGAGGGTACCATGAAACCGCGACCTTCATTCGCTACAACGGCGCCGCGGATTGGTCGCTCGCCAATACAGGAAAGATCAAAGAGTTCTTCTTGAAGCGGTTTGGCCGGCCGCTCCCTGTAAGCGCCATGGGCCAGTCCTCGACTCACGACGACATGGGCTTTGATCATCGAGATGCCATTGATGTCGCGGTGCGTCCAGATAGCGAAGAAGGGCGTGGGCTCATGGCATACTTGCGGAAGGCCGGCATCCCATTCATCGCTTTTCGGAACAAGGTGCGCGGCATGGCCACGGGAGCGCATATTCACATAGGTAGGCCGTCGCTGAGAATTGCGCAGGTGAAGCAGGGGTTGACGCACCCGGCCTTGCTACAGAAAGCCGGAGACGAGAGCTGACCCATTTTCTATAGGCACCCCTTTCATCGGTCGTCTGCGTTCTCTCTCGAGTGATCTGGCAAGCAACAAATCCTCTTGACACGTATCCCGCGCGTTTACTATATCCGGTAGTAGCAATAGAGCATATTTTTCTCACGCGAGATCATCACCAATCACGACGTGTAAGACCCTCGGAGGCACGGAAAGGCGTTCTCGTAGTGAGAAGCATCTGCAGGAAGTTTGCTTGCGTATGACCATGAGCTTGCGCATCCGCTTTAACGAAAACAAGCTCAAACAGAGCCTGTATCAAACGGAAGATGACTTTGTCCCTGAGGTTAGCGGCGCGGGCTGGCCGAAGAATACTTGGTTCCAAGAACGTTTACGCCATGTCAGAGAACAGCAACGAAAGAAAATGGGAGAACCTGATTTTGTGTATGAATGCCCGTTGGGCACCATTACACTTCGGCACTCGAATGGCGGGGATTAAGAAAGGGGAATAGTATGGCCGATGTCCCGGCTTTAGACCATGGGGAGCACTTCCTGTGCCAACCAGTCCAATCGTTTTAAAGTCTCTGCCGGACCAGGACTCCGGACATCGAAAATAAGGCAATTCACTCCAGCCTTTTGATAGTCTCTCACGTCGGATGCGACCTGCCCCGCGCTGCCGATGAATCTTCTTCGTCGCCCCGCCTGAGCTTCGACTTCCCGATCAAACAACGAGGCTTTGAAAGCTACGCGGATTTCGCTCGGATTCCTGCCTGCCGCTTGAGCGTACTCAGCGAGTGTTTCCAACTTTCTTTCAAGATCTGCCGGTTCCAGAGGTACGGTCGGCACGCCTCCTATGGGATGCCATCCATCCCCTAACTCAGCGGCGCGGCGCAGAGCCCGGTTGCTATGCCCTCCGATCCAAATCGGAATGTGAGGCTTTTGCGCTGGCTTCGGTAGAAATGCCAAGTCGGAAAACTTGCAATAAGTGCCCTTAAAGGTGGGATTCTCCTTTGTCCAGAGCTCCTTAAAAGCTTTAATGTATTCGTCCGTAACACGGCCACGATCCTCAAACGGAGGAGCTCCAACAAGCAGGAATTCTTCTTTCATCCATCCGACTCCCAATCCCAGAATCACTCGGCCGCCTGAAAGGAAGTCCAGGGTTGAAAGCATCTTGGCGACAACGACAGGAGGGCGATAAGGGGCAATCATGACGCTGGCGACGAAGGAGATGCGCTGAGTGGCGCTGGCAAGAAACGCCATGACCGTCATTTGATCGAGATGATGACCTTTTCCGGGATACTTCTTGTCTACAGTATAAGGATAAGGGGAAGCGATGTTTCTCGGGATGACGATGTGATCAGCGACGGTTACACAGAAAAAATCCAATTCCTCCGCGCGCTTAACGAAATGGATCAGATCTTCGGGTTTTACTCGGGGGTCGGACACAGCTAGGTGAAGCCCATAGTCCATCAGAAGCCTGAACCCATCTTTTCCGCAGATCGGTTGGCGGAAGAAGAGAACGTTTTCTTAGTTTCGCTATTGTCAAAACATGAAAGCTTGGACATGCATATTCCAATCATGCTCCGCGTTGTTGAGAAGCAGATCGAGGAATCCATTCTTCCACGCCCGCCACAGCTCGGAAGGACAGAGCCGTTAGGGACTATGCCACAGTGCGAAAGCTTTATGTGCGGGGAGAAGCCCAGTTGGAGAGACGCGTTCGCAAGTACTTAAATGATTCTGGCACGTCCTTTATCCCGCTGTTTGTACATGCGGACGCTGAGATCGTAGAGACCCGAGGCGCGGAGCTCTTCCTTTTTGCGCTCACGCATGCCCGTTTGGTACTCGACGCTAAGCAACGATATAGCGCCGGAGGGGACTTGCCTGGAGAGCCTTACGAACCGACCCTCTTTGCGATCGATATACTGACCGATTGCGCGCAGGGCTTGGGACAGCGTCGACAAATCAGGCGTTCTGGATGGGTCGCTCCGTTTGGCCCGGCCTTGGCGCTCCAGACGCCCTATATCTTCCGGGGTATACCGCAGCTCGAGCGGTTCTGGCGATGCCGCAGTCTGAACGAGATAGTCTTTGCCTTCGCTCTTGATGTCGAAGTACTTTAGATTAAGCTCCTCCAGATCCTGGCCGATAGCGCGGAGGACTTGAGCGTACCGAGGACTCTCAATCACAGCAATTTACTCCTATCTCTCCCGCGATAGCACGTCAATAGGGTAAACAGCCGCGTGGTTTGGTACTCTGAACTAGGCAGCCGGTTCATATGAGTCGCCAGGGCAATAGTCGATGAGGTTCCGCCCGAGTCAATGTTTCTTCTAACTATCTAGCGTTGTCAGTCTCTTCTGTTATGATTTAATAAAAGAAGGAGTCATGGCAACTGAAAAGCAAAGACGAGCAGCAGGAAAAAACATCAAAAGAGCTGCCCGGGCAATAAAGCGAAAACAGACTCTTAAGAAACTCCCGAAAAAGACCCGCGTTGCTCTTGGTAAACAAGCAGCGAAGGTCGCCAGGGCGCGCCGACGACGGGCCCGCTAAAGGGTTTTTCTTCCATGCCCGATCATTCTCGCATGAACGCTTGGAGGAGGAAGTGCGTCGGCAAGTAGACACAGACCGGAACGAAGGCTAACAACAACGCCAAGTAAAGTCTCGGAGCGATCTTCTGTTGCGGCTGACCACCCAGGCCGAACACCCAATTGATATTCTCGGAAGGTTCGGTGAAGAAAAAGCAGACGAGCGAAACCGCCCAAAAGAAAATCGTCTGCGCGATCCAGGCACGCCGGTCGTATCCGAGGCGGTAGACGAGCCAAACGAGAAAGAACGGAAGCACAAGATGAAATAGGGATAGCCCCCGCAGAAACAGCGGCTTGTCCGACTCGAACATGTACTCGGCAATTCCAATGAAACGGATACCGGTCGTCAACCGTGCCAAGAAGTCGACAATCCATACCAGCTCCAGTAAGGAGACCGAAATCGCCTGCATGCTGGCCAGCAGTCGGTTTTCCAGCCACAGCGCCAGCAGTCCGAGGAGCAGTGCCAGGTCGGAAAACCATAGGAAATTGGCGGGACCGTAGTGGCGCCAGTACGTTGGAATCAGAACACAGACAAAAACTGTGTAGAGAAGTTTCACCGGGAGGGAAATCCCTCGGCTCGAAAGAAGCCATTGAACGGTTTCCCGCCAATCAACCATTGCGGTTATTCCATGCCGATTCGGGCGAAAGGTCGCCGGAAAACCGACACCGAACACTTGCTCAGGAAAAGCTCGGCAACTTAAGAATTCTTCCTCGCTCTATTTCTTCATTCAAACCGACCTGATTCAAGATAGCCAAGTCTTCGGCGGTCATGTCGCGAGGTAAGTCGCGGGGAATTAACGCCTTGAAGGGCGCCGAGCGGGTCACGGGCTGTAAACGAATCCGGACCGGCTGCCGATTTAGGATCTCACGATTGTCGATCTCTCCGAATCCGCGCATCGGTTGCAGAAATAGGTTTCTGAAACGATCAAACGCCTGCGGCGCAGTGTAAGCGACGAACTGGTAGACGCCCCCCCGATACTCTATGAAGTAAGTAAGCAGTCTCACGATCTGCCCGTTCTGAGTTTGAGCGTCTGCGACGGCTGCAAAAGCCGGCAACCCGTCGGAGCGGGCCGGGCCGCTCTCAAGAACCCTCAAGCCCGGCTGAGATAGGAATTTCGAAGCCACCGCCCGCGCGGATTTCTCTCCGCTGCCGGTAAATCCAATCATGGCGCGCTGCTGATTGTCTACCATAATGACCTGCGTGGGCTGGTTGACGACTCTGAAACCTTGGGGCACGGGGAAGCGGAAGCGCAGCTCTGGGTGATAGAAAACGCTCCGCTCGACAAAGCCTTGCCGCGGATCTTCACCCAGTATGATCCCGTCGATCGCTTTATAGTAGGCTCCGCGATCCGCTTCTCTGACAGCTGTTTTTGCGCGCCAACCGGCCGCCAGCTCTTTAACGCGCGTCAGTCGGTCGCCGGGGTCAGGATGCGTCGAAAGGAAGTTGGGTAACCCTTGCCCTTCTTTCTCGGTTATTCGCGAAAGCGCACGAAAGAAGCCCACCACGTCCTCCGCCTGATAGCCGGCCAGCGAACTGTATTCGACACTGAGTCGATCAGCATCCAATTCATCTTCACGGCTATAGCGCAGGAAGATCATTTGCGCTGCCATGCTGCCAAGGTTCAGCATCTGTTCCGCAGGCAGCCCCAGGACTTGCTGGCCGAGAATCGCACCGCCGAGAAGGAGACCTTGACCCAGCTGTTGCTGCCAGGCGCGTCGCGCTGCGTGGCGCGCGGCAATGTGGCCGATCTCGTGACCTAACACGGCCGCGAGTTGGTCCTCGCTGTTTAAGTGAGCGAGCAATCCTCGAGTGACGTAGATATAGCCTCCCGGAAGAGCCATGGCATTGACGGTCGGACTATCGAGTACGCGGAACGTGATCGGTGTATTGCGAATTTCCTGATCCATTTCAGGACGTCGAAGATGGCTTTTTGCCAGTACCCGCTGTCCTACCTCCTGCACGTACCGTTCCAGTTTTGGATCCTCGTAAATACCAAAGAGTGTCGCAATCTCTTTGTTGGCCTGCTTACCTATCTCAAGCTCCTTTTCCCAGCTAAAGCCGACAAAGCGTTTCTCTCCTGTCGCCGGGATGATCCCCCTCGTGCAAGCCCAGGCTAGCGCCGCGCTTAAAGGCACGATGAAGAGCCACGCTTTGAAACGTGACCGCATTACCCCTCCGATCGACAGCCAGAAACTATTTTTCTCGCCATACTCTCAGCCCATCCAGCCTTGTTTCCGCATGTCCCAGGCCGCCTGTATAGTTGGCGTAGACCCCGATATAGCCTGAGCCGATGCGTTCGAGCCGGAAGGGACCCCCAGGGAGCAGGATAGAGTCCCAGTAAACTTCCGCTTCGTCATTCTTGACTTCAATAGCCACACGGTGCCAACCGCTCTGCGCCGGTCGGCCCCCGGGTAGCTCAGCAGACTTCCACTGGACCAGGTGGATCGGGAAATTATTCGAGTCTTTACCTACGTAGGCGAGGCTTAAGAAAGAATCTTTGGCAAAATGGGTCGCCAGTCGATAGAATCGGTTAGCCGCCGGCTCGACTCTGAACGCGATGCCGTTAAGTGGCCCTTTCTCTTCGTTGACGAGCTGGACGTAGAGCCACGCTTCCAGATAGAAATCAGAAATCGCCCGGGTGTTTGCATAGGAGAGGGCGGCGAACCCGCCGACGCTCTTATTGTCCAAAACGCCGACTCCAGGGTCACCTTCGGGTGACGTGGGATCGATGGCCCCTCTAAGATTGTCGTGATTGAAGTGAGGATGCGGAACCCATTCGAGCTGGGGCTTTCCCCCTGTAAAACTGTCACTGATTAGCAGTTCACCGGCTCGCTCCATGGCGATAACATGAGAGGTCGGCGGGAAATTCAAAGCCGCGAGAAGCGGTAAGCCGATTGAAGCAAGTCGCCACACTGAGATCAAGGCTCCCACTCCGAAAGTCGAAAAGCAAAACTATTTGCCGAGACTAGGAAAGTCTTACTAGGATTTCTCTTGCTCCTCTTGAATTAACTTAAGGGTTTTCTTACGTAGTTCAACATCATCCTTCACGCTATTGAATATCCTGACATAAGCTTCACGGGTGAGCCCTTGATCTTCGACAGCCTTTTCCATTTTCACTGTCGCTTCCCGCTGAATATTCTGCAGTTGTTCCGGGTCCCGGGCGTTTCGCAGAGAGGGTTCATAGGCTAATCTTATTTTGTCGACTTCTACGTACGCCTTAGCAAACGCTTTGAGATCCTGGTCACTAACATTAGCCTTCTCCTGTAGCTCTTGCGCTAGGATTAGGGAACTGAATCCTAGTCCAATCAGGCTGACAGCCAGGGATAGCATGAAAGTATTTCTCAATGATTTTTGCATTCTATAACCTCCTCTTGTATGCAGCGGTTGGAACCCATTTGAAGCCAACTGCGCGGCCTTGAATTTTATTTCTCTGTGAGGCGATCTCGTCTTGTTCGATGTTACTCGGAGTCGCCCGGCTGGACGTCCAGAATCTTAACGTCGAATGTCAAGGTTTTCCCCGCTAGAGGATGATTGAGGTCCAAAACTACGCTCTCCTCTTTGATCTCATGGACACGAAAAGCAACGTCTTCTCCGTGCGGACCGCGAACACGAAGCATGGTCCCGGTTTTCAAACCTTCAGCGGGAATATGCTTTCTGGGTACTTCCTTGAAACCTTCAGGATCCACAGGCCCGTACGCGTCTTTCGGCCCGAGGCGAATATTCTTCTTCTCGCTTATCCCCATTACCGAAAGCGCCTTCTCTAAGGCGGGGATAATTTCCTCTTCGCCGTGAGTATAAGTTACGGGCGCCTCTCCTTTGTTCGATTCAATGACTGCGCCGCTTTCATCGGATAGAGTATACTCGAAACTCACGACAGAGTCCTTTTTGATCATGTGTTTCTCCTTGGATATTTGCTCAGTGAGCCAATCTGTGGATTGATGAGGACGGCCGTAAACAGTTTGGGGGTAGTACTATCTAATCCTCGCTTGAGAAACTTGCTTAAAATTGCGACGCAAATTTAATACCATCCCGTACGTCATTGATTTCATTGGATACCAATGTTTCTGAGTTGGATCTCTGACTGCAATTCCCTACATTTGTTGTTCGGCTTCGACGTTGATCTACTTCCATCTTTCTAGAACGTCACAGTTGATCGCCAAACTATCGTGTGATAGTTCGATATCGGCTGTAAATTCCTGGAAGGACCATGAAAAGATTCTCTTTGTCAGAATAATGATCATTGAACGGAGTGTCAGTATGATCAGCAAGAGCCGTAAGGTCTGCTTCTGCGGCCCAACGCGATTCAAGCTCGCCCAAGAGGTACTGCACAAGTCGGGGTGCGAGCTTGTGTTGGGAAGGAATGTCGATGACTTTCCTTCGTTTCGTTATGAGAAACGGGAGTTCATCCGTCTCATCGGCGATTCCGATATTCTCTTCGGTTCAGGCCGCGACGTTATTGGGGGTGATATCCTCGACTCCTGCGATAGGCTTCAGGCCGTAGTCAAATCCAGCATCGGCATTGAAAATGTCGATGTCGACGCAGCCACCGAACTCGGAATCCTGGTTTGCAACAGCCCAACACCGGAGAACTATATGGGCGTGGCCGAGGCTACCGTCGGCTTTATGGTCGCGCTTTTCAAGCGGCTTAAGTTTAACGAGGCTCATCTGCGCACGGGCGGCTGGAAGGAGCCTCAGAATCGCGGCGCCCTTATGATGAGGAAGACCATCGGCATCATTGGGCTCGGGCGTATTGGGCGTGAGGTGGCGAAACGGTTGGGACCGTGGAGCATGCGCCTTGTCGGGTATGACCCGTATGTTGCGCAGGAAACTGTTGCACCATTGGGCGTGGAGCGGCTAGGGATGCATCAGCTGTTGCGCGAGGCCGATCTCGTGACGATTCATGTCGTGCTGACGAAAGAGACGCGGCATATGATCGGGCTCCGCGAACTCAAGATGATGAAATCGACCGCATATTTAGTCAACACTTCGCGCGGCGCGGTATGCCATGAAGCCGATCTCATTCAAGCGTTGAACGAGGGGGTTATCGCGGGCGCGGCTTTGGATGTATTCGAACCAGAGCCGCTTCCGCTCGCCAGTGAGCTGCGCGAAGTGGATCCGACGCGGTTGATCATGACGCCGCACATCATCGGCAACAATCCAGGATCGCTGGACGCGGGACAGCGGATGGCCGCGGAGAGTATTCTCTCGATCCTCGAGGGCAGGGCTCCCGATACGGTCGTGAATCCCAAGGCCATCGAGCGTTGGAAACAAAGATTTTGGACATAGAGCCGCGCGTTAAAGAAAGGAGCCAAAGATGAACGCGGGTTCTTTTCTCAAGTTGGATAGAGTTTGGCTGGCTGGTTTGTCTTCTTGCTGTCTTTTTTTGCTCTTTGGCACTCCGGCTCTTTCCACCGCGGCTGCGTTCTCTGTCC
This sequence comes from Binatia bacterium, assembly GCA_036004365.1. GTDB lineage: Bacteria > Desulfobacterota > Binatia > UBA9968 > UBA9968 > DP-36. The sequence continues at coordinate 72,815 of DASYRN010000045.1, forward strand.
GGATGGGTTATCCGCAACCCAGCGGGGCCATGCTACCGATCTGGGTGATGTCTGACGCCAAGATCGATCAGAGATACGGCGTCGACCTCCAGAATATCTATATCTCCGGCGGAGCCAGGCTCACGCAGACCTTGGTTGCCGGGGATGTCGATATGGCCAGCACAGGCGGCGCGGTAGTGAACGCGATTCTAAGCGGCGCCGAGCTCGTCGCCATCGCCGCCAGCGTCCCCACCTACGGCTTTTCCCTTTATGCGCGCCCCGAAGTCAAGGACATGCCGGGCTTAAAGGGAAAAGTGCTGGGAGTGATGACCAAGGGAGCTGCGTCCGACCACGCCGCCGTAGCTCTTCTGCGGCGGAACGGCTTGCAGCCTGGCCAGGATGTGAAATTTCTTTATCTCGGTGGCGTGCGGGAGGTGTTGGCGGCGCTCGAACGAGGCATTGTCTCGGCTGGCGTTCTCTCATCGCCGACTACACTGCAGGCTCGCCGTCTTGGTCACAAAGAGCTTGTCAATATCGCCGACCTAAAGATGCCCTATGTTCACAGCGGGGTGGTGACTCGTCGCGCCTTAGCGCGGCAACAGCCGGATCGGATCAAAGTGTTTTTGAAAGCGTATCTTGCGAGCATTAAAGCTGCGAATGAAGAGCCGGAAGTCGCCAAACGAGCGCTTGCCCGGTTTCTTGCTACCAGCGATAACGCCATCATCGATGAGGCCTACCAGTCTTTTCGCGGCGTCTTTCCGAAAGTGCCATACTTTAACGAAGACCTAATCAAGTCCGCGCTCGCCGTCTCAGATCATCCTAAAGCCGCCACGGCGGATCCCAAGGAGTTCTTCGACAACCGCTTCCTCAAGGAGTTGGAAGATACAGGATTTGTTCAAGAGCTTTATGGCCGGCGCTGAGTTGATTGACGAAGAGAGTGGAGTCGCCGGGCAATGAAATGGAGCCCTCAGTGCGGGGCTTCCGTCGAATTTGCTAATTCGGGACCGAGCGGGATCGGAGGTTTGTCCGGGTTTTCATACATTTGGGCAAGCCCCAGCTTGGGCCAATTTTCCGCGCGAGTATGTTGCAGGCTTTTTATTCTCCTCGGGTGAACATAAATCCACTGCTTTCCCGCGAAGAGTCCTATTTTGAGTCGACCATCCGTCAATTCTAATCTCAAAGTTTCCGGGCGTTGAGACTGAGGGGGCCATTGATTGAAGATCTGGAACAACGACGGCTGGGTATTCGCCACTTTGACTTCGTGACAGTTGCCCGTTAGAGAGACACTCCCGGGTACTCCAAGATAGGTCGCCTGTGCTGAAAAAGGGAAGGCGATGCCGACGTAGGTTGTCCCGTAGCCGGGAATGACTTGTGTATCGTCGCGGATGAATCCCGAGAAGGAGATTCGTTGAATGGTATACTTGTATTTCTCAAAATGAGCCTCTCTGGGTCGTCCAGAAATCAACCTCTCGTTTTCTGGCAAGCTCACCTCTACGGCAAATGGGTCCATAAGCACGCACCCCTGGATGACGGCCGTGGCGACGATGGCTGGAGTTGGGGAGTTATTCTCAATTTTCAGAATAAGGCCCAGCCTGTGGTCCTGTATTTTTCCGTTGTCTGCGAACCGTCCTTCCTCAACCAATGCGATAGGCAAAAGCCCCAGGACACTCAGCTTGGGGCTCTCAACGCCGGACTGGAGATAGTAGATGAGCATGAAACCCGCGATAATACCCCCGACGGAGGTCTTCAATAGCTGCCTCAAATAGCTCAATATTCGTTTGCCTTTGATTTGCACTGGTGGTCCTCTTCTGTGTGAGCAAGGCCGATGCCAAAATGGCTAACTGCTGATTTTGATGAATTTTCATTGAAGATAGCTCCGCAGTCTTCCTTTTTGAGCGAACAAAGATCGACAAGAGTGGACAAAAAGGACGAATGACTGCCCAAAAATCGCTCTTGTTCCAAAGAAATTTGACAAGGCCACGATCTCTGTGCTTTGATGCGCCGAGCGTGAATGGACATGGGCACCGCTGATTTAGTCATGTTCGCGTCTGTCTGGTATACGCTGAGGGTTATGCCAGGACTGCTGCAATTCATCGGCTTCATCTTTGGTTTTTTATTGGCTTCCTGGTTTTTCGACGAGCACTTCTGGGGCGGTTGAGAGCAGGACGCAGGAGCCGTCCTGGCCTTGAGCTGTTTTCTCTGGCTCGATATCCAAGACACGGAATCGGGAATGCGGCGTGGAATTCGGTATATTCGATCATCTAGACCGCGGCGATCTGCCGTTGAGCGATTTTTACGAGGCGCGTCTTAAGCTCATCGAGGCCTATGACCGGGCGGGTTTTTATGCGTACCATGTTGCCGAGCATCACTCGACGCCGCTTGGCATGGCGCCGTCTCCCAGTGTCTTCCTTTCCGCTGTCGCGCAGCGCACGCAGCGGCTTCGCTTCGGACCGCTAGTCTACGCGCTGCCACTCCACCATCCGCTTCGATTGATCGAAGAGATCTGCATGCTCGACCAGATGAGCGGTGGCCGGCTCGAGATCGGTTTCGGCCGCGGCTCCTCAGCCATCGAACTTGCACTCTACGGACAGGACCCTGCCAAGGCCCAGCGGATCTATGCGGAGGCGGTCGACCTTATCCTCCAGGGCCTGTCGAAAAAGACGCTCAATTTCCACGGTGAGTTTTTTTCCTTTGATCATGTTCCGCTAGAGCTCGAACCACTGCAAAAGCCGCACCCGCCGGTGTGGTACGGCGTTCATTCCGTCGAAAGCGCAGAGCGCGCCGCGCGCCGGGGTCTTAACATCGTGAGCCTGGACACCGCGTACGAGACGCGTGCTTTCGCCGACCGATATCGCAAGGTCTGGGGCGAAACCCGGGGAGACGGCCGCGCGATGCCGAGGATCGGGATCAGTCGTTTTATCGTTATCGCGGACCGCGACCCAGAGGCGATCCAACTGGCGCGGCGGGCCTACCCGGTATGGCATCGCAGCTTCTATCATCTGTTTCGGCTGTACGGAGGTGGTCCGCCACACCCCCGGCCGCCGGATTTTGACGGCCTCGCCGAAGCCGGGAAGGGCGTAGCCGGCACCCCGGAGACCGTGGAAGCGTTTCTACGATCCCAGCTCACGGAATCGGCGGCCAACTACTTGGTTGGGCAATTCGCCTTCGGAGATCTATCCCTTACCGAATCTCTGCGTTCGGTTGAGTTATTTACCCGGCATGTCATGCCGACGTTGAGCCGGGCGCCCTAGGCCGGAATGAGCATTGGCAATAAAGACGCGAAATGATCGCCGTTGGCAATGGACAACGGTTGGAGGGTAATGCAATGGCGAAGCAAAATGCGATGTCCGTGAACAGGACGCTTTTTGATCTGGGTGCGCGCCTGGGCTCTTTGGAAGGTTACCTCTATGCGGAGGAGAAGGTGGAGAAGAAATATGTCCCAGGTTGGATCGAGAACATCGTGCGCGAGTTCGAAGGTCTGCCCGCTGAGACCGCAGAGGAGATAGCAAAGGATTACAGGGAGGTGTGGAGAAAGGTAGAATCGCTCCTCGAAAGGCTTTACGGCCAGGGGGATGACAACGTGCTCAGAGTGAAAGCGATTGTGGGCGATCTAAAGGAATAGGAGTTTGAAGACAAGAGACGCCAGGATGCGGACTAAAAATCAGGAACCATCAAGGCATGATTCGACCGGAGTTTAAAAAGACCCTGGAGGATCAGCAGCAAATCCTGGTTTTGTTGTGGATCTTTTTTGTCGGCGCGATCTTCGTCTATCTATGGCTCACGGAATTCATTCTAGGGAAGCCCGGTTTTTCAGCCGGCTCCTCTCTGACTGAGACTGTCAGAATTGTTCTATGGTTGCTGGCCTTCGTCGATCTGGGCACTTTTGTTTGGTGGAGGAATCGCTTTCTTACCAAGAAGGGAATCCTGGGAAGATCGAAGAAATACAAAATCCTTCAAGTCCTGCAAGAGCACGGAACTCCGCTGGAGGAGCGGGCCGCCGAAGTTGTCTCTTCATACGTCACAAGCAAGATCGTCGCCTTCGCCATCCTTGAAGCCATGGCTGTTTACGGCTTTGTTTTGGCGTTGATCGGTGGTTATATCCGGGATCAGTATCTGTTTTCCTTCGCCAGCGGAGCGCTGTTGCTCTTGGAGTTTCCTTCTAAGGCGTTTCTCGCGGATATCCTTAGAGAGCTCGAAACACACGGGGTTTAGAACAAAAAAACGGCGCCATCCTGTAAGATTCGGTAAAATTCGTCCCGCATGGAGGTTGTATGGAAATTGCTGACGTCCAGAAATTCGTAGCGGCTAACCATCGGGGCTGTCTAGTCGCTTGGAGAAAGGACGGCTTGCCGCAGATGACGCTGGTTTCTCCGGCAATCGATGCCGAAGGCCGCGTGATCCTCACGTCACGGGGAACGACCTATAAGGTGAAGAACGTCCGGCGCGACCCTCGCGTCTCACTCTTGGTGTTCGGCGAGCAGTTTCACGGCTCGGGGTACGTGCAGATCCACGGCACTGCAGAAATCATCTCGCAGCCAGAAGCGATAGATCTGTTGATTCATTGGCGCCGGCAAGTATACGGAGAACATCCGAACTGGGACGAGTACCGGGAGAAAATGAAAGAGGAGCGCCGCGTCATTCTCCGCATTCAGATCGAAAAGGTAGGCCCCAACCGAAGAGGCTAAATGCCTCGACGTATCAGGCGGGTGCGGAGTCCCTCCACATAACTTTTTCGATTTCTCATTTTGTGAGTGAGGTGTCTTGAAATGGCCTGCTCTGCGTGGAAGGCTTTTTAGAGGAGGTGCATGATGGCTGAAAGAAAAACCATGAGACGGGCTCGTAAGGCGAAGCGGGAAGGGAAGGCGCCGACCACGCAGGCCGGAGAATTTGTCCGTGAAGAAATCGAACACGTCCGTCGCGGCAAGCATGGCGCACGGTCGACGAAGCAAGCGATTGCGATTGGACTTTCCAAGGCCCGGCGTGCCGGCGTAAAGCTTCCGCCTCCTTCAAGGGGGAAGGTTTCGGGAAGGACACGCAGGAAAGCTGCGCGAGACTACCAGCGCGGACAGAGGGGCAAGAGGAGAAGGCCTTCGGGAAAACGGGCACGCGCCGTATTGCGGGCCCTGAAGCGTGAAGGACGCAGCGCCGCATCCTCTAGGGCATTGTCCCGTCAAGCAAAACAAAGAGCGCGACGGCGGAGAGCGTGATCGTTCCGCCTCTGGCGCTTCCGAAAGAACCAGCGCACGCGGCGCTGTGGCTACAGACCTGCGCTGTCCACTCGGACTAGGAGAGCAGTGTTGTTGGTTGCCCTGTCAGGCCCGCGGCACGTAGGCGGGTCCGATCGTGTGGCCAATCGAGGTGGGCTAGAGTCGGCCCCGTGGGCACGATGCCGGTCGGGTTGATATTTCGCTGGCCGTAATAGCCCGCCTTGATTTTGTTTAAATCGAATGTCTCCTTGATCCCTGGCCACTGATAAAGCTCCCGCAGGTAGTTGGCCAGATTCGGGTAGTCTTGGATGCGGTGGATGTTGCACTTAAAGTGGCTGTAATAGACGAGGTCGAAGCGCAGCAAGGTCGGAAAGGCGCGCCAGTCGGCCTCCGTGATTCGCTCGCCCGCGAGATAGCGTTGCTCGCCAAGCCGCTGCTCCAAGGCCTCCAGCCCCCGGAACACCTTCCGGACCGCTTCATCATAAGCTTGTTGTGTCTTGGCAAACCCGGCGCGGTACACGCCGTTGTTTAGATGGTCGTAGACAAAGGTATTGACGTCATCGATTTCGCCGCGGAGTTCTTCGGGGTAGAAATCAAAATTCGCGGCGGTCCAGGCGTCGAACGCGGCATTGAACATCCGGATGAGCTCCGATGATTCGTTGCTAACGATTGTGCGCCGTTTCCGATCCCAAAGTGTCGGTACGGTGATCTTGCCGGTGTATTGTGGATTTGCTGCCCTGTAGATCTGGTGCAGCCGAAAGATGCCGTCCGCGCACGGCTCGAAGTCGTCGATGGGTTGTGAGTAAGCCCAACCTTCGATTTTGGGCTGGTCGGCGACCGACATGGAAACAACGTCCTCAAGTTTCTTGAGCTTGCGCATGATGATTGTTCTGTGCGCCCAGGGGCAGGACGGCGAGACAAAGAGGTGGTAGCGATCGGGTTCGGCCTTGAACCCGCCATTGCCGGAAGGTCCCGGACTTCCGTCCGCCGTGATCCAATGGCGAAACTTGGAGGCCTCGCGGACAAAATGGCCCCGGGCATCGCTCGGGATATCATCGTCGTTGTGCCACTTGCCGCCAATCATAACGCCCATAGCCTGATCCTCCTTTTTGACTGTTCAATCGAAGAACGTTTGTGAAAGCGTAGCCGCATTTGTCCAACTTTTCTACCAAAAACGTTCAAGAGTCGCTATACCTTGCGGGTACTATTATTCCCGAGTTTGTTCTTTCTATATTCGATTGACAGGTTTTGTACGGTCATTGTATAGGCCGTACTAGCCGGCGGCATTAGCTTGAAATCATTCGAGTAAAAGAGGCAAGTAGGTTCAAAAAGGAGAAAACATGGAAAAAGTTGGCATCGTAGGGGTCGGTGCGATGGGCAGTGCGCTCCTAGAGCGATTGAAGTTGGCGGGTGTAGGAGCGACTGTCTTCGACATTGCTTCGTCGGCCGTTCACGCAGCGCGCTCATCGGGAGCACGTATTGCCCCTTCAGCCAAAGCGGTCGCTCAAGCGTCGACCCTTGTCGATGTTGTGGTCCGGACCGATCAGGAGGTACTGGATTGCACCATAGGCAAGGATGGAATCCTGGAAGGAGCAGCAGCCGGCACGCTGGTTCTATTACATAGCACGATTCGTCCCGAGACGACTAAGAAAGTAGCCGAATCCGCCCGACAGCGGGATGTCCATGTGATCGATGCCTGCATGACTGCGGTGCCTAAGGTCGTGCGGGAGGGGAGTCTAACCTTTCTCGTCGGCGGGCCGGCGGAGCTGGTCGAACGTGCGCGGCCCCACCTCCTGCGTATGGGTAAGGAGGTCATGCATATGGGACAGTTGGGAACCGGGAATGTGGCGAAGCTGATAAAGAATTTGGTCACGGCATCCGAGGCGCTGATCGTTCATGAGGCGGTCCGGATTGGCTTGGCCGGCGGAATCCCGTGCGAGGAGGCTTTGGAGATGATGCGGAAGACCGCCTCCGTGTCGACGCTGAACCGCTGGCAGGAGAGGTTCGACCTCTCGGGCGCAAGTCCGAGGCTGCGGGCGGGTCAAAACCTTTACGATAAGGACATTCCCTTGGCTGCCGAAGTTGGAAGGCAACTCGGAGTTGATATTCCGATCACCGAACAACTTGCGGCAACAGGGCGGCGCTTAATCGCATCAAAAAGATAAGAGCGCGGCTTTCAGCCTAGCCCTTCACTTCACTCTTGCTTGCGCCTCGCGCGCAGCTCCATCGAGGCAGGTCGCTCGGGACGAGAATTGAAAGATCATCTTCGACTGCTACAATGAAGCGGCGGGGGGCAATGCGCTTCCTCGTAAGCGAATCGGAAAGAATCACTGCCATGCTCATCTCACCTCTTTCGCATTTCCGTGCCGTCAGTAAGAAATTCTTCTTGGGAACAAAACTCATTGATATCGCCAGTCTGGTCGCGATGCTCCTGTTTTTCTCCATCGGCTGGGCTGGGCAGGAGAACGGGCGGGACCGGTTTGGTGATGAAGTCGCTGTTGCCGCTGGCCAAGTCATTAACGGCGACTACTTTGCCTTTGGCCGGCTGGTGGAGATCTCGGGAACCGTTAACGGCGACGTGTACGCGTTGGCGGGCCAAGTCGTTATCGACGGCCGGGTTAACGGAGACGTTCTTGTTGCGGGTGGCCGCGTGAGCCTATCGGGAGTTGTGGCTCAGGATGTCCGGGCCGCCGGAGGCCATATCGCCGTGAGCGGAACTGTCGGGAGAAATCTCACGGTCTCTGCGGGCAACGTGGAGCTGACGCCGTCGGCTCTCGTGCGAGGCAACCTTGTTGTCGCCAGCGGGAACGTCGACGTGGCGTCTCCCGTTGCCGGAGGGGCGAAGGTCGCAGCCGGAGCGCTTATCCTATCGAATAAAGTGGGAGGCGATGTCGATGCGGCTGTTGGAGCGCTCCGGATCACCTCCAAGGCTCAGATTGAAGGAAATGTGGACTACTGGAGCAACCAGGAAGCCTCGGTGAGCGAAGGGGCCCGTATCAAAGGGAAGGTCGTCAGGTTTCCGCGAAAAGAGTCGGAGGTTTTACCGGCGATGTTCACCGCCTTTATTGTCGCATGGGTTCTATTCGTCGCCGTTAGCTTTGTTTCTACATTGATCCTGGGTCTTCTTTCGGTGCGCTTCCTTCCAAGGTTTCACCAGTCAGCGGTCGCCGTTCTCAGAGAGAGACCGTGGGTATCGTTGGGGATCGGTTTTATCGCCGCGGTCATGACGCCGGTCATCTGTGCGATTTTGTTTGCCACCGTGGTGGCGGTGCCGATTGCCTTAATCGTGATGGCCGCGTATCTCATGCTTCTCTATTGGGGCCGGATCTACGCGATCAGCCGGATCGGGGAGGTCATCAGTGGACTTTTCCGGTCGAGTCCAGGCCGAACCTCAGCCTTTGTCCTGGGACTGATTATCTACTATCTCCTCGCTATCATACCTTTTGTAGGATGGATCGTGGTCCCTCTAGTTGTGCTCTTCGGCTTGGGCGTTGAACTCATAGCAAGGAAGGATTTTTACGTGGCCGCTAGAAGGCACGATTTAATCTAGCGCTTCGTGGATCGCGGGCATTGATCTTCGATGAATGCAGTCTGCCATGCCACGCAGCGTATGGTTTTATCATCTTCTTTTTGCTTTTTTCTGCAGGAAAACCCCTTCACATAACCGTCTTTCTAAGAAGGTTTTCTACGGACGATGCTCCGATTGCCGCTGTGGTAGCTCTGAAAATCCTTTCAAAGGAGAAGGGGCGAGCTTAACGGGGCGCGCCTTCATCCCGCAGTATCGGGAGCGGTTTGCCGTGGAATAAGAATTGCTTTCGGTAATTTTCAAATTCTCTGATCATTCTGCTGGGTATCCTGGCCCTCGGGCGGCACCCGTTGTTGCGAAGGTCATCATGATGGGACTCGTTCTTCAGAATCACAATACGGACGGCAATAAAAAATAAGTTAGGAGGGATCTATATGTTTGTCGAGAACTATCGCCGGGAAAATGATAAGTCCCTGATGGCGGGAGGAGAAGCAAGGCCAATCCCATATCCGAAAATCTCTGACGAGGATTGGCGCGTTTGGAAGACGTTCCTCCCTGTTCGGTCGCAGCATTTCGATCGGTTAGCCGCGCTCAGTCTTAAGGCGGATTTCCTGTATCGGTTTCACGGCATAACTTATGAGGTTGGTGCCGAGATTCAGCGGGCAAGCGAGTATTTCGATAAGATTGAAGTATGGCGTAAGCGCGAGGTCGACAAGGACCCAATCGCAGTAGGTGTGCTGGGAGAAGATCGGTATCTCGTTGCCCGATGGGGTATGGATAAACTAATTCCTTTCGAAATAATTAAGAGAAAAATGCCTTTAATCCTGGCATGGAAATACGGGGCCAGTGCTTTAGGGGTCCTTGCCTCTCTGGCCGCGGTAGGGTTTATGGCGTGGAGCCTTTTGTGATCATCTGCCCTTCTGACCGTTGGCCAAGCGAAGAGGGGTGTTAAAGCCGTTCGGTAGCTCAAGGTTAAAAGAGTCGAACTTCCTAGAGCAGGGCTGCAAAAAAAAGAGCATTTGATGGAAGAAATTTGATGGAAGAAATAGATATCCAGCAACGCTTCCATCTATTGGAAAGACAGATTGAATCGGCCGTTTCCACTCTTTCAAGATGCGAAACTGGATCTGCTTTCCGCTATTGAAACGCTGAGAATAGAGGTTGAGACCCTGAGGATTTTCCTACAACGCCACCATCCTGAACTGAAGGCCGTTTATTCTCAACTAAGGGATGAAGCGGTGGAAAACATGAATCCCGAGAAGGAAGATTAAACGGCCGGACTACTGGTTATAGTTCTATTGCTGCTCTGATTTCCTCAACGACCTCTCCTGGCAGGTCATCGCGGTTTTTCCTCGTGACCTCGATCAGGTCGCTATCGTTCCTACGCTTGATCTGCTTCGCAAAGCCCTATCCTTTTTAACGATCTTGGCGATGAGCTTGTTGTCCTTTTGCACCCAATTCTTCAATCCAAACCCATTGACTGTACCATTGGGCCGGCTAGACTTCTTTTATCCTGGCCAGTGAGGAATAAACCATGGTCATCGACCATATTGGACTATCGGTCAGCAACTATGAAAGAAGCAAGGAATTTTATTCCAAAGCTCTTGTGCCCTTAGAGATCGAATTAATCATGGAATTCGAAAATGTGGCGGGCTTTGGTAAGGATGGTAAGCCGGAGTTTTGGTTTGGTGTTCACGGAGTTCCCCTGCAGCCGATGCATGTAGCCTTCGCGGCAGAGAACCGACAGCAAGTAAGAGAGTTTTACGAAGCTGCGATTGCTGCGGGAGGCAAGGATAACGGCCCGCCTGGAATAAGAGAAATATATCACCCGAATTACTACGGCGCGTTCGTCCTTGATCCCGACGGACATAATATTGAGGCAGTTTGTCACCACACGGAGTGAAATTGTGAAAGTAAGCCGAAATAGGGACGTAAGCGATTGCCGTTCAAAGGAGTTCACATCTATGCTAGACTTCAGGAAAATTTGTTGCCTGCTGCGTGGCTGCAAGTTGCTACCCGCGGCTTAGGTCAAAGCATGAATTCTAAGACTAGGAAGGGACTTACAAAATCGAGACTGGCGCACGATAACGCCACAACACAGATTATACGCCCATCCGAGAATAACCAGTCCAAGATCGAACGAGAAGAATCTGCAAAGATGGTCGTTATCCAAGGGAACGCGCCTGGGTTGCAGATTCTGTTGGATCGGCCGGAAACCACGATCGGCCGGCTGTCGGATAACCATCTAGTGCTGGATTCGACCACGGTGAGCAGGCACCATGGCCGCGTCATAAGGGATGGCAACCGTTATGACATTGAAGATCTCAAGTCACGGAATGGGATTGCGATTAATAGTGAGCGGCTGAAACCAAGCGAGCGACGGACTCTCTCCCATGGTGACACGCTTAGTTTGGGTGATCATCACTTGGTTTTTCTCAACCCTTGTGGGTTTAGCGACCTGGAAGGAATATCAAATATCGCGTTCGACCACGATAAGGTTTGTGCGGAAGTAGACGCTCTGCTCGAACGCCTGCCAGCTCTGAGGAAGCGCCGCTAGAAATCCTGCGCCAACCGTCAGCAACCCTGAATGTCTTCAAGCTTTTCACGTACTCCAAGGTTCTAGCGATTCCAGAACACTCGATTACGGCAACGGTTATTTTGAACCTAGCGAGAGCGCGAGCCGGGCATTTTGCAGAGCGTCGGCGAATGCTTCTCTCGCCTGGAGATAGTGCGTTTCCACAAGGGACAGGTCGAGCACATTTGTGACTTTGATCTGAGGGTCGAGAAGCACCAGAACCACGTTTGGGTAGTTGCGAGCCTCTGCCAATTGATAAGGCCAGGCGACTTCCTCAAGGGCGTAAATGGTTTGGAAAAACCTGTGAACGAAGCCTCGGACCGGTATCAAGTGGTCGTAACTCCCGAAGTGTGTCGCCAACAGAAGTAACTTCCTTCGGTCACCAGAGCGCAAATGCTCCGAGATGGGAGAAAGTAAGGGGGTTTTCTCGACCACCCCGCCATCGTAATAACTACAATCCTGACCCGGCAATGGAGGATGCGGCATGAAGATACCCGGAAGACTCATGCTGCAATAAATGGCCGGAAGAAGCGGGCCTTGGCGTAAAACGGTTCGGCGCGCTTGGCCATCGTCGCTGATAGCGATACACCGAAACTGAGTAGGACAATCCTCGAAAGTCTTGACCCGGAGTCCCTCGTCGATGAGCTTGGCGATCCGGCGGCCCTTAATCAAACCCTCAGGCAGCGGATAACCGAAAGGCCTAAGCAAGAGCGAGAGCGCAAGCCTTAGCCAGCAAACATCTAAGGATCCATAGGCCGCCTTGACTAGCCGGAGTGCTTCTTTAGCTGGGGTTCCTGACGCCCAACCACCACCGACAATCGCTCCAGCACTTGTACCCCATACCTGACTGACTCGGCCTTTGAGATCTAGTTCCTCTAGAATCGCGGCCAATGCTACATTCCCGCTAAGTCCTACCGCCGATCCTCCACCGAACGTCACAACCAGACGATGATCAGGGTCGGTCGCCAAACGTCGAAGAGCCGTGTAACGGTTAGGGTCCAGCGGAGCCTCGATCTGTTGGCGTCGAGCTACGATATCATCGGGCTTCTTCGGTTCCATCCTTCTTGTTTGCGAGCGGACTAAACATGACATGGTCGTCGCGCTTGACCAGAAGCGTTTTGAGAATCGTGATACGTTGTTTCGCCGATCCCCAATCGTCCCCCAACCATGAAAGGAGCCGTGCGATCAGCTCCTGCTTTGGCACAGAAGCGGCGATGATGTGCGACATCGACTCGAAGACCTCGACCCGGACGCAAGGTGAACCCGCCTTGGCGAGGATATCGATCGACCTCTGATTGTCGACAACCAAGTCCCGCTCTCCAAACAGAGCCAGAATCGGCGGATCCACGTGTTTGATCTGCCTGCGCACGAACCGCTGCATCCGCAACGTTTCCAGCAGAAAGCGCGCACTGACCTGGTTCCGTTTGGATTCTTCAAAAAGGGCGGTTTGCCAGTCAGAGTTGTCGGTGAGATCTTTGACTCCAAAAGGCAAATCGTAGAGTTTGCTCGGAGCCGACAGGGCGCGGCAGAAAATCTCGATCCGGCGCAATAGCGGGAAACGGACGGACGCCGCCAGGGCTGGTGATAATAGGATCTGGCTGCGAAATAGCCCGGGATGAAGGATGGAACAACCCAACGTGATGACGCCTCCTAGCGAGATCCCGATGGCGTGCATCGGTCGGCCCGGGTGGCGACGCTCTATCTCCTCCGCGACACGAAACAGGTCCCGCACTAACGCCGTCCAATTATTGGCGTGCCCGGGCGTTCCCCCTGAAAGCATGACTCCACGTCGGTCGGGCATGTAGACAGTGACTCCCTGGGCTTGCAATTCCTCGGCGAGTCCGTGATACCAGCCCATATGGCTGGCTATTCCATGCACGACCAACGCAACCGGACCACCCCCGACTCCCACGTAAGCGCCCACAGCGAGGGAAGTGCCATCGTCGGCGCGGACTGAGATAACCTCGGTTGGCATAACGAATTTTATCGTTCTTCCTCTAGAGTTACCGTAGAAGAAATAAACTCCTCGTCTGCTTTTTCTCCCTTGTGCTCTGACAGTAGAATAGTTTTGGCCTGGAACAGCCGCTTGCCCTGCGCGACCAGGCGCTGCTTACCGCTGTCGTACCAGCCTGGCTTCATCACCATGAGAATAGGCGGATTCAAGCGCAAGCTTTTGCGCTTGGCGGCATACTCGATATTGAGGCTGCTGAGATGCTTTTCCAATGATTCGAGCATTTGTCGAAGCCGCTCCTCGGGGATCGGCTTCAATGCCTCCATTTTGAAAACGTAGCGCGATCCTTCCACATCCGCTTCCGCTTTGAAGTGGTCAAGTTCGATCGCAACGTCGCGCCCGCTTCGCTCGAACGCCTCGATGACTTGATCCACGCTCACCTTCTCGCCGGTGATGCTGGTCATGCCGCGTCCCTTTCGGCAGAAGCTGATGATGGGGGTTCGGTTGTAATGACCGACCACTTCAACTACATCGTTGATGTCGTACCGATAGAGGCCCCCAGTCGTCGTGATGAAAATGTAATACTGCTTTCCGACTTCGACTTCTTCAACGCCGACTGTCCGCCACGCCTGCGGGCGGTCTGGGTATTGCTCTAGTTCCCCCGCTTCGACAAAGTCATAGACGTTACTGGCAACCGTCAGAACGCCGCCGCAGCCTTCATCGCTGATGGGGATGCTGCCGCGCGCCTCGGAAGAGAGGTAGCCCCAGTCTCTGACGGGGATGGGCTCTCTTCCATCTGGATCAAACCATTGGTTGAAGCGCTCGACATAATGGCCGACCGTGCCGCCCTTCCAGCAAGCAATGAGAGCCAGGCTAGGCCAGTAATCGGCGGGCAGCAGCTTTCCCGCGCGCCTCTCGCGTGCTTGATCCAGATAGCGGGCTTTCTCCGGCATGGGTTTGAACTGGCCCAAGAGTGACTCGCGGATCGGTTTGGGTATGTCGAGATCAGGGCGGAGTGTGCTGTCAGCGAGGTCGCGCAGCAACGCATCGGCGTGGGTATCGGCCATCTCACACATCTTTATGACCGAAGAAGGATTGGCGGTCGCGACGCAGCTGATGTCGTTAGCGATGCCGATCCGCATCAGGCAGTAGTATTTCGCCTCGTAGTCTTCGATCTCAAAGACCGGGTAAGGAGCCGCGTAGCTGTGTCTCACCGCCCATGGCATATCCCGATACACTACTCCAGAGGTCGACCCGTAGGGGACGCCGCATGGGGTATGTCCTTCCACGGCCGGCGATACCAATGAGAGGACTTTACCGTTGAACATCTCAGGATGGTCCGTGCGGGCATAGTGAAGCCAGGTGCGCAATTGATCGGCGTGGTCACGACCCTGACAAGTCGGCGTTACAGGAATGTACTTCGACTGCCCGGTGGTGCCCGACGTCCTGGCAAACATCACAGGGGCATCGGCAGTCAGCACATTCTTCTCGCCGCGTGTCATTCTCTCGACTCTTTCCCGTAGGTCTTCATAGGTGACAATGGGGACAGCCTTTTGCCACTCCTTAACGCTCTTGATGCTGGAAAAACCGTGTTCCTTCCCGTACTCGGTGTCTTGGTTCTTCTCGACGATAGCCATTAGTTTTCTGTATTGCGCGCCGACGGGATCACGGGTCGCTGCCTCGAAGCGACGTGCGGCAGCCCGGCCCGCCAAGGCAATAAGTGTATGCGCCAGAAGCGACATCATGAATCAGTTAATACAAACGGTTCAGTTCGGGGGCTTTTTCACCGGGCCAAGTCTGGCCGGGCACCCGAGGGGTTGGTGTGGTTGGTCAGAGCCTGCCCGCAACCTAAATGGCCCCGCGTCTGCCCCCCTTCCGTCTCGGCCCCTGCGGAGGTCCTTGTCGTGTCTCATGACTACTTACTTCCTCCAATTGTGGTCCGATCCGTGACCAGTCGAGCCAAACGAGCCTCGTCCACCACCACACCGAGCCCGTGCCCGCCGATGGCTGGCGCCTTGCCGCCGGGACCAAAGGTGACATCCTCTGTCCCAATGTCCTCTTCTAGAAGAAAAGTGCCAAAA
>DASYRN010000046.1:0-5301 GCA_036004365.1 Binatia bacterium
TTTCGATAACTCCAAGTCCGGACTATGCGACCGTAGCAAAGGCCTTTGATGGCTACGGCGAGAAGGTCGAAGATCCCAAAGAGGTCCCCCCCGCACTAGAGCGCGGCCTCAAGGCCGTTGCCGGGGGCCAGTTGGCCTTAATCGATTTTCGGCTTGAGCCTGTGCCGGGTGCAGTGGCGAGGAAACCCTAGAGTTAAGCGTTAAACGCCGGGCGATGGCTGCTGGCATAGATGGCGCCAGTATCCGTGGCGCTTGGCTACCCGCATAACGATCCCGCCTGAAAGGATCAAGTAGGGCGCAGCGCTTCGGGACGCCGGCGGCCTTTTAAGCTACGTCGCGAAGGAGACTTTAATCGACGATCCGCGCGCGCCTTACGCTATTTGAATCTTACGCTGCGGTGCCTGAATGAAACGTGCGATATGCGTCGTCACGACACTCCTTGTTCTAGCTACCTTTGCCGAGGCGCAGGAAGTTAAGCTCGGGAATCCGGGAAAGAGCCTCAACTTCTTCGTTTTCGATTTGGCGCGAACCGACTCAGTGCTTCAATCCAATAGAGATCTTGTGCGAAAACTAATTCGAGGCACCCTGCGCGGGCTACGGTTCGTGTTGAATAATCGAGCCGAGACCCCGCGGTTCATCGCCAGGGACTACAACCTCAGCGAAGCGGTCGCCGAAAAGGTATACAACGCTCTGCTTCCCGCGCCGAGCGAGGATGGGACCGCTACGGAGAAGGAACTTAAAGTTATGCTCGAGACGATCGGGATCGCTCTAAAAAAAGAGGTCAACGTCCCGACCTCACGGCTGATCGATTATACGCTCTTGAGGGAAGTGCAAAGGGAGATGGGAAGGTAGAGATTGTGAATGACGATTTTCGCGATCAACTGATCGCTGTCCGGGATAAGAAGCACAGCAAGAACCACCCGTTCTTTGACTTGTGGGCGCAGGGAAAACTAACCAAAGAGCAGACTGCACTCTACTGCATTCAGCACCATCATTACGTAGTCGAATACATCAACTGGATGGCTTACGAGGCGTCTCAGATCGCGCAAAATGACGTCAAAGCCTACCTCCTAGAAAACCTCTGGGACGAGGAGAATCCGCAGGAGCGCCATTTGGACCTGCTTGTCAGCTATGTAGAGGCCTGCGGTCTTAAACGGCAAAGCATCCAGGCATCTCCGGTGCTGCCAGGCACGGAGGGTTTGCAAAACTGGGGTTGGCGTCTCGTCTATCAACGACCCTGGCCGGTCGCCCTGGCAGCGATGTTTATCGGCCTGGAGTCACAATTCCTCGACATTTGCCGCAAAGTCGTGCCTGGACTTCACAAGCACTACGGCTTTTCTCCCGGCGGCCGGGAAATCCACTTCTTCGAAGAGCATCTCACCGCGGACGAGATTCACGCGGGCAGGGGCTTCGCCATCGTCGAAAAGTATTGCACTACGCCGGAGCTCCAGCAGCAGGCGCTCAAGGCTATCGAGGAGGCGACGATTAGGCGCTGGCGCTACATGAACGGGATTTACTGGTACGCTCTTCACGGCAGAGAAGACGATACGCCGTGAACGAAGGAGGAAACTCAAAATGACCCATGATCGTGAAATGACCCGGCGCGGGTTTTTGGGTTTGGCGGCGGCTCTAAGTGCATCCGGCGTGTTGGGGCAGATCGGATGCTCAACCATCCAGACGGGCGCCGTCAGCCGATCGGCGGCGGCGCTTCCGCCAAGACGCGAGTTTGTGGTGCGCAACGCTTACGTCATGAGCATGGACCCGAAAATCGGCGACCTCTCCCGTGGCGACGTGCATGTGCAGAACGGTCAGATCGTTGCCGTGGGCACGGACCTGGGCGCCGCCGGGGCGGAGGTGATCGACGGGCGGAACATGATCGCACTTCCCGGTTTTGTCGAAACACATTTCCACTTGTGGACCAGTTTTGCTCGCGGCTTGGTCGGCGATGGCAACATGGACTACTTCCCGGTGATGGCGCGCATCGGCCCCAATATCACGCCCGAGGTTGCCTATCGCAGCGTACGCCTCGGAATTGCCGAAGCGCTCGACTCGGGGCTCACGACCATTCACGATTGGTCGCACAACATTACGACTCCGGCGCACGCCGATGCCGATTTGCGGGCGCTGCGTGAAGCCGGCATTCGCTCGCGGTTCTCGTACGGCTATAGCCGGGTGCTGCAGGAGCGTCCGAAGGAAATCACCAATTTCCCGGACATCGAACGCGTGAAGGAAGAATTGTCCGGTGATGGACTGATTACGATGGGCTTTGCCGCACGTGGTCCGGGAAGCACGCCGCCTGAAGTGTACCGCCGCGAGATAGAGATAGCGCGTAAACTGGGACTTCCGATCAGCATGCACGCCAACCGCTCGCTCGACGAAGTGAAGCGCTTCCGGCGCATCACTATGTTGCACCAAGATCGCCTTCTGGGCCCGGACATTCTGCTCATCCATACCTACAACGCGACCGCGGAAGAGCGGCAGATGATGGCCGATACCCGCACCATGGTCAGCGTCGCTCCCTACACCGCGTCACGTCTGGCGTCGGGGCTGCCTTATCTCGGCGATCTGGTCAAGCGGGGTGTGCAGTGCAGTTTGTCGGTGGATACGACGACGGTAGCCGGCAATGTCGACATGTTCGGCATTATGCGTCTCGCCCTGCAGCTCAATCACCTGCGCTCGATGGACGTGTTGGAGGTCCAACCACGGCGCATCGTCGAACTCGCCACCATCGATGGCGCCCGCTCGCTCGGAATCGCCGATCGCGTGGGCTCCTTGACGCCGGGCAAGCGCGCAGACCTAATCCTGATTCGCACGGACGACCTCAATACGGCGCCGTTTTACGATCCCGCATTGCTTATCGTGCAGTCCGCGCAGCCTCACAATGTGGATACGGTAGTCGTTGACGGTCGCATACTCAAACGGAACCGGCAACTCACATCCATCGATGTCGCCGAGGTTGTGCGTGACGCGTCTGAAGCACAGCGGGATTTGTGGAACCGCGCCCTTGCGAAATAACTATAGGAGGGTGATATGAAGCGATCGCTCTTTGTCGTCATTTTGATTCTCTTTGCCACGACGGCTTATCCCCAAACTTCTTTCTATCAAGGTAAGACAGTCAGAATTATCGTCGGCACGCCTCCGGGAAATCTCTATGACCTCTGGGCCCGCCTGATTGTTGCCCATATGGGAAAGCATATTCCGGGAAATCCCGATTTCATTGTCCAGAATATGCCCGGCGCAGGACATGTGGTCGCAGTCAACCACCTTTTTTCCGTCGCCAAGCCAGATGGCTTGACTCTGATCGGCTCCGTCATTCCGTCTCTCTATCTCAATCAGTTAATAGGAAGAAAGGAGATCCAGTTTGACTGGGCCAAGTTTACGTGGATCGGCTCCCCGGCTCGCGGCGAATCCCAAATGTACATGCGCTCTGACACTCCCTATAAGACAATCGAAGACGTCCGCACCGCCAAAGAGCCCCCCAAATGCGGCGCGACCGGGGTCACCGGACCGGATTCTTATTTGCCCAAGCTATTGCAGGAGATCTTCGGCGCTAAATTCAACATCGTCACGGGCTATCCGGGAGGAACCGACATCGACCTCGCTGTCGAGAGAGGGGAGATACACTGCCGCGCCTTCACCATCGAGGCTTTCTTTGGACGCGAGCCTTATCATACATGGCGCAAGAAGGGATTCGTTCGAAACCTCTTCCAGACGGGTAAGAAGAGGGACCCCAGACTGGGTGAAACACCCACCGTCTTTGAGCTCATGGACCAATACAAAACGAACGAGGCGGGCAGACGTCTGGCCGCGGTGCTGCTTGCGGCTGACTCCATGGGACGGCCGATGTTCGGACCTCCCGGTGTTCCCGCGGATCGGCTCAAGATTCTCCGCGAGGCTTTCGCAAAGACGATGAACGATCCACAGTTCCAAGAGGAAGTGAAGAAGAGGAATTACGAGTTCGATCCGGTAAGCGGTGAAGAGCTGGAGAAGATGGCTAAAGACGTCACGAGTCAGCCGCCGGAGATCATCGGACGCTTAACGAGCGTGTTAGGAAACTAAGAGCGCACTGTTCTGTCGGTACCCAATCACTTCCCCAGCTCGGCCATGGCCTCTTTGACAAATCTCAGATCCATATACTCGACGGGTTTGCGCTTCGGTTTTATTCCTAAAGCGATGGACTGCCATTGAGCCATCAACTCCACCCCTTTCTCTGTGGGAACGGGATCGAGGGCGTCGCGGATCATCTGGTAGGCGTCCTGGGCGGCATCGCGCTCCATCCGGAGATGCTTGATCATCACCAGGATGGCATCTTCGGGATAATCCCGGGTATGGATCACCGCGCTGACGATGGCACGGACCATTTTCTTCACGAGCTGCGGGTTTTCCCGAACCGTCTTTCCGGTCGCGGCAAGTCCGGTGAAGGCGGTATCTTTGAATATATCGGCCAAGCTCAGCAGGCGCTTCAGGCCAGACTTCACGGCGATATAATCGGCCGGCGGCGCAAGCAGGCCCGCCACGACAATCCCTTGATTCATGGCTGCGATCTTGGGCGCGTTGCCCGGGATATTGACGTACTCGACATCCTTATCCGGGTTGATCTTGTTAAGCTCCAACAGAGCCTTCATCCCCGCGGCCGTAGAGCCACCAAAGCTCACTCCTAATTTCTTTCCCTTGAGATCGGAAACTTTTTGAATCTCCGGCCTTACAACCAACGAAAAGGTGGGGCGCCCGACCTGTTGAGCCAAAAGGATGATGTCGGTCCCTTCCCAGATCGCCGGCATCTGCGGACCGACGGAAAAAATAAATTGCATCTGACCTCCAATCAGCGCCTGCACAGCCGTGACGGCCGACCGCACGGATATGAGCTCAGCTTCCAATCCTTCCCGCTTATAAATTCCCTTTTCCAACGCTACGAAGGCCGGCAGGAATTGCACATTGGCGGAAGGGTAGCCTGCTCGCACCGGTTCTCCCCAGGCCTGACCTGTGGCAAAGAACAACCATGACATCAAGACAGTCACAAACTGCCGCATAGGGTTTTCCTTTCATCCATTTTTTACCGTTCAAAGCTGTTTGGACAAGGTGCCTGCTATAACGCCGGCGTTCAGAAGCCGCGCTAACCGCCTTTATCAGAAGGTCCGGCCGTCGTTCGGAGGTTGCACGTCGAACGCCTTCACGACCAATCCGATGAGACTGTAATGGCCGGCGAGCGCGACCGTCTCCACGAGCTGCTGTCGTCCTAGATCAGCTAGCCCGCGAGCGAACAACTCTTCGGAGAGCACCCGGTCGCGGAGCAAGCTCCGC
>DASYRN010000047.1:0-42059 GCA_036004365.1 Binatia bacterium
GCAGGCCGTGAACATGCTGGTTATGGATCTCGAGGGCAAGATTCTCGAAGGCCGGTTTGGCCCGCCGGTCGAGTGGCCTATTCATACGGCCTTGCACAGTAGCCGGACCGACGCGCTGGCGGTGGCTCATCTGCATTCGCCGTGCGCGACGCTGTTCGGGATCGCCAAGAAAGAGTTCGCTCCGGTAACGCTCCAAGGTTCCTTTTTCCTGGATGGAATCCCCCTCTACAGAGATCCGCAGTTGATTACCAACACCGACCGCGGACAGGAGCTTGCCCGAATTATCGGAAACAAGCGAGCCGCGTTTCTTCGAGGCCACGGCATCGTCGTGGTCGGAAAAGAGCTTGAAGAGGTTCTGTATGGAGCCCTGGTGCTCGAGGACGAGGCGAGGAAGGCGGTGCAGGCATCCAGTCTGGGCGAAGTCGGCACTATTAGCCGGGAGGAATGCCTCGCGTTTTCTGGCGAATCGGATTGGGTACAGCGAGCACGCCGTGCCTGGACCTACTACACGGCGCTGGAAGCCAGATGGGACCGGCAGCCTGCGACAGGCATGGTACCCTTTGCCTAGCCCGTTCGGATTTTCGATCAGGTAAATCCATGAACAAGAAATTCGTTTGTCTTCTTCTCCTCACAACAGTTCTGGCGTTTTCTTTTCGCGCCCACGCGCAGCAGGCGAAAAAGTTGCCGCGCATTGGTTATCTTTCCGCGTTTGCCGCCGGATCCGAACCGAACAAAGATATGTTTGAGGCTTTTCATCAAGGCCTCCGCGAACTCGGTTGGGTTCCAGGACAAAATGTGAACATCGCGTACCGCTGGGCGGATGGAAAGTACGACCGGCTCCCTGAGCTTGCCGCCGAGCTGGTCCGTCTCAACGTAGATGTCATCTACGCGCCCACTATGGTCGCAGCTAGGGCCGTTAAGGGTGCTACCACGACTACTCCGGTCGTCTTCGCCGGGCTAGGCGATCCTGTCAGCATTGGGCTGGTCGCTGGTCTCGCCCGTCCCGGGGGAAACCTTACAGGGCTGGGCGGCCTCACCTTGGAATTGAGTGGCAAGCGGCTGGAGCTGCTAAAGGAAGTGGTACCAAACCTTACCCGTGTTGCCGTGCTAGCGAACCCCTCCCATGTCATGACTGCGCCGACGATCGGTGAAGTGAAAAGCGCAGCTGGGGCTTTAGGCCTGAGGATTCAAGTGCATGAGGTGGGAGAACCCGGAAAAATCGAGGCGGCTTTCGCGGCGATGACGAAACAACAAGCTAATGGACTTATGGTGCTCCAGGACCCGATGTTCAAACAGCCACTCTAAACAGGTCTTGTCTCTGGTGGTAAAGAGCCGGCTGCCTGCGGTCTATGTGGAGAGCGCGTGGGTGCCGGCGGGGGGACTCATGAGCTACGCTCCGAGTACTACGGATCTTCACCGGCGTGCAGCCACTTATATCGACAAGATTCTCAAAGGTGCCAAGCCCACAGATCTTCCAGTGGAGCAGCCCGCAAAATTCGAGCTGCTAATCAACCTGAAAGCAGCAAAGCAGATCGGCCTGACGATTCCGCCAGCGATCCTCGTCAAGGCAGACAAAGTCATCAAGTGATTTAGATTTTCGATTGCCGATTTTGGACTGGGAAGAACCTATGAAGGGAAAAATCATCATCTTCGCAATCGCTACGGTGGTTCTGGCTTCTGCGCAATTGGCCGAAGCGCAGAAGCCAGCGAAACTTCCGCGGATCGGTGTTCTAACAGGACCAACCGACCCCGGCGTGGAAGCATTTAGGCAGGGCCTCCGAGAGCTTGGCTACGCCGAAGGGAAAAACGTCACTATTGAGCACCGGTCGGCGGAAGGAAAGTTTGATCGGCTCCCCGGTCTCGCGGCCCAGCTGGTCCAACTCAAGGTAGATGTGATTGTTGGGTCGAGCAATCTAGCAATCATTGCCCTAAAGGAGGCGACCCAGACAATTCCTATCGTGATGGCTATCGCTGGCGATCCTGTCGGCGCTGGATTCATTGCCAGCCTCGCCCGCCCTGGCGGGAATATCACGGGCTTGACCGTAATCGCCGAGCAGCTCAGCGGGAAACGGCTCGAACTTCTGAAGGAGATCAATCCCAAGATCACCAGAGTGGCCGTGTTTCGGGGTGCGACCATCCCAACCCATGCGGTCCTCTGGAAGGAAACGCAGGACGCTGCCACGGCGCTCAGGATCAAAGTCTTGCCCTTGGATATCCGAGGCCCAGATGACATTGAGAGCGGCTTCGGCACGATGGCTCGAGAACATGCTAACGCGTTTATCGTGCTGCCGGAGCCTGTCAGCTTTACTAACAGGAAACAGATTGTAGATCTGGCAGCAAAGAACAGGTTGACGGCAATGTACCCGTGGAACGAATTTGTGCACTCAGGAGGTCTTATGGCCTATTCTCCAAACCGGGATGACTTGTGGCAGCGATCCGCTACTTACGTCGATAAAATCCTAAAAGGCAGAAAGCCTGCCGATCTTCCTGTGGAGCAGCCGACGAAATTTGAGCTGGTGATCAATCTGAAGACGGCAAAGCAACTTGGTCTGACGATTCCGCCGGGGATGCTTGTGAAAGCGGATAAGGTGATCAAGTGAGAAAGGCGTGAGGCTAAAGGCGCGAGGCGTGAGGAAGACGGTCTTTAATAGAAAATCTAAAATCCAAAATCGAAAATGGGGTGGGATTCTCGCCATCGTTGTCACATTCGCAATGTGTGGGGCGGTGGTTCAGGCGCAGCAGCCAACGAAAGTCTCCCGGATAGGATTCCTAATTGCTGGCTCCCCTTCCGATATCCCGGAACGCACCGAGGCATTCCGCCAGGGCCTGCGCGAGCGTGGGTACGTGGAGGGGAAAAACATTGTCTTTGAGTATCGCTATGCAGGGGGAAAACTCGATCGCCTCCCCGCGCTCGCGGCCGAGCTGGTGCGTCTCAAGGTAGACGTCATCCTCTCAGGGGGTCCGCAATCGACCCGTGCCGCCAAGGAAGCAACTGTTACGATCCCCATCGTCATGGGGTTTGATAATGACCCTGTTGGAAGCGGGTCCGTTGCCAGTCTTTCGCGGCCAGGTGGGAACATCACTGGATTGTCCACGCTTGCCCCAGAGATAAGCGGAAAACAACTGGAGCTTCTGAAAGAGATCGTTCCTAGGCTCTCGCGCGTGGCCATTCTTGGAAATTCGACCGACCCAGGCAATGCACAAGTGGTAGGAGAGACAGAACGCGCCGCAGTGGCGTTGGGGGTGCAGCATCTATATCTAGACGTGCGAGCTCCCGAGGATATTGAGACTGCGTTCCGAGCCGCGAGCAAGGGGCGCGCTGACGCAGTTATCACGCTGCCGAGCTTTCTCCTCACTTCTCAGCGAAAACAGCTGGTAGAGCTCGCTGTAAAGAGTCGGTTCCCGGCGATATACGACAGGCGAGAATTTGTGGAAGACGGCGGGCTTATGACTTACGCCGTGAGCAGCACCGACTTGTTCCGGCGGCCGCCACATACGTCGACAAAATTCTCAAAGGCGCCAAGCCGGCCGATTTACCGATAGAGCAGCCGACGAAGTTCGAGCTCATCATCAACTTGAAGGCTGCCAAGCAGATTGGTCTCACAATCCCACCGAACGTGCTGGCGCGGGCAGACAAAGTTATTAAATAGCTGTTTCTCACTCGTCCATACCTGGACGCGACGCACTCATGTCCGGACCAGCCTCTCCAGATCGTAATCGAGCAAATCACCAATTCGGTCGACGCTGATATCCGCTGGAGGAAAGTTGGCGAGGATCTCCGGATCTTGGGCATAATGGCCCTGACGCGGGAAGACGGTCGTCACCCGCTTGCCCCAAACATTTTTAATCGCGGTCAAGATGCGCAGCTTGTCGTCAACGATCACGTAGCGGTCCGCCGGGTAGCGGCGCTCGATGTCCTCAAGCTCGAGTTCCTTATGAACGTAAATGAGAACGTTTTTGTCCACGGCTTCGAATAATCCAGAACGCTCAATCTTGAGCGGCTGGAAGACCACGTCACCGTCGGTAAGAATAACCGGTGGACCCCATTGTTTGAGCCAATCAATGACGTCAAGCGAATTGGGAAATAGGCGGTTGACGAAAGGATAATTCACGAGATACGACGAGACCGTGAGAACGTGCGGATCGCGTGGGTGCTCCACTCGGTAACGCTGGAGCGCGCCCAAGTAGTCCGCATAGCCCAGTTCAGCTCGCAGCTGTTCAAAGATGTCCCAGTACCGTTGCTGGCACTCATGTCCAACCTCACGCTCGAGATGACGCATGAGATCGACAATAACATGGTCATTGTCGAGCAAGGTGTTGTCAACGTCAAGGAGAAATACCACTTGATTCGAAGCCATAAAGAGAAAGACGGGCGGCTTTTCTAATAACTATGCCCCGCTGTGCTTCCTAACCCATGAAAGAATCAACTCGTTCGTCTCTTCCGGGGCCTGCCAGAAAAAGCCGTGAGATTGGCCTTTGAGAATCTTTAGCTCGGCGCCGGGGATCCGCTTCGCGAGGACTTCCGCCTGCGCGAGATGGTTGCTGCGGCCGGCGTCGCCGTCGCCGATGAGCACGAGAGTCGGGACTCTAACATCGCCGAGCCGGTGCGTGCCTTCGAAATTGTGGCGCGCGATGATCAGGTGAACATACTCCGAAAGCTTCGCGTGCGTCGGCCATGCCAGTTTGAAGAATTCCTCGACCTTTTCCGGATAGCGGTCGCGGTAACTTTTGGTAAAAAATGTATCCGAGCCGCAGATCTCGTGGCGGACCGCCTTCTCAAAACCCATCTCAACCAGCTCCACGACGGTGCGATGTGGCAGGCCCGGGATGCAATCGGCTCCCGGCCGCGCCGCCGCGCCCGACCCGCTCGCCGCCAGGATGAGGCTCTTCACCCTGCCCGGAAAGTTGAGCGTCATGGAGAGGCCGATGCGCCCTCCCATCGAATGGCCGAGAACGTGGGCCGAGCGGATGCCGAGATGATCGAGCAGAGCGACGACGTCATTGGCCATCTGATCGATCGTGTAAACCTCCTGCTTCACCGTCGAACGGCCGCAGCCTCTCGGGTCGTGGATGATCAAATTCAGCGCCTTCGAAAGCGCCGGAACCTGATATGGCTTCCAGACCTCGCCCGAGAATGCAGTCGAGGGGATGAGCACGAGCGGCTCGCCTTGTCCGTGCGATTCGTAATAAAGCTCGACTCCTGTGGGTAGTCTTACGCTTGGCATGTCATCCCCTTTCTCGTGATCCGATATTCTCTAATGTTTGCAGTGAATGTCGGTAGACTCGATCGGCCTGCCCTCGTAGACAGTCAGCCTTTGAGAGCGTACGCCAGGACTGCAGGCATGGCCAGCTCGACCGCACCTTCTTTCTCAAATGCCCTCGCGCCCTCGCGCATAGCCGATTGAATCGAATCCAACGCCTGAGCGGACTGAAAACGAAGCAAGCCCCTTGTCCTCACAGTCGCTTCTTTCATGATCTCGAACAGCGCATCCGGTGACATAAGACGCCATGTCTGCGGAATTTTAGTAACCTGAGGTTCTGAAAAACCACTCTCTAGCAATGTTCTCTCACATTCCTTCGGATCACTGAAGCGAAAGAAAGGCGGCCCAGGAGGCAAAGGCACATTTGGGTTTCCATGGATTTCGACCGCACGGAGGGTGATCTGAAACCCCAGGCTCTCTTCGCGCCTGGCCCAAACCGTAAAGCTGAATCGTCCGCCAGGTTTCAGTACTCGATGCGCTTCGCGCATGGCCTGTTCGGGCCGTTCCAAGTGTAACAAGCCGAAATTCATCACTACGGCGTCAAAGCTATCGTCAGGAAGTGGCAAGGCTTCGGCGTCGCCCTGTCGAAAATCGATATTGGGATAGCGTTTCTTTGCCAGAGCGACCATCGCAGTAGAAAAGTCGACTCCGACCACCTGGGCTCCCCGACTAACCGCCGCCGCAGCCGCGTCGCCAGGGCCGGTTGCAACATCAAGCAGGCGCGTGTTTCGTCCCACACCCGCGGCATCCAAAAGGTCGCCGATGGATTGAGTCGTTAAGCTGGTAAATCCACGCTGATACTCGAGGGCAACGCTTTCCCAGCCGGCTTGTTCGAAATCATGAAATGGGCGGGAGGACACCTCATTGTTTCCTGCGTTTATCCCGCACATAGACTGATATGCCTGGGGAGTCGGGAGAACGGCGTTCATCTATCTCGAAAAGCTGACTCACTCTAACCAGGTCGCCGAGTTTCTTGTAACCGTAATTGCGCGGGTCAAACTCAGGAGCCTGATTTGCAATGTGTTGGCCCATCTGACCTAAATAGGCCCATCCGTCTTCACCGGCGGCGTGCTCAACCGCGTTTCTCAATAGGTTGACGAGCGTGGTATCCTGGTTCAGCTCGGCGGTGGATTTCCTCTTTCGCGGACTGGTTGGTTCATCATCGCGAAGTATCTCCGTATAGACGAACTTATCGCACGCACCCACAAATGCCTTGGGAGTCTTCTTTTCACCAAAGCCATACACCACAAGGCCAGCCTCTCGAATCCTCGACGCCAAGCGCGTGAAATCACTATCGCTCGAAACGATGCAAAAGCCATCAAGCTTCTCTGTATAAAGCAAATCCATTGCGTCAATGATCAGCGCGCTATCGCTGGCGTTCTTTCCTACTGTATAGCGGAATTGTTGCATGGGCTGGATAGCATGTTGCAACAGAACATCTTTCCAGCCTCTCAATAAAGTCGTCGTCCAGTCGCCATAAATGCGCCTGACACTCGCAATGCCATATTTTGCGATTTCAGCCAGCAACGCATCAATGATCGAAGCCTGAGTATTCTCTGCGTCGATCAGCACCGCCAACTTATTCTGACTACCTTCTTGCTGCACGCTCATCTCTCCTATAGGGGGGTGAGTCTCGCGACTTTGTTTGAAATCAGAGACGGGGGTAGATCGCAGACTTGGAGGTCGCAGCCCTGGTCAGACTTCTTCGACTCAATATTCCTCACTAGCTCTCATTGTTTTACTCTTCCTCCAGATCCTCTGCCGCTTCCGGGTTGTCCAACATCTCGTCTATCTTCTCGTCGTAGTCCTCTCCGGTCTCATCGGCCAAAGTCCTGCTCATCTTTTTAGCCCACTGGGCCATGGCTTTGGGGTCTTCGATGTCACCCATTTTATCTAGATCTCCCAGCTCGTCGAGCGCGGCGCCCTTGGATTTGATCCGGGCGATTTTGGAAATGAGCTTAGCAAGATCTGTCCCGCCACAACGAGGACACCGTGGTTCATCGGCGTCCGCTCCCACACCAACCAGAAAAGAAAAAAACTTACGGCAGTCCTGACACGAATATTCGTAGATTGGCACGGTGGCTCCTCCTCTGAGACGTGTCGCAATTACGCAAGCTGCAAACGGGCAATTCGGGTCGTAGGAAATAAACCTTCATGGCTTCCAGCCTGCCTGGATAAGCTGCCGGTCGGCGTCGCGGGCGAAGCTGAAGTCGTAAGCGCGGGAGTTAGGAATCTCGTAGGTGACGTCGGCGACTTGACGGACGATGACAAGATCGTTCTTCTGAGTTTCCTCATCTACAGCTCCATTACGGGTGAAGGTCCCTATAAGGTCGTCGTAGACTCGGCCGGCTTGCTGAAGTGAGACACCAGAAAATTTCGTCAGCGCCGAAAGAGTGCCTTCCCGGTCCTGGCGAATGTGTCGCAACGCCTTGATGGTCGCTCGGACAAAGCCGCTGACCATTTTCGGATTCTCCTTGATGAGTCTTTCCGTCGTAGCAAGCGTTCCCCAAGAGTTCTTCACTTCATTGCCGTAAAAAAACATCTCCCTCATTCCCTTATCGAGGCCAACATAGCGCGGCTCGACGCTGCACACGGCGGCATCCATAGCCCCAGCGAGGAGAGCCGGCAGTTGGTTTCCCTGTCCCGGATCGAGATAGACCGGGTCTTTGTTTCCATCGAGTCCGTGTTTGGTGAGGATCTGCTTGAGCATGAAGGTTGCGATAGCGGCGACTCCTGTCGTGGCGATCCTCTTCCCTTTGAGATCTTTAGGATCGGTAATGTTGGGGCGGGTCAAAAGCCATTGGAGCACCCGGTCATTAGTCGCCGCAACCACCTTTAGAGGCACGTTGGCTCTAGCGATGCCCACAAGCGCGCTCGAACCCGCTCCGGTAAACTGGACGTCCCCTCCAAGCAGGGCCTGAATGCTTGTCGTCGGAGCGATATAGATGATTCTCAGATCGAGTCCCTCCTCCTTCATATAGCCTCGCTGTTGAGCGATCGGATAGATGACCATCTGAAAACTCTTTGAAGGGATCGCCATGTTAACTGTTTGGAGCGATTGGGCGCTGCTAGAGCCCGGTATCAATTGCAAGCAAATTCCTAGCGCGACGGCTGGAACCCATCCAATCCACGCTTGCGCGGGCGCCCGTTGTACTGTCTTTCCCATTTCTCAGCTCTCCTCTAAAACTAGTTGAGCGGATAGAATTGCCTCGGATTCTCGCAGAGTATCTTCTCGGTCAGCGCGCGCGGCACGTCTTCCCGCGCCCTCATCGTCGCGACGAGCTGACGCTCCTCAGACGGATCTTGATGGCCGTAGTCCGATCCAATGAGGAGATGGTCCTCGCCAGTGTAACGTGAGATGTAGGCAATATCCTCATCCGCTTCACAGGCAACGTAGAACCGGTATTCGCCGAACATGTCCATGTCCGACGAGAACCTCCAACGCTCCCGGAAGAGCCTCTTGACGATGTGCAGGAGAAAGGGAACCCATCCCGCCGACGCCTCGATGAAGCCGAACTTCAAGCGGGGAAATTGCTCCGGGATCTTATTCGCGATGATATCTCGAAAAGCCATCAGCGGCTGAATCCGGCTGTGGCCGAAGGTGTGGTTCCTCTCGATGTCGAACAGTTTTAGAAACGCCGGGCAGCCGGCGCCGGTATGGATACAGATCGGCAGACCGACATCATTCGCGGCCTGATAGATCGGGAAAAGATAGGGATGATCCAGTGTCCATTCCCCTTCGACGCCGCGGAAGAAAACCCCTACCGCGCCGTGCTCCTTGGCCCACTTGATCTCCTTGATCGACTCTTCTACGGACTTGAGCGGCGGGATGACCACCCAACGCACCCTGCCGCCGCTTTTGTCGCAGGCCTGCGCAAGGAATCGGTTGTAAGCGCGGCACAAGGCAATCTCAAGTCTGACGTCGTCCGTGAGGTAGATCAAGAACAGAGTCGGATAGACTACCTGCTTCTCAACACTCAAGTGATCCATGTCGCTCAGCCGGGCCGGGATGTTTGTCATCTCGCGGCATGCGATCTGGATGTCTCCTCTCGAAGACTCGTGCTTGGTTGCCGAGGGAGTGATAAGACGAAAGCTCCCCTTGCCCGCGGGCTTGGGAAAAATATTTCCGTCGATCAGCCAAAAGGCATTCCGGGGGCCGTAAAGCGTATCCTCCGGGCCGGAGAGTAGCACCGGCCTGCGAGGGTACATCTCCTTGTCGATCAGCGCCCACATGCTGTTCGATTCTGCGATGTGCGTATCTGCATCAATGACGCCAGACATAGAAACCTCCTTTAAATTCGCACTTTAGCTAAAAATTCTGCAATCCGTCAATTACGGCCGCCAGTTGGCACGATTGAGCTGCTGGTCTGCCTCCATAGCAAAGCTGAAGTCATAGGCTCGAGTGTTGGGAATATCCGCCGTGACTCCCGCAACCTGCCGGATGATGACAAGATCGTTTTTCTGAGTCTCCTCGTCCACCGCGCCATTGGCAGTGAACGTGTTGATAAGGTCGTCATACACCCGGGTCGCCAAGGTCTGGGACAAGCCGGAAAACTTAACGATGGTCGCAATGGTTCCTTCGCGGTCGCGGCGAATCAGGCGTAGCGCCTTGAGTGACGCTCGGGCGAACCCGGCCATCAGCTGCGGCTGCTCCTTGATGAAGCGGTCAGAAGTCGCCAGCGTCCCCCACGAATTCTTTACTTCGTTCCCTAGATACAAAAGTTCCTTCATCCCCGCATCGATGCCCGCATAACGCTGCTCCACACTCAAGAGAGAAGCATCCACCGCCCCAGCCAAAAGCGCCGTGATCTGATTGTTCACTCCAGGGTCCAGGAATACCACATCCTTGTTACCGTCAAGACCGTACTTAGGTAAGACCTGCTTGAGCATGAACGTCGATACGGCGGCCACGCCAAAAGTGGCGATTTTTTTTCCTTTTAGCTCCTTCGGGCTGGAAATATTCGGGCGGCTCAGAAGCCACTGGTGGACGCGGTCATTGACCGCCAGCGCGACCTTCACGGGAGCGCCGCCTCTGGCGACGGCGACGAGCGCACTGCTGCCGGCGCCGGTAAATTGGACGCTTCCGGCGACCAGCGCCTGAACACTCGGGGTGGCCTCCATGAAGACGATCTTGAGATCGATCCCTTCTTCCTTCATGTAACCCTTCTCTTGAGCAATCGGGTAGATCACCTGCTGAAAACTCTTGGCAGGAAGCGCCAACGTGAGCGTCTCGAGGCTGAATACCGCTCGGGCAGGAAAAAGTAAGTAAACCAAAAGAACGACCCAGCCCATGCTCTCCCTGTTAAGTAATCCTTTGGCGGTCATAGGATACCCTCCCGTACCATAGCAGTCAGCGCCCGCAGGATTATATCCTTAAGAGCGGCTAGGGCAAGGGATTCGTCGCCTTGGAAACAGATGGAAAAAGCCCGAAAGGAATTATTTTCCCTTCTCTTTTTCTTTAAGAACGCGCCAAACGCGCTCGGGCGTAAGGGGAAGGTCCTTGATGCGAATGCCGAAGCCGCGGGCCAAGGCGTTCGTTACCGCAGGAGCGACAGATACCAAACCACCCTCTCCCATGCCCCTAGCCCCATGGGGTCCGGGACCATCCTTGTTCTCGACTAGAACGGTGTGAAATTCATCAGGGACGTCGGAAAAAGTAGGGACGCGATAGTCGATGAGATGGGGATTCAATAGCTGCCCGCTTTCGTCGTAGACCATCTGTTCGAACAAGGTGTGGCCAATCCCTTGCATGCTTGCCCCTTCTTCCTGCCCGACACAACCTTGTGGATGAATTGCCTTACCGACGTCGGCTACAGAAACATAGTGCCTGATGCTAACTTGTCCCGTTTCCCGGTCCACATCGACCTCCGCGCTCCCCATTCCGATCTCCCAGAAAACAGGTAACGAGCCGGTGATTTCATGGCCCACCTCGCCATGGCCGATCAGCTCTCCTGCCGGGCTGCCGAAGCGGCGCGCCAGCGCCTCTGCAAACGAGAGCTTCGCCTCGCCGCAGACCAAACCCCCTTCTTGCAGTCGGATCTGGCTCGGCCTGACCCCGACAATCTCAGCGCCTATTTTTACAAGCTGCCTCTTTAAATCTTGCGCAGCCTTTTGAATCGCAAGTCCCATTACCGTGGTGGAGCGGCTCGATCCGGTGGAGCTGTCATAGGGAGTCACCTGGGTATCTGCGCCGGTCAATCGAATCGACTCAAGCGGGAGACCCAACTCCTCCCCGATGATTTGCGAGAGTACGGTCCTTACCCCCTGCCCCATCTCCGTGCTGCCGGCAAGAACATTGACTGTGCCATCGGACTGGAGCCGGATCATCGCCACGGAGATCGGCGTGGCACCCGCGTTGGTCGCCCCAAGAGCCAATCCCATAGGACTTTTTTTTCTTTTCGACCGCTTTTTCCATTGGCTCGCCTTGACGAGCTTCTTGAGAGCCGAGGCGAGATCTGCATCCATACCACGCAGCTTCGGCCGAAGCTCCTCTCCCCGCTTGAGAAGATTCTTGAACCTCAGCTCCGCCGGATCGATGCCCAACTTTGAGGCGATGGTATCCAACTGCGACTCTGAGGCGAAGATTGTCTGGGGGGCGCCGATGGCCCGAAAAGATCCGGCTCCGCCGGCGTTCGTATAGACGGCGTAGGCATCGCTGCGGATATGGGGAATCCTGTAAGGACCGAGAACCCTTGTCGCCGCCCGGACAGCGACCTGCGGCCCGTTGTCCGCATAGCCGCCCGTGTCGAGGTAAATCTCAGCCTCGCGCGCCACCAGCGTACCGTCTTTTTTCACGCCGGTCTTCAATCGTATTTTGGCCGCATGGCGGCGGACAGTCACCATCGCTTCGGAAACTGAGAGGCAAATCTTAACCGGCCTCTTCGCCTTGCGCGCAAGCGCGACGACCAAAGGCTCAACCTTCGTGTAGGACTTGCTGCCGAAACCACCTCCCAAATAGGAGATGACCATTCGCACGTTGCTCAAGGAGACGCCGAAAATCCTGGCGATGTCCGCGCGGACCTGGAAGGGATGCTGCGCCGAGGACCAAACGGTTATTTTTTCGTCATCGAAATCCGCTATCACGGAGTGCGGCTCCATAGCATAGTGATAGACCATGGGAAAGGTGAAGGTATCCTCAAAGATCTCGTCAGATTCCGCAAATCCTCCCTCGACGTTTCCCTTTTCCACATGTTCATGGCTGCAGATATTGCCTGGGGCCTCCTTGTGTATCAGCGCCGCCTCTTTTTTCAGCGCCGCATCCAGGCCGACGGCGGTGGGAAGCTCCTCGTAATCGACCTGGATCAAGGAGAGCGCCTCGTGCGCGCTCCGCTCATCTATAGCCGCTACAGCGGCAACGGGCTCTCCGACATAACGGACTTTTTGAATGGCGATGAGCGGACGGCCGTTGTAGTAGGCAGCGAGATCCGAGATGTCTGTTGCGGTGAGGACCGCGACTACACCTGGAAAAGCCTGAGCTTTCGAGGTGTCCATGCGGCTGATGCGCGCGTGGGGATAAAGGCTGCGGAGGATCTTGCCGTGGAGCATGCCCGGGATAAGAAGGTCACCGGTGAATTTGGCCTTTCCGGTTACCTTCTCAATCCCGTCGATGCGGGGAACATTCTGCCCGATGAACTTACGCTGCCGATCGGGCATCAACCTTCAATGACGCTCTTCCATTTCTTGCGGACTTTGTCCTTGAGTTCCGGACTGGACTCCGCCACGGGCGGAAAGTCCTTCATCCACTCGAACGGACGGCAGGCATCGATGACCGCGCGGGAGTTAAAACCCTTCTTCCCCGGCTGAATTCGTGGATCAAGAGGGCCGCTCCAGCACCGGCGCAAAATTTCGATCGACTCGACCGGATCCGAGCGGGTTGACAGCGCCCAAAGTACATCAAAGGTGTTCGTTGGATCGATGTCTTCGTCGACTACGATCACGTAGCGGCCGAGATAGGCTCCGGCGTGAACCTGCGACGCCGCTAGCATCGCCTGGCGCGCATGTCCCGGATAACGCTGCTTGATCGAAATGATATTGAGCAGCCTACCGCCTCCGGCCTCGTGGCACCAGACGCCTTTGACGTCCGGCACTCCGGCTCTTTCGACCTGATCCCAGATCAGTGCCGATTTGACAAAGCACTTTGCCAGAGAATAATCCGACGGCGGTCTGCCGGGCCGGGCGCAGCAGAGGATTGGCTCGTTCCGATGATAAATTCTCTCGACTCGGATGACGGGCTCAGGGCGAGTCGAGCTTGCATAATAGCCGGTCCATTCCCCGAACGGCCCCTCCTTAAGGACATCGTCGGGCTTCAGGAAGCCTTCGATGACGATCTCCGCTTGGGCCGGGAATGGAAGGCCGGTTACTTCACCATGGATCACTTCAATGGGCCCCCCTTTGAGCCCGCCGGCATAGTCGAACTCCGAGACACCGTAGTCGATCTCGTTGCCGGAGGCCATGAAGAGAATCGGATCTTGGCCCACGGAGACGATAACCGGGCAGGGTTTTCCCTGCTCGAACCACTTGCGCCGTTGGATGGCGCCGTGCTTTCCCGGCGAAATGTAAAGCGTCATGCTGTTCTTATCCTGAACCATTCCTCTATAAGCGCCGAAGTTGACCCAACCCTCCTCTGGATCTTTTGTAATGACTAGACAGGCAGTGCCGATGTAGCGGCCGCCGTCGAGTTCGTGCATGAAAGGAACCGGGAACTTGAGAAGGTTAATGTCGTTTCCTTTGAGGACGTTCTCAAGAATCGGCCCTTTCTTGACGACCTTGTGAGGAATCGGCTTGTGACCCGCAAGCTTCTGGCGAAAGGCACGAACCAGGTCCAACCCGTCGAGATCAAGCGGCAAGCCGAGATTCAGAGCCATCCTCTTGAAAGAAGCGTTCTGGGCAAAAAGGGCGCG
Source organism: Binatia bacterium (assembly GCA_036004365.1). Classification (GTDB taxonomy): domain Bacteria; phylum Desulfobacterota; class Binatia; order UBA9968; family UBA9968; genus DP-36. The sequence goes on from DASYRN010000047.1 coordinate 14,162, forward strand.
GTACCCCTTGGGATAGTCCTTGATATTGTCGAAGAGAACCGCATGTACGGAGCCCTTGCTCTCGTGCGCGATGAGCTCCGCGAGGGTCCCCATTTCAAGGTTCCAATCCACGCCCTCCACAATCTTGAGCTCACCTAAGCTGTCGACAATCTCCAACCAGTCACGGAGATCACTATAGGTCGGGGTCCTTCCGGCCTTGATCTCCTTCTCGGCAAACTTCCTGGCTTCTAAGGCAGTCATTGTCTATTCCTCCCTAAATAGATTTCTCACACAGTTGCATCCTTACTCGTCCTCAAGTCCAAGCTGGCGCCGCCCTCGATCGTTGTTCAATCTAAAATTGGATCAAGCTCCCAACATCGATTCATCCATTCCTTCTGTATCATCCGCTGGTAGGCCGTTGCAGCTGCGCGGGTCAAGATGGAGGTAGACCTTCTCCCCCGCATTCATGCTGAGGAAAGGATGGGTATGAACTCGGAGCAGCGAATCCCCCACCGCAATCTGGCAATGATAAGCATCTCCCATAAAGATCGACTCTTTCACGGTCCCCTCCACTACGTTCTCGAGCCCTTCGGGCTTCTGCTTATGAACCTGGATGTGCTCAGGACGAATCGATACGACTATAGACTGATTCCGATCTAGGTGGGTCGAAGGGACGAAAGAAAACACGCCCCTCTTGGTCTCCACTCGGCCGGGTTTGGAATCTCCTCCGAGCTCGAGCACTTTTCCCTCAATGAGATTCGTAAGCCCCAAAAAGGTGGCGGTAAATTTTCTCTTGGGCCGAGAGTAGAGTTCGTGCGGTGAACCCACCTCGATCAATTTTCCGCCATGCATCACCGCTATCTGATCGGAGATGGCGAGCGCTTCGGCCTGATCATGCGTCACGTAAATCGTCGTGATGTTGACCCGCCTTTGAAGCGCCTTGATCTCAAAACGCATCTGCTCTCTCAGCTTGGCATCCAGATTACTCAAGGGCTCGTCCAGGAGCATGACTTTGGGCTGGTTCACCAGGGCTCGGGCAAAAGCAACGCGCTGTTGCTGACCACCGGAGAGCTTTGGCGCCGGGCGGTCCTCCAGACCTTGAAGACCGACTATTCTCAATACGTCTTCTACTCTCTTCTTGATCTCGGCCTTGGGACGGCGCTGAATCGTGAGCGGATAGGCCACATTTTCGAAAACCGTCATGTGGGGCCAGATGGCGTAGGATTGAAAAACCATTCCGATGGGCCGCTTATTGGTGGGGACATACACTCGCTCTCCCGAGGCAAATACGGCTTGGCTGTTGATGCTAATCTTTCCTCCGTCAGGTCTTTCCAATCCGGCCACACATCTCAACGTTGTCGTTTTTCCGCAGCCGCTGGGACCCAGAAAGGTATAGAGCGAGCCTTCGGGGACCTGGAGCGAGATACCTTTCAGAACGTGGACCCTATCCTTGTCCTCGCCGAAATATTTCTCCAGCGAGTCGATTTGAACCATTTGCTTCTTCTCTGCCATCACAGCCCCGTTTTCTCCCCTTTTTACTCCGCGATCCCTATCTTGGCCCCGAGTTTACGCGCAGTATAAGCCATTGCAACCAACAAGAGAACCATCAAGACCCCGAGAGCGCAAACGTAAGTGTACTGGCCCCCTTCCCAAAGGTCAAAAGCCATAATCGAGAGGACGGTGCTGTTATAGGAATAAAGCAAGATCGATGTGGAAAGCTCCCTGAGAGCAATAATGCTTATGTAGATCCAACCCGCCACGAAGCCGGGCATGAGCAGCGGGAGAATAACCTTTCTAAAAGTCTGAAACCAGGTACCGCCACTGGTCAACGAAGCCTCCTCCAGTTCTTTGTTGATCTGGATCATGGAAGCCGAGGCGGCGCGGATGCCGTACGGCATGAATTTCGTCATATAAGCGAGCAGCAAAACCCAAATGGTCCCATAGATGGGGATGGGCAAGGTCAGGTAGACCCAGATCAGGCTCACCCCCAAAACAATGCCGGGCATAGCGATCGGAATAAAAGTCAAATTATCAAGAAAGACTCTGCCGGGCAGCTTGGATTTGACCGTTATCCAGGCGATCACCGAGGTCAGCAGCATCACCAGGGTTGCCGAGCCAACGGAGAGATAAAAACTATTTTTGAAAGCCGTGATAGCCAACGGATAATTGAGGATATACTTGTAGTTGGAAAGCGTGAGCTTGTCCATTAACTCGCGTGACGGAATCCCGTAGTACGGGATGAAGGAAGACCATAGAAGAACAAATACCGGGAGAACGACTGCGAGGAAAAAAATAACGAACGCGCTGGCGCAGGTCGCGTATTTCCACGGACCCAAATCGATAACGCGCGGGCGATAGCCCTTCCCGGTTACCGTCGCATATCTCTCTTCTCCTCGAGTGATCCTCTGATAGATCAAGACACCCGCCGTGCTGATCGCTAGGAGCGTGACGGCATAGGCTCCGGCCAAGCCGAAGTCCGACGGGAACTGGTGGATCGCGAGAAATATCTTGGTGGTAAAGACGGATATCTTCGCCGGAACTCCAACCAGGGCTGGAACCTCAAAGGCCTCAATGCCACGGATAAACATAACCAGCATCACGCTGACCATTGCGGGCCGCATAAGCGGAAGGGTCACTCTCATGAAGGTCGTGAACGTGCTCGACCCTGCGGTCAAGGCTGCTTCTTCCAGGGAAGTGTCCATGTTCCGAAACGCTGCGGACATGAGAAGGAACACCAAAGGATAAAGGTGTATCGCTTCGGCCCAGATCATGCCCCATATGGAATAGATGTTGAAAGGGGCCGCTTCCAATCCCAAAAGCTGCTTCACGACTAAATTGATCAAGCCGATCTTTGGGCTAAGAAGAAGAATCCAGGCAATGGTGCTAAGTATCCCGGGAATGATGAACGGGATCAGAGCCATCACCACGAACACCTTCTTAAAAGGGGTATTGGTCCGCTCGCTCATCCAGGCGAGATAGGTCCCGATGAGAAACGAGATGACGCACGTTCCGATAGCGTACTTAAGAGAGTTCCAGAAAAGGAGATAGAATTCCCGGTCGAAATAGGCCTTGACGTAGTTTTGTATCGTGTAGGCTGCGCCAGGCTCTCCTATGGGCGCGCTTCGAAAGCTCCCATAGAGAAGCATGAGCAAAGGAATTCCAGCGAGATAGAGAACAAAGAGAGAGCAACCGGCGAGAATCAGGGTCTGAGAATTGAAAAACAATCTCACCTGAATCTCTCCAGATTTTTAGGCATCGATGTTGTGAATTACCTGGTCGGCCAGCATCGTTTTCTTAACCTCTTCCTCGATGTGGCTCCACACATAGTCTTCATACTCCAAAAACTTCTTGTCTCGCTTGGCTGCAAGTTGACGGGGGCGCGGTATGTCGATCTTCACGACATCCTTTACCCTGCCGGGACGAGCTCCAAAAATGATGAGCCGATCCGCCAAGTAGATCGCCTCGTTGATTTGGTGAGTAATAAAGAGAACCGTTTTTTTAGCGGCATTCCAGATCCGCAGCAATTCCATCTGCATAATCTCCCTGGTTTGCGCATCCAACGCGGCAAAGGGCTCATCCATGATCAGGATTTCGGGATCCACGGTCAGCGCGCGCGCCAAATTGCATCGCTGCTGCATGCCCCCCGAGAGCTCATGCGGATAGTGGTCTTCAAACCCGGCGAGGCCCACGAGCTTGATAAAATTGAGCGCCCGCTCTCTTTCTGGCTGTCCATCAAGCCCGCGGCACTCCAAACCGTAAATAACGTTCTTAAAAACCGTCCTCCAAGGGAGCAAACAGGGGTCCTGGAAGACCATCGCCCGGTCCGTCCCGGGTCCCTCGACTTCCTTCCCATCAAGGACAATTTTTCCCGCGGTCGGTTTAAGCAATCCGTCCGTGATATTAATAAAAGTCGTCTTGCCACAACCGCTTGGACCTACAATGGTAACGAATTCTCCATCCTCGACAGAGAGATTGACATTATCCAATGCCAAGAGTCTGCCGCCGGTTCGGGGTTGGTAGTATTCCATCCGTAATCCGATTGCCTGTAATTTCGTTGCCACCATAACCTCCTTGATTTACGCGTCTAAATAGAAACCTCTCCCGCGAAGGTCATCTTTTCACACATACCTTTATCATTTCAAGTTTACAGAGACTTTCTTGACAACCCAGCAAGCATGGGATAGGTTCCGAGGTCGAATTGTTGCATAAACTTTTTCATAACAAATTTTCCGCCACATGGCCCAGCCGTTAAGAAAATTCAGAGCACGAGGCATCGAAAATCTCTCGTCACGGGTTTACCAGGAGATCAAGGCCCTGATCCTGCGCAATGAGATCATGCCGGGCCAAAAACTTCATCACCAGGAACTCAGTGAACGGCTCGGAGTCAGCAGAACGCCGGTGCGCGAAGCGCTGACTCGTCTGGTCCAGGAAGGGTATGCCTCCCTTCTGCCGAATCGGGGTTTTATATGTAAAGAGATTGGAATGCAAGAGGCGGAGGAACTCTATGAATTGAGAGAGGCGCTGGAGGGCTTCGCCGTTGAAAAAGCTATGGAAAAGCTCGACACGGGAGGGTTGGACAGACTGCGCAAAAAAATGGATGTTTATGGCCGCGACATCCAGAAACGCTTCACTCGGGAACGGCTCATTTACGATCAGAATATCCATCTTGAGATAGCGGAAATCGCGGCCAACGAAACGCTGAAAAAAACCCTCCGGCAAGTCTTTGAACGGATCATCTTCAAAAGGAAGACCGATGCGCTCTACGACCCGACGCGGGGAGTCATCGCCCACCAAGAGCACATGCGACTCTTGGAAGCGATGCAGAGAAGGAACATCCAAGAGGCGGTCACAATTGTCCGAAAGCACATTCAGCAAGGAAAAAAGAACGTCCTGGCGGATTTAAGACAGAGAAAAGAGATTCGTGATTTCCACGTCATCGAATCCGAGACCTATCATAAATAGCAGACTCAAAGAGGAGGATTCATGAGTGCCGATTTAGTCATTAAGAACGGATGGGTGGTGACGCCCGAAGCAACCTTCAAAGGCGGGGTGGCGATCAAAGACGAAAAGTTTGTTGCGATCGGTACGGATGATACTTTGCCCCAGGGCAAAGAGGAAATCGACGTCAAAGGGAGACATATCCTCCCCGGTCTGATCGACGGCCATGTTCACTTTCGGGAACCGGGACTAGGCTACAAAGAGGACTTTACCACGGGCTCCACGGCGGCAATCAGCGGAGGAATCACCATGGTCATGGACATGCCCAATGTGAATCCTCCGACGGCGGACGCGGAAAAAGTTAAAGAAAAAATAAAATTCGCCGAGGGAAAGTTCCTCTCCGATTACGCATTTTTCGGAGTTGTGGTTCAAACCAATGCGGGTCAGATCCTGCCTATGAAGGAGGCCGGAGTTATCGGCTACAAGATCTTTTTCGGCGAGACGATTGGCAACCTGCCCTTTCCTGACGACGGCATGTGCCTAGAGGTTTTTGACTTAATCGCCAAGTCCCAACTGCCGCTCGGCATCCACGCCGAAAACCGCCAGATCATGGCTTATTACACGAACAAACTTAAGGCCGAAGGTAAGAATGATCCGGTTTACTGGGAGGCCTCAAGGCCCGATATCTGCGAATCCGAGTCCGTTCACCATGCCATCTTCTTCGCTGAAACTTTTAAAACCAAGCTCCACGTCTACCATATGAGTTCTAAGCAGGCAGCGTGGCTCGTGCGTGACGCTAAGGCTCGAGGCCTGCGAGTGACGGCCGAAACTGGGCCTCATTACCTCTTGAGAGAACCTAAGGATATGGCGCAGGTCGGGCCGCTTCTTAAAATGAATCCGCCTGTGCGAACGAAAGACCACGCGGAGGTCCTGTGGGACGGTTTGCTTAAAGGCTACGTAGATTCCATCGCGACGGATCACTCTCCGCACACGCTGGAAGAAAAGGGATGTGACATCAAAGGAAATCTAACCAAGCCGGCTATTTGGGATTGCATTTCGGGATTCTGCGGAGTCGAGACCGGCGTCCCCCTAATGCTGACTGAGATCAACAAAGGAAGAATGACACTGAACCATTATGTCAAAGTCGCCTCGGAGAATCCCGCCAAGGTCTGGCAGATCTATCCGAGGAAGGGAGCGATTCGTCTGGGATCGGACGGAGACGTAACCGTGGTCGATATGGACAAGGAAGGCGCGATCGACGTCAACAAGTTGCATAGCAAGAATAAGCCCAGCCCTTGGCATGGCTGGAGGGTCAAGGGCATGCCGGTTTACACGATTGTCCGGGGCCATGTCCAGATGCGCGAAGGAGAGCCCGTCGGCAAACCGATCGGCAAACTCCAGCGACCGATTTTATAAGGACTGAGTAACGAGTGCTGAGGACTGAGAATTTTTCTGCTCGGTACTCAGTCCTCATTGCTCAGCACTGATATGAAGAGGCCTGAATCTTTAGAGATATACCAGCCCACATCTATCCAAGAGGCTTGTCAAATCGTTAACAAAAATGGGCCCGGAGGTCACTTCTTGGCCGGCGGCACTGATCTAGTCATCGCAATCAAAGAAAAGGGATGGGTGCCGCGCTATATAGTAGACCTTAAGCGTATTCCCTCTATGAGCGGTATTCGTGAGAATGCCGATGGCTCTTTGAGCATTGGCGCTTTGACAACGATGCGAGAGGTCGAGATCTCTCCACTGATCCAGAAAAGCTATCCTTTCTTGGCTCAAAGCGCGGCGGAGGTGGGATCGATTCAGATCCAAAATCGCGCCACTATCGGGGGCAATATGGCCAATGCGACCCCTTCCGCGGATACCGCCCCGGCCTTGCTCGCGCTGGATACAGACGTCCGTATCTCCGGTGAAAGCAACGAGAGAACCGTGCGACTTGAAGAATTCTTCGTGGGTCCCGGTAAGACGATTTTGAAACCGGACGAAATCTTAACTGAACTGATCATCCCGGCCCATCCCACATCTCTGCGCGGCGAATACATCAAATTTTCACCGAGAGAGATGATGGATCTCGCCTACGTCGGCGTGGCCGTCGCTCTAGTACTGGACAAAAATAGAAGAGTCGAACATGCGCGCATTGTCCTTGGAGCCGTCGCGCCAACGCCTCTGCGGGCGCGAAATGCGGAGGCGGTCCTGGCGGGTCAAGTCCTGACCGAAGAGCTTGCGGCGCAAGCTGGCGAAACGGCAGCGAAGGAATCCAAGCCGATCAGCGATGTGAGATCTTCGGCCGAGTACCGGAGGGAAATGGTCCGGGTGAATACCACGCGGGCGCTGCTCAATGCCGCCTCAGAGCGCTGGCGGCCGACTACTTGGCTGGAGCGAAGAGATAGGAGATACTAAAAATGGAGTCATGGAGTGGTGGAGCGCTGGAGTTATGGGCTTTGACTACATTGTTCCCTTGTTCCGATATTTCGTCTTTACCGCAAGAGCAAGCATGAAGAAAATAATTCAGATAAGTTTGAATGGCAAAAATATGACTCTTGAGATTCCGGCGCACCGCCTCCTCCTCGATCTGTTGCGTGACGAGATCGGGCTTACGGGAACCAAGGAAGGCTGCGGCACCGGCGATTGTGGCGCCTGCACGGTACTGCTCAACGGCCAGCCGGTCAATTCCTGCCTCATTTTTTCCGGCGAACTCGACGGCGCGGAGATCGTCACTATCGAAGGTTTGAAGATCGGTCCGGAGCTCCATCCGATTCAAAAGGCCTTCATTAAAGATGGAGGAGCGCAGTGCGGCTATTGCACTCCGGGGATGCTGGTGATGATCAAGGCTTTGTTGGATGAAAATCCAAACCCCAACGAAGAAGAGATCCGCTTCGCGTTGTCAGGCAACCTTTGTCGCTGTACCGGCTACGTTAAGATAGTTGAGGCCGTTCAGGACGCGGCGGCTGAACTCAGGAGTACCCAAAAATCGATAGAGGATCGAGGATAGAATATGGCGCTCGGCGATCAATCCTCTCCGCTCACTTACGTCGGCCAACCGGTCACCCGGGTTGATGCAGAGGAGAAAGTTACGGGAGAGGCCATTTATGGCTACGACCTTGTCCTCCCTAACATGCTTTACGGGAAGGTCCTCTTCAGTCCAAAGCCCCACGCGAAGATCAAGCGGATCGATATCGAAAAGGCCAAAAAGCTCCCCGGTGTCCACGCAGTCGTCACAGGAAAGGATGCCGCTTGGATCCATGGGGAATCGATCAGGGACAAACCCTTTCTTGCTCAAGACAAGGTCCGTTACATCGGCGAGCCTGTAGCGGCAGTCGCGGCGGAGGACGAGGACTTGGCTCAAGCTGCGGTAAAACTCATCGAAGTAGAGTACGAAGATCTGCCGGCCTATATGGACCCGGAGGAGGCTTGCAAACCTGGAGCCGTACCAATCCATGAAGACTTTGCCAGCTACAGAAAAATGGAATTTGTCGTCACTCCTACGGATATGCCCAATGTCTGTGAACACTTTAAGCTTCGAACTGGCGATGTCGAAAAGGGCTTTCGCGAATCGGATCTCATACTGGAAGAACGCTACTTTGTTCCGATAATCCAACATGCGGCCATGGAACCCCATTCCTCTCATGCTCAAGTAGACCCGGAGACCGGCCGAGTAACGCTCTGGGTAGCCAATGATGCTCCCTTCCGAGCCCTGCACGAGATGTCGGAAGCCTTGGGACTGCCAAAGGAAAAGATTCGCTTCATCAACCCGCTCCAAGGCGGAGGCTTCGGATCCAAGGGGGGTCTCAAAGTGGAGCCTGTCGCAGTCGCGCTAGCCTACCACACGCGCGGCAGGCCGGTGCGCGTGAAATTCAACCGGGAGGAGACTTTTGTATCGACCTTAACTCGACACGAGGCGGTGGTTTACGTCAAAACCGGCATCAAAAAGGATGGCGCCTTACAGGCACGGCAGATGACGATCTTTTGGGGAGCCGGAGCCTATGCGGAAAAAAGCCCAACGGTCTGCATCCGCGGCAGCCTGCCGGCGCCTGGCCCATATCGCATTCCTCACGTTAAGGTCGACGGTTATGCGGTCTATACCAACAAACCTGTCGCCGGATCGTTCCGGGGCTACGGAATCCCTCAGGGGGCATGGGCCTGCGAGCAGCACATGGACGAATTGGCCCTTCGGCTCGGCATGGACGCACTGGAGTTGCGCCTGAAAAATGTCTTTGTGGAAGGAGACACCTCTTATTGGGGAGAGAAACTTCATGCCGTAGGACTCAAAGAGACCTTGATGAAGGCGGCCGCGGCGATCGAATGGGGAAAGAAGAGTTCACGCGCTCGCGATTCCAATGGCCTAAGGGTCGGAAAAGGGTTCGCCTGCATTCAAAAGCCTACCCGGACCCCAACCACATCCCAGGCGGGAGTCACCATCAACGCCAAAGGAGAGGTCACGATTCTTGCGGGAACGGTGGAAATCGGCCAGGGATGCAGCACGATTCTCTCACAGGTCGCGGCGGAAGAGTTGACTGTTCCGATAGACAAGGTACGCATGCATCCCTTGGACACCGATGTCATCCCGTTCGATGCTTCCACGACCTCGAGCCGCAGTACCTATCACATGGGCAACGCCGTGCGGCAGGCCGCTATCGACGCGCGGGAAAAAATCGCCCTCATGGCCGCTCCCATGCTCGAAGCGGAAAGAGCGGATCTGACTTTTTCAGACGGCAAAATATATCTCAAAGACAATCCCGGAATATTTCTCACGATCGGCGAGGTGATACGAAGAAAGATGGGCTCGGCCGGGGTTTTGAGAGCAGATAACTCTTACACGTATGAAATCGGGAAGGACCTGGACCTGGAAACCGGACACAGTGAGCATGCCTCGGCGTTTTACATGTATGCCACCCAGGCGGCCGAAGTCTCGGTCGACGAAGACACCGGGAGAATACGCATCCTGCGGATGTCTGCGGCGCACGACGTCGGACGGGCTATCAACCCACTTAATTGCGTGGCCCAGATTGAGGGAGGACTGGCAATGGGAATCGGCTCCGCGCTTCATGAGCACCTCGTCGTGGATGATCAAGGGAAAGTGCGCAATCCTTCCTTTTTGGATTATCACCTCGTGACCTCTTTGGACCTCCCACAGATCATTCCGATCATTGTTGAATGCGCAGAGCCAGAGGGGCCCTACGGAGCCAAAGGGTTGGGCGAACCCGGACTGGCACCGACGCCCGCGGCTATCGGTAACGCAGTAGCCGATGCCTTGGGAGTCAGGATCCACGATCTTCCGCTGACCCCGGAGCGGGTTTACTGGGCAATTCAAAAAGGCAGGACAAAAGCGGCTTAGAAATTATGGTCTTCTGCTGGTTCAATTCTAGCCAAAGATAATTGAAACTTTGGGCTGATGAAATTTTTTGTCAGGACGCTTGGCAATATATCTCGCGCAAAAACGCAAAGGATGCCAAGTTCGGAGAAATAGGAAGATCTTTTTCTTTGCGCCTTGGCGTCTTGACGCGATAAATTTTGTTGAAGTGGTTCTGTTTGAACATTTAAAAGGGAGGAATCTAGCGAGGTAGAAATGTCTGACTGCATCGAGCGTCTCTGCCATCATTCGAAACCCATCTTGCGGCCCCAGCTTTGCGGATCTCTGAGGAAATCCAAAATCTGCTGGCTCGCCTCCCGAGTAAAGCATTGTTTGCTGATTCCAACATCGAGCACATCATCCCAATTCGCCAAGGTGTGAAGCTCGATGCCGTGCTTGGCAAGGGTGTCTCTCCCTTCGTGGAGATTCAGCCGCTCTGAGCCGTATTCGAAGATACAAAGACAATGGGTGATTCGGGCGCCCTCGGCGCGGATTCCGATGTTGAATCGAACCTTACTCAACCCGTCGGTGATCAGGTCTTCGACCAAGAGCACGCGCTGTCGCGGGCTTAAAATGCCTTCAATTTGTTTGGTTTGGCCATAACCCTTAGGATTCTTGCGAACGTAGATCATCGGCTTTTTCACTCGATCAGAAACGAAAGCCGCATAGGGAATGCCGGCCGTCTCGCCACCGGCGATCACATCGATATGATCGAGTCCGATATCGCGTTCGAGCTTCTCAGCCAGTTGCTGGACAATGGCGTCTCTCGCCTCAGAAAAGGAAAGCACTTTCCTACAGTCGATATAGACTGGCGAAAGCCTGCCAGACACGAAAACGAAGGGACGATCTCGATAAACCTGGATCGAGCCCGTGTTCAGCAGCGCTTCAGCGATGATTCTGGAGTCGTTTCCCATCGGAAAGCTTTCGGCTTGAGGATTTCACGCAACCCTATAACACACACGTGCCGGGTTTGCCAGTTTATTTAGCCGAACAACTTAAACGGCAGCCATCTTCCAGACGGAAGGTTTAATGCCTCCTAGAAAGCTGATAAAATGCCTCATCGTTATGCTCCGGGAAGAGCTCGGAATCAGCATCAATAAAGAACGACTCCTTCATGACCTCAATGGCATATCGAGAATCGGCCTTGGTGACCGCGGGGCCGTGACCCGCCTTGTCTTTTCCGTCAAAGAGCTAAGAGCTAGGCAACTGTTGATTCATCTTATGAATCAGGCCGGGCTGAAGGTTCATGTCGATCGGATCGGAAACATTTTTGGTCGCTTGAACGGAGCGAACCCGCAAGCCCCCGCTGTCCTCGCGGGCTCGCATCTGGATACGGTCGTTCAGGGCGGTAAGTTCGATGGGCCCGTCGGTGTCATCGGCGCACTGGAAGCGGTAAGGACTCTCAAAGAAAACAAGGTTCCGCTCATCTGCCCCTTGGAGGTTGTGTGCTTTGTCGGGGAGGAATCTAGTCGATTTGGCTTTTCCACCCTCGGGAGCAGCCTGATTGCAGGTGAGGTCAAGAGCGAGGACCTCGCCAACGCGGTAGATGCTCACGGGACAAGGCTGGAAGACGTCCTTGCCAGCATGGGTATCTATCGGCACAATTTGGCTTCGCTCAAACGCGAATCTTCAACCCTTAAGGCCTATTTGGAGCTTCACATAGAGCAAGGGCCAATCTTGGAGGCGAAGAATAAAAAGATCGGTCTCGTAACCTCCATAGCGGCACCGACTCGCTTCAAGGTAATCTTCACAGGACAAGCTGACCATTCCGGGACGACACCCATGGAGATGCGCAAGGATGCATTGGTCGCCGCCGCTAAGCTCATCACCTATATTGAAGAAGCAGCTCTTGAATTCTCTCCCATGGAGCAAGGTAGAGTCGTCGGGACGGTGGGCGCGTTAAAGATAGAGCCAGGTGTGATCAATGCTATACCGGGAAAGGCCGAACTGTCGGTCGATATAAGGAGCATCTCTGCCAGTTCTAAAGAACGCGTAGCCGGCGGGGTCATGGACAGGGCGCAGCAAATAGCTCGTGCCAGAGGCATCTCCGTCGACATTTTGCCGATTCGCAACGAGCTTCCCGTGGATTTGGATAAATCCCTGCTCCTTCTGATCAAAGAGAGCTGCGAAAAGAAGAATATACCGTATGAGATCATGCCCTCCGGAGCCGGACATGATGCCATGCAAATGGCCAAAATAACACGTGCTGGCATGATCTTCGTGCCGAGCCGCAGCGGAATCAGTCACAGCCCTTCGGAATGGACCGACCCCGAGGAAATCTGCCTCGGCACCCAGCTTCTGACGGAGACGATGTTTCGTATCGCCAATGAAGACTAAAGCCAGAGAAATCCCGATCTTGAGCAGTCAACAGATTAAGAGAAGCCTCGAGCGGTTGTGCAAGAATATCCTAGAGGAACATAAGACCGTTGACCATCTCGCCTTCATCGGGATCAGAACCCGGGGACTCTATTTGGCCAAAAGGCTCTGCGGAATGCTAAAAAAGCAGAAGAACAAAGAGATTCCTCTCGGTGAAATGGATGTGACTCTCTACCGGGACGACTTAAATACACTTCTGCCGGATGGCAAGGTAGACCATACGCGCATCCCGTTTGACATCAACAACAAAACGATTATTCTCGTGGACGACGTCTTAAACACCGGACGGACGGTACGGGCGGCGGTAGATCACCTGATCGACTTGGGACGTCCCAGGATCATCCATCTGGCCGTATTGATCGATAGAGGAGGACGTGAGTTTCCGATAGCGGCAAATTTTGTCGGGAAGAAAATAAAACCGCCAGCTAAGGGCGAGGTCAAGGTTAGGCTCAAAGAAATAGACAAAATGGATGCGGTGTTGATCGCTGAGTGAGCAAGACCTTCGAGCGTTAAGGAAAAGGCTGTTGAAAAAGCCTGTGTTCGGACCGGTCAAAAAGGTCTCAGTTGCAAGGCGCGCGAAAGATCGACGAGCGAAGGCGTACTTGCGCAGTACGTTGGAGCGAGGTGATTGAGCGCAACGAATCAAATGAGCCTTTTTCAACGGTCTGTAAAGGAAACCATGAAGCTGTCATGCGCGATTTACCGAGGAGGGACAAGCAAGCCCATTTTCTTCATGGAAAGAGACCTGCCTCACGACCCCCAGGAAAGAGATGAGCTCATTCTCGCCACTTTCGGTAGTCCTGACATAAGACAGATCGATGGGCTAGGCGGAGCTGATCCTTTAACAAGCAAGGTTGCCTATATCGGTCCCCCCACTATTCCCAATACAGACATCAATTATACGTTCGGTTATGTTGGCATTGTCTCTCCCGTGATCGATTACACCGGCAACTGCGGAAATACTTCGGCCGCTGTCGGCCCTTTCGCTCTGCTGCGCGGCCTGATTGAACCCAGGGAACCGATCACCAAGGTTCGGATCTACAACACCAACACAAAAAAAATTATCGTCGCCGAATTTCTCGTGCGGAACGGCGAATTTGTCAGCGACGGCAACTTCCGCATCGACGGCGTTCCGGGAGCGGGCTCCAAGATTCTCCTGGACTTCCTCGACTCCGGCGGCGCCGTGACGGGGAAGCTTCTGCCCACAGGGAAAGTCAAGGAGGAGATCAAATTTCCAACTGTAGGAATGCTCACCGTCTCCATGGTGGATGCAGCCAATCCTTTCGTTTTTGTTCGGGCCACGGATTTGGGTCTCAAGGGAAATGAAACGATGGAGGAGATCGCCGATAACAGCGGGCTTCTCAAGAAGTGTGAGGAGATCCGTTCCGTCGTTGCCGAGATTATGGGGATTGCCAAAAAAGATGAGGCGACCCAAAAGAGCCCGGGCGTCCCAAAGATCGCTTTGGTTTCTCCGCCGGTGTCCTATGGAACTCCCAGAGGCAAGGTCGAGGCAGCGGAAGTGGATATTGTGGCGCGCATGACCGCGCTTCAGAAGCTGCATAAGGCCTATGCTGTGACCGGAGCGGTCTGCCTCGGCGCCGCCGCCAAGATCGAGGGAACAGTTGTGAACGAAATTTATCGCGAGTCCCAGCCCGGCAATCCTGCTGCGGTCAGAATCGGCCATCCTTCAGGCACAATCCAGGTGGAAATGGAAATAGAGAAGAAAAACGGCGATCTCCGACTCACCAAGGCGGCTTTGACTCGCACGGCGCGCCTTCTTATGGATGGGTGCGTCTATCTTCCGAACCGGTAGAGCGAACAAGGAGCTGTTGGACTTTTTTTTGAATGGCTTGGTAATTGAGTACGGGCTTTGCAACGAAGTCATCGCATCCTACCTGGAAAGCCTTTTGTCGGTCCTCCTCGTCCGTATGAGCCGTTAAGGCGATAATCGGCAGCTCCCGCCCCCATTCGGTCTTGCGCAGAGCCTCCGTGGCCTCCCATCCATCCATAACTGGCATGTTCAGATCCATGAAAATGAGGTCGGGTTTGGACTGGGCGGTAACCTTTAGAGCTTCCAGGCCGTTGGAGGCCTCTAAGATCTCGTATCCCATCGACTTGAGCCGGTAAACAACGACGTCTCGGTTATCCTCGTTATCTTCCACGACGAGAATTCTTTTGGCAGGTGTTTTTGCTGTTTCTGCAATCGTCATCATAGAGTGGGTAATTTAGGAGACCATTAATGAGCTGCCCTGATACCTTCCACCGGCATACTGTCGGTGTAAGACTTGGCGAGATAGGGCAAACTTACGATCGCGTGGGTACCCGCTCCGGGTTGGCTTTGAACCCGAAGGGTTCCTCCGAGAAATTCAGTCAAGCGGCGGGCCACTGTGAGGCCGAGACCCAAACCGGAAAACTCGCGCTGCGTGGAGCCATCCATTTGCTGAAAAGGCTCGAACATGGTTTCAATCTGCGTTTGATCCATCCCTATCCCCGTATCGATCACCTCCAGATCGATACTCATCCCGTCAGCAGATCGCTGAACCTTTACGGTGATATGACCGCGCGGGGTAAACTTGACTGCATTGTTGAGAAGATTCTTAAATATTCTTTCCACTTTCGAGCGATCGCTGACCATTAGCAGTTCTTCCTCCGGCAACTGTAGAGAGAACTGAACTTCCTTTTCTTGCATCACTCCCTCAAAAGTTTTGGCCGCTTCCCTGATCATCCGCACGACATCAAACTCATCCTTTCCCAGGAGGAAATCGCCCGCGTTGAGGGAAGTCATCCAGAGCACATTGTCTATCAGATCCAGCAGCTCTCCGGAATTTCTGTAAACCTTCTCGAGGACTTTTTGTTGTTCGTCCGTGAGCTTCCCGATCACCTGATTCAGCAGCAGATAGACGAATCCAACGACGACGCTGAGCGGAGTCCGGAGCTCATGGGAGACGTTTGCGAGGAAATTGGATTTGAGTTCTTTCAATCTGAGCTTCGCGTATCTACGCTCCAGCGCCCGCTTCACGAGCGCCAATATGTGATTCACATCGAAGGGCTTATCGATGTAGTCAAACGCACCCAGGCGGATACCTTGAACAGCCGTATCCAGCGATCCATATCCGGTAATAACGATCGCCTCGATATCCGGATCCTGCTGTTTGATCTGCTCGAGAACCTTAATCCCCGGAAGCCCGGGCATCTTGAGATCCACCGTGATAAGATCAACCGGGATTTGATTGACTAGCTCGATAGCTTGGGCGCCTCTTTCCGCCGTGTAGACGTTGTAGTAGGGCTTGAGAATCATCATCAGAGATTCTCGCGGACCTCTCTCATCATCTACGACTAGAATATTCGCCTTGTTGTTCATACATTACATTCTAAACATTCCAAAAAGAATCTTTGAACTTTTGGGGTGCAATGTATGTGCCACTAGGCGAATCGGCCTAACTGGCTGATTTAAAAAGATTTTTGCGCCGCAGCGGAGAGAGGGCTAAGCTTAGGCGTGGAGATGGGCTCTAGATACTATATCTGGTTGAAATCTCGGATGAAAACCACTAGATATTGCGCTTTCGAACTGATAAACGGGGACATAATTGGCCACTATTCGGACACTTTTGTGTCGCCGGAAGCTAGATTTTCTTCGCTGATTTTGAGCTTTTCCATCCTGTAGCGAAGAATTCTCCTGCTTGTGCCGAGTAAAGACGCCGCTTTGGTTTGATTAAAACCAGTCTTCTCAAGAGCCTTCACAATCACCTCGCGCTCGAACTCATCGACGGCTTCGCTCAATGGCCGTGAACCCTTAAGGACCTCTTCTTTTAAAGTGGAGACATGATCCTGAGTCCTCATCCCTTCGGGGAGGTCTTGAAGCGTGATCGCCTCGCGAGGAGATAAGATCGTGACTCGCTCGATCAGATTTTCCAATTCTCGCACATTGCCCGGCCAAGGGTAGGAAATAAAAAAATCGACAACTTCGGGCGCGACGGTCTTGGTAGAGACCGAGTGTTCTTCGGCCTTGAGCCGGAGAAAATGGTCGAGGAGAAGTGGGACGTCCTCTTTTCTTTCTCTCAGAGGTGGGAGACGCAAAGAGACCACGTTGAGTCGGTAAAAGAGGTCGGGACGGAACTCTCCGTTCTTAGCCGATTTTTCAAGATCACGGTTGCTCGCGGCGATCACCCGTACGTCGACTTTGCTTTCTTCTATTCCACCAAGGCGAGTAAAGGTCTCCGTCTCTATCGCCCTAAGGAGTTTCGCCTGCGTGGGTGGATGAAGCTCGCCGATTTCATCGAGAAACAGGGTTCCCCCGTGAGCCATCTCGAAATGTCCAATCTTTTTCTGGAAGGCATTCGTAAAAGCGCCCTTCTCATAACCAAAAAGCTCGCTCTCAATCAACGTATCCGGCAGCGCCGCGCAATTCACGACCACAAAGGGTTTGCTCCGTCGTTCACTATTATAATGGATCGCGCGCGCGATGAGCTCCTTTCCGGTTCCGCTCTCGCCGGTGATCAGAACCGTGCTTTTCTTGCTTGCGACGATGCTGACGGTCTTAAAGATATCGAGCATCGCCTTAGCCCTTCCGACGATGTTGCCGATCCCGTATTTCCGGCCCACTTCTTCCTTGAGCCGCTCGAGATCTCTGGACATCTGAATCTTTTCCAGCGCTCGGTCCACTCTCAAGCGCAGGGCATCCACATCAAACGGCTTTGTCACATAGTCGAAGGCGCCGGTCTCTTTGGCCGTGAAGGCCGTGCGGGCCGTATTGAGCGCCGTCAACATAATAACCTGGGCTTCAGGATGGATCGCCTTGATTCGCTTCAGAATCTCCAAGCCATCGGACCCAGGCATGAGGATATCCAAGAGAATGACGTCGGGCTTTTCTTCCCTGACCTCTCTGATGGCCTCCTCGCTCGACTTCGCCTCTCGGATCTGAAAGTCTTTGTTGAAAACAAAGCGCAGGGACTCTCTGACACCGGCTTCATCATCAACAATCAGAAGGGATGATGGACTCATATTCTCTGTATCCAAGTCGATTTAAGAAACAGGGAGTTCTATCCCGATCAAAACTTTTCCTTCTTCAAGATAGTTGACTTTGATCTTTCCCCCGCTCCTCTCGAGAAGCATTTTAC
Source organism: Binatia bacterium (assembly GCA_036004365.1). Classification (GTDB taxonomy): domain Bacteria; phylum Desulfobacterota; class Binatia; order UBA9968; family UBA9968; genus DP-36. Next base: position 31,925 of record DASYRN010000047.1, read on the forward strand.
CAAGAAGGATTCGAAGCGGTAACGCTTCTTCCATGGTCGGAGAAAGACCCAGATAATGCGTGAGCGGGCTTAAGCGACCTCCCTCACGGACGTAGGTCAAAGCGACGCTTCTTTCCCCTTTCACGTCGACCTGGATCTCGCTCTTCAGCTGAATTTGTTCTAGGACCGCGCGGAGCACGTTTCTCACTATATAATGAAGCTGATCTTTATCGACGAAAATCTCTATGGTTTCTCCCTTTCTCCCCCATTGTACCGTAACTTCCTTTTTCTTGCATTCCGGAAGAGTCTCGTCCACCACTCGCTGCAGCTCCTCGTAGAGGAAAACCTTCTCGTTACTCGGATGAGTGAACCGGGAGAAATCCAGCAAAGCCTCTAGCAATCCGTCCATCCGCTCTATGTCGCCGGCCACCGTCTCGCGGAAGCGGTTGCGGAACACTGCATCATCGAACCTGTCCCCCAAAAGCTGAACGAAGGTCTTGATGGTCACCATCGGGTTCTTGAGCTCGTGGGCGAGCTCGTTGATGAGCACTCCTCCATACAGAAGATTACCATTGCCCAACTTGGAGGCGACGGGCGTTTCACTCCTTTGCGAAGGGGTCTGGAGTTGCGAGATATCTTTTGGATCTCGCGCGCCTGCTTCCGTTTCCGCCAAAAAGGGGACGCTCTCTCCTTCCGGACCGCCTAAAACCAGATCGGACGCTTCTATCCTGGGCTTTCTGTGTGTGGCGAGCGTCCTAGCGATGACCGCTTCCATTTCATTCAAGTTTCCAAACCAGAGATAGTCCGAAAGGCGATCCGTGGCTCCGGTCGAAAAGCTTACCTTTTCAATACCCAGACCTTTGCCAAACTCTTGGGCCAGACAGACGGCGAGAGACGGGATGTCCTCCCGTCTTTCTCGAAGAGGCGGAATCCGTAGCGTCAGAGTTGCCAACCGATAGTAAAGAGGAGCCAGAAACTCCCCCCGGTAAACCTTCTCCAAGAGGTCCACGCACGAACTAGAGAGAATCCGAAACGACCGCCCTTCCTCTTCCCCTTCTTCCAAAAAGGACAGCAGAGAAGACTGGGCAAAACCATCCAAAGACTCCAAGCCACCGAGAAAGATCGTGGCCGGTCGATTTGAGTCCCGATGTCGGTCGATTTTCTTCAAGATTTGTCCGGAGAGATCTTCTCCTTTCAGCTCTGCGGGGTAGATAGGAATCCATTGGCCAGCGCGGCCGCTCAACGAATGTAGGGTCCGGGCCACTCGCTCTTGGCCCGAGCCCATTTCCGCCATGATCAGTACGGGAAGGTCCGTAATGGCGAACCTTTTCGCCAATGCGGAAGTCGCCGCCGGCACGTAGGGAAACTCAATGTAACGCGCCGCTTTGCTCACCGCCAAAGAGCGCGGCGAGGGCACCGATTCCAATCCCGAGTAGGCGCGGCCAAGCAATCGTACCACCTTTTCTTTTAACTCATAGGGATTAAAAGGCTTGGCAAGATAATCCATTTTTTCGTGGCCATGTTGAATTTCGGCCATGGACCTGGAGTCGATGAGAAAGAGAACGGGGAGGAGCGCCTGGGATGCAATCCTCAGAAGAATCGAAGGCTGATCTCCTAACGAGGCAGAGACTCCGAAAATAAGCAAATCCGCCTCGCTGTTCTGGCGAGTAAGGCTCTCCTTTTCCAGATGCGGACGCTGAATGACGACAAAGTCTCGGCTCAGAATCAAGGCTAAGGTTTCGCGAACCGCCCGAGACTCATCAACGACCAGGATTTTCTTCATTGATCTGAGGATGGGTCCTTGTCTCTTGAAGATTCGAACGCTTGACCGGCAAGTTGATAAAGAAAGTGGTCCCGCGGCCCACCTGACTCTCTACCACGATATAGCCGCCATGCTCCTGCACAATTTGGTGTGTAATCGAGAGTCCCAAGCCCACGCCTTCTTTTTTGGTAGTAAAGAATGGGTTGAAGATGTTTTCGAGATCCTTTTCCGGAATTCCCACACCAGAGTCATGGACACTGACCTGAACAAACTCGGAGGCACCGTCCTTGCTAAAAATCCGGGTCGATACCTCAACGACTCCCTTACCTTGGATCGATTGAAGCGCGTTTAAAATAATATTCATGGATACCTGTTTTATCTGTTCCTTGTCAATAAGAACCCTCGGAAGATTCGTGGCGAGGCGGCGATAGATCTGTACTCCCTTCTCCTTGGCCTCGGTCTCCAAGATGCGCACGATGCTGTCCACGATTTCATTGACGTTCTCAGCCGCTACATTCGGAGCCGACGGACGTGCAAAGCTTAAGAGATCGTTCACGAGACCACAGATTCGGTCCACCTCTTTAAGGGCAAGGGATTGAAAGCTGTTGCGAAAATCCACATCTTGATAGCGCTCGGGTAGGAGCTGCGTAAAGGTCCGGATAGCGACCAAAGGGTTGCGGATCTCATGGGCCAAGCCCGCAGTGAGTTGCCCGAGAGAAGATAACCTGTCGGCCCGGCGGATAATGTTCTGCGACTGCTTGAGGTTTTCATAAAGGCGCGCGTTCTCGATGGCTATAGCGGCCTGGTTGGCCAAAGTCGATAGAAGCTCTAGATCCTCGTCCGAATACATCTCGCGCCCATCTTTATGTCCTAAATTCAATATTCCTATGAGCCTGTCCTTGGAAACGATGGGCAAACTAATCGCCGCGACCAGCTGACGCATCCGCTCCACTATGGCCCCACTCTCAGAGCCATTTCGTGTCATCTCCATCTCTTCTCTCACAATCGGCTCTGGGTTTCTCGTAAGTCTTTGGACCAGAAAATCATCTCTAGAAAGAACGGGCTCCTTAAACTCGTCCAAGTCCAAGCCAATCGTGGCCTTCAATTCGAAGAAGCCTTTGACATCGTCAACGAGAAATAAGGAGGCTTTTTCAATACCCAGCGCCCTACCGATCGTATGGACAAGATTGTTGGACAAGGCATCAAGGTCCACCATAGAAACCATATCTTTGCTGGAACGCGACAAGGTTTCCCTATAATCATAGCGTTTTTTGAACAGAACTCGCTCCAGCGCTTCTTCAGTCCGGAATCGCAGTCTTGGAAACAAAAATCCGACAATAAGGAAAAGAGCCAATGTGAACATGGAAAAGAAGTAGTTGATGTTTCCGAAAACAAGTTGCTGTCCCCAAACCACTAGTAAGTAGCAGGGGATGAGAAGCAGGGACAATAGAAGAGCGTACGTCAGGCTCTTTCTTATAACAACGTTAATATCCAACAAGCGATACCGTGCTACCGCGTACGTGATCGGCAAAGTGTAAAAATAAACTACCGGAGCCCCGAACGGCGGGACGACACTAGTCACAAAGGGCACAAAAGAGGTCGCACCGGCTAGAAAACCTATCAAGCTCGAATAAATGACGTACTTGAATTGATTCCTCTTGGCGGCAATATCCGTTCGAGAAAAGGCTAGGATGAGTTTAACTAATGCGATACTTGGCACGATGACATAACTTGCGACGTACAACCCATAAATCTTGGTCGGAACTTCATAAAATCCCAGACCTGGGTAATATTTCACCCCTTCAATCAGCCCCCCACCGATCAATAAAAGAAATTCTATAAGGCAGAAAAGATAGGATACGACTAAAAGACCGCGATGTTTTCTCTCTTCGTCCAACAATGACAAGATGAAATGCAGGTAAAAGGGTGGTATAAGAATCGCTCCCACGTAAACTAAGTACGCCGCTTTTTCTGCTAAGAATTCAGATTGGGTAATCACGATCAGGAATTTACCGGCGTGCCAAACGCTCACGAACACGCAGAGCAAAAACCAAGTTTTTCGCGTCAAGGACCGTGTCTCACCCCGATAGAGAACAAAAATCCCTAGCAGGAAAGATACGATACTCCCAAGCGCGTAGTTAACGGTGTACCAGTTCATCGTGTTAAGCTATTTAAAGCGTTACATGGCTGTTCCTGCAACCAGATGCGCCAGGTCAACGAGAGATTCGCCAATCATATTTGTTCCATGAGACGGCTCCTCATGCACGTCACCCAGATATTCGACACCCTCCTCAAAACTTCGTTGAAGGGCAGCGAATTTTCCCGATAGCGCGTAGATCGCAGCTTGAGGTGTGGAGCAGGAAACAGGCGGATTAGCTTGTCCATAGAGATAATAGCCTAGAGGTAATACTGAGGGATCCAGATACCCGTGCCAGTGAGCCAATGCCAGACCTTTACGGCTCAGCGCTAGACAAAACTTTGAACACGGTTTTACTTTTTTTAGAATGCTCGCAACAATGGCATTTCCAACTGCGTGAGCCAGAATAGTGGCCGTATCGAAGGAGGGTTCGCAGTCGCCCCCTTCGCCAATTCCTTTCGGTGTTGCCAAAATCATTCTTCCATTATTGAGCCCCAATTTTACGAGATCCTGGGCGGGATCGAAGCTAGTTTTTTCACAACCAGAACGAGTGCAAAGAACCGAGATTTCCGGGACTCTCACCAGAAAGCGCTTGCTCTGCAGCTTCAAGGCCACGCAAAGGCAGCCGTCAAGCTCGAGGAAATCCTTCTCCGTCCAATCCAATCTTTTCAAGATAGGAGCGGCCTCATCCAAATCAAGAGCGGGCTGGGCCAAAACGGGAAGCTGGTGCGCAAGAAATCCATAACTCATCCCCGTTCGCCAGTTAAGATAAGCCCCCGCAATCCGTCTATACCTGTTGTTGCGAAAAACGAGCTCGGCGATCTTCGTCTGAGAAGCCAACAAACCGGTCCTTCCCCATAACTCGGCTCCAGCCAACATATCCTCGACAGTCACTTTATAATCGGGCGAGGATCCGTTGAAGACATCCTCACGAATCTCAAAGTCACTCTTTTCGGGCGGAACAACTGGAGCAGCTAGCTTAGGGATGAGCGAATGGAGAATCCTGTCCTCGAGCATTTCCAGAGAAAAAGTGTTTATGGCACCATTCATGTTGCATATGGTCCATGATAAATCGTCAACATAGATCAACACATGGGCCATATGCCAAACCAACGCGCCGATGAGGGCGTCAACTCTTCTCTGCAATCTGGTATCCCCTATCCCCGGCAACGTACCATCCAAGACTGCAACCACCGTGTTGTTTGACAGGCTGGCCACATGGTCGATTGCCAGATTGCCCGCCTCACCTTCTCCCGGCGCGATCAACACGATTCCCTCACCGATTCTTCCGTCGCTACCCTCCGCCAGTGCTTCCTGGTAGCTGATCACTTTAACCCCTGAATGTATGAGACCCAATCGCAGTCTGCGGAGAAAATTGTCTAGTCTCTGAGAATGGATGACAGGGGGATAAAAGGCCACGCGGAGAGATTGCGCCATGTCTGCCGGCGTCAACGGCACAGGATGTTTAGTCCCGAGAATCCGGCACATCGCTTCGGTGCTGAGATTGGGTGATTCGTTCAAGCGATTGCCTCTCTTGATTTAGATACTACGCGATCAGGAACGGCGTCAAATTCTAATATAGAGTCCCAAAATTCCTTTTCGCAAATCGCGCCGGAGGGAGAATTCCAAAAACTTCTCCCCCTCACTTTAGACTTCCCCTAGTTGAAAGTTTGAGTTCTTGATCAGCCATGCTTCTATCATTTTTCTTTTAAAACGCCATTGGTTACCCACCTTGAAGGCTGGAAGTTTTTTTTGAGTAACCAATCGATAGACCGTGAATTTGTCTACTTTGAGATAGTGCGCCACTTGTTCGGTTGTTAGCAAAACTTCTTGCATTCTACTCTCCTTTATGGCAGTCTTTGGCAACTTTTAGCAAGAACTGGCAATGTATATAGCAGTGTGGCATAGGTGTCAAGCCAGATGGAGGGACCATCAAATGACCGCCATAACGCACATTTTATCTGCCCTTGTATGTTTTTTTCTCTTGAACTGGAACGCCGTTAATGCATTCGGTGGCGGATTTGCCATGGCCGAGCAAACTGCGCGGGGTGTGGGTGTCGCAAATGCAGTAACGGCAGGGGTTGACGATCCCTCCGCTGTTTACATCAACCCCGCAGCACTCGCCGAGATAGAGGGAAACCAAATCATGGGTGGCCTCAATTATATCCACACAATTAGCAGCGTCGAAAATAGTGGAAATAAGTCGAGGAATGTACATGATGACAGTTTCGTTCCAACACTGTTTGCCAACTATCACGTTCCAGGAACTGACTTAAGTCTAGGCATCGGCGCTTATACCCCTTTTGGTTTGGCGACGAGCTACGGGAAAAACAGTTTCACACGCTTTGCAGCGGTCCGGTCAGAACTCAAGACGATATACGTGACTCCAGCAATTGCCTGGCGTCCTTCTCCCTACGTTTCCCTAGGCGGAGGAATGAGCTTTGTTCACTCTTCAGCGCTTCTTTCTCGTGCTATTTTCCTTGGTGCTGTCGGCGTGGGAGAAGGTAAGCTACGAGTTACCGACACGGACAATGCGTACGGCTACAACCTCGGCATCCTCTTTGAGCCGCACGAGAAAATAAAAATCGGGGTTACCTATCGAAGCAGGGTCGCGTTAAAATTTGACGATGCTAATGTAAAATTTGTCGATGCACTCCTGACGGGCGGCGTGCTGACCAACGCAAAAGCCAGCGGAATTAACGTACCCATTCCTCCAGTTATTAATGCGGGTATTCAATGGCAGATTAACCCCCGCTGGTCGGTGGAATTCGATTACAATTTTACGCGCTGGAGCGAATTTAATCATCTCAAAGCCAATTTTAGTCCTACCCTACCAGCTCTGGCAGGGCTCGCCCCAATTCCCGGAATCTTTCTCCAGCAGAATTGGAAAGACTCCAATACTCTTAGGCTTGGAACCGCATACCGGATCAATAACAGCTTCGAGGTCAGGGCAGGCATGTCATTCGACGAAACACCCATCCCATCACAGACTCTCAACCCCAGTATCCCGGGAGCAGATATATTAACTCTTAATGGCGGGCTCGGTTACGCCTGGAAGAGTTTTAATATTGATGTGGCTTACATGGCCGTTTTTTATAAAACTAGAAAAGTTTTGAACGAAGCTCTCGAAACAGGCAATAATCCTGCGGCTCTTCCATTCCCAGGCGTTCCCGGCCGTGACAAGTACGAAACCTTTCATAATTTCGTATCTACCCACTTCCGTTACCGTTTTTAAACCCACAAGAAAATATATTGCTAGTCTTCTAACCTAGCTTTCTATCGTGATTATCATAAGATTAGCATTGTTCATAAAAGTTAAGGTTGTTTTTTTCAAGACCTTCGAGCTATTAAACGCGGCCGTTGTAATCCTACACAAGAAATAGTGACATGGTTGAATAGTGATATTATGAATGATCTCGAAGGACGCACGGCAATTCTCACGGGCGCTTCCGGGGGTTTAGGACTGTACATTGCCCAGGCACTGGCCAGTCAGAAAATGAACCTAGTCGTTTCGGCGTTATTAGGATCTGGCTTAGATGAGATAGTAGCTAAACTTTCAGATCAAACAAGGATCATAAGCGTTCCAGCTGATGTCATGGATAAAACAGCCTTGGAATCGCTGGTCCTCAAGGCAAGCCGGACATTTGGCGCTATCGACGTGTTGATCAACAACGTAGGCATCGCAATGTTTTTTCCGTATCATAGGCTTCGGGCAGAGGACATTGAGCGTGCCATAAATGTTAATCTAACTAGTACCTTGTTGCTCACTTGGATGGTTCTCCCAGGGATGTTGGAGCGGCGGTGCGGTCACATTGTGAATATCTCTTCGCTATCCGCAAAGGGCGGACCACCGTGCGCAGAACTCTACGCCGCCACTAAAGCAGGTCTTATCGCCTTTACAGAGTCACTCCGCGCAGAGTACTGCGGAACCGGCGTCAGCGCATCCGCAATCTGCCCGGGTTTCGTCGAAGCGGGAATCTATCAACGCGCAGTGGAAGACACAGGACTGATCGCACCGCGCCTCATGGGAACGTCATCCCCAGAGGCAGTCGCCTATTCAGTTATACAAGCTATTAAAAAGGATATTCCGGAAATCGTTGTTAATCCTGGTCCTACAAGACTTTTAACGACCGCTGCAGAACTTTCCCCATCGTTTGCTGAGTGGGTCATGCGGCATTTTGGTATCAATAGGTGGTTTAAGAAGGTTGCGGAAGTGCGAGAACGAAAAGGGACGCCCAATCGTTAGGAACACATTATAACAACCACACCAGAACTATCTGATGTTCTGGGTTTTCACTCTGCAAGTTTACTGTCGCTTTCTACTGCCAGAGCACATTCCGTCTCATTGCTCCATCTTGTCGCTGCAATTTACTTTTTTGCTGCCTTCTGGATCTTCGCCCATTCGTCGCGCAACGGAACAATTCGATTGAACACGGGCTTTTCGGGTGAAGAGTCAACGGAATCAACGCAGAAGTAGCCAATTCTTTCGAACTGATAGCGATCGCCTGCTGCTGCGTTGGCTAGAAAAGGCTCAACGCGACAGGATGTCAATTTTTCCAGCGACTTGGGATTGATATAGTTTCTCCAATCGGCACCAGCCTCTACATCATCCGGATTTTCTCTAGTAAAGAGCTGATCATACAGTCGAACTTCGGCCGGGATCGCGTGGGCTGTCGAAACCCAGTGCAGCGTCGCTTTGACCTTGCGCTGACTCTGGGCTGTGCCACTTTTGGTGTCCGGGTCATAAGTACAGTGTATCTCGGTCACCGCGCCAGTCTTAGGATCCTTAATGACATCGACACATTTAATGATATACGCGTAGCGAAGACGAACCTCGCGACCCGGAGACAAACGAAAGAACTGCTTGGGCGGGTCCTCGCGAAAATCCTCCTGCTCGATATAGAGCACACGCGAAAACGGAACTTTCCGCGTCCCCATCCCGGGATCTTCTGGATTGTTGATGGCCTCGAGCTCCTCGATCTGCTCCTCCGGATAGTTCGTAATGACCAGTCGAAGCGGGCGCAGCACCGCCATGACCCGCGGAGCGCGCTTGTTTAAGTCTTCGCGCAGACAATGTTCCAGCATGGCGATATCGACCATGCTGTTCCGCTTGGCCACCCCAATCCGGTCACAGAAGCTTCGGATCGATTCCGGTGTGTAGCCGCGCCTCCGAAGACCGGCCAAGGTAGGCATCCTGGGATCGTCCCACCCGGAGACATAGCCCTGTTGCACCAACTGCAGGAGCTTCCGCTTGCTCATGACCGTGTAGGTTAGATTCAAGCGCGCAAACTCGATCTGCTGCGGGTGATGGATGTCCAATTGCTCCAAAAACCAGTCGTATAGAGGGCGGTGATCCTCGAACTCGAGCGTGCAGATCGAATGCGTAATCCCCTCGATAGAATCCGATTGTCCGTGAGCAAAATCGTACGTAGGATAAATGCACCATTTGTCACCCGTCCGATGGTGCGTGGCATGGAGAATGCGGTACATCACCGGATCCCGCATATTCAAGTTTGGAGATGCCATGTCGATCTTTGCCCGCAAGGTGCGGGAGCCGTCGGGAAATTCGCCGGCGCGCATGCGCTCGAACAAGTCTAGATTCTCCTCCACCGAGCGCGTGCGATACGCGCTGTTCCTTCCCGGCTCCGTCAAAGTGCCGCGGTATTCCCGAATCTCGTCTGCGCTCAAGTCACACACGTACGCTTTCCCCGCTTTGATCAGCTGCACAGCATAATGATAGAGCGACTCAAAGTAATCTGAGGCATAGTATTCCCGATCGCCCCAATCGAATCCCAACCAGCGAATGTCTGATTTGATCGATTCCACATATTCAATGTCTTCCTTAGTCGGATTAGTGTCGTCGAAGCGCAAATTGCAAAGCCCTCCGAACTCCGCCGCGAGGCCGAAATTAAGGCAAATCGACTTTGCGTGGCCGATATGAAGATAGCCGTTCGGCTCAGGCGGAAATCGTGTGTGAACTCGACCGTCGTTTTTGTTTCTCTTCAGGTCTTCCGCGATGATATTCCGGATAAAGTGAGAGGGCGCCGTCTCTAGCGCGCCGGCAGCAGTTTTTCCGTTTTCTTCCAGTTCAGTCTTACTCACGACCTTTCTCCTCAATTAAAATATAGCACACATCCAGCGCTTTTCTGAATATCAGCTGATTGGAACCACAGTCGAACAACATAGCACCAAGCCGAAACTCAAATCCGAAATTTGAGATCCGAAATTCGAAACAATTCTAAAGAAACAAAAATAAC
>DASYRN010000048.1:0-4764 GCA_036004365.1 Binatia bacterium
GACAGGCACAATCGGCCATTATATGCCAAAACTTTTGAATGAAACGATCGGGACGAAATTTGACATCGTCTTAGGTTATCCGGGCGGACCGGAAATGGATCTAGCAGTGGAAAAAAACGAGACTCAGTGCCGCGCATTTACCCACGCGGCCTGGTTTAGCGGGGAGCCCTATCGTACGTGGCGGGCCAAGGGATTCGCTCATGTGCTGATTCAAACCGGTAAAAAACGGGATGAGAGATTGCCGCAAGTCCCAACGCTCAATGAGCTGATGGATGAGTTTAAGACCGAGGAGATAGGGCGCCGATTGGCGACCGTTGTCCTTGCTTCAGGAGAGCTGGGTCGCCCGTATCTGCTGCCTCCCGGGACCCCCACCGAGCGGCTTAAGACTCTGCGCGCAGCATTTGTAAAAATGATGGCTGATCCCGGGTTTTTGGACGAATCCAAAAAGAGAAATCTAGAGTTGGAACCCTCCAGCGGAGAAGAGCTTGAAAGGTTAGCAAAAGAGGTGATGTCTCAACCACCGGAAGTCATCGAACGGATGAAGAAACTCCTTGGAAAATGACAACGGAGATGAGCGCGTCGCGGTCTAACAGGAAGCGATGCGCAGGACCTTTAAAGATCCCGAGTTCCACAAGGAATTCAAAAAACTCACTGGAGATGTCCCCACGCCTCTTATGCCCGAAACAATGGAAAAGTACATCAGGGAACTCCCTCGGTCTTTTCATAAAATCGCAGGGGCTGGGCCTCTCCCAGCGCGGTAGATAGCAAATTTCGTTAAGGAGGTTTCGATGGAAGTCAAATCAAGCAATTTTTGCTATGGGAGGCTCTTATGAAAAGAGGAATTTTTAGCGCGTTTTTCCTGATTGGGTTTGGCCTTCTCGCTAACATTGCGCATGCAACGTCGCATGAATTTTTCAAGGGCAAGACCATCCGGCTTGTAGTGGGAACCTCAGCAGGAGGAGCTCAAGACGAATGGGCTCGCTTTATAGCGCCGCATCTGAGTAGAAATATATCGGGCGGTCCCGATATCGTCGTGCAAAACATGCCGGGCGCGGGGACCGTGATCGCAGCCAACTATATCTATAACATCGCCAAACCCGACAGTTTGACCATCGGGCTGGTTAACCCTGCCATCTACATCGATCAGCTTCTAGGAGCGAAGGAAGTGAAATTCGACTGGCCGAAATTTTCCTGGATAGGCTCCCCGGAAAAAATCGACCAGGTTTTCTTTGTGCGCACAGACACCCCTTACAAGACGCTGGAGGATATTCGCAAGGCTACAGAACCGCCACGGTGTGCAGCCACGGGGCGTTCCGGCGCCGGTTATTTTTTACCCAAACTCCTTGAGGACGGTCTCGGGCTTAAAATTCAAATGGTGGTTGGTTACGGGGGCGGTGGCGATATGAACTTGGCGATTGAGAAAGGAGAGGTGCAGTGCCGCGCTGGAACCGTTTCGGCCTATGTGGGCCGCGAACCTACCCGGACGTGGGCTGCGAATGGTTTCGTTCGTGCCCTGGTTCAAAGCGGAACCAAGCGTTATTCCAAGTTGTCCGAAGTTCCAACCATCTATGAGCTGATGGAAAAATACAAAACGCCCGATGCCACCAAGCGCGTTGCTAAAGTGTTGCTTTCCTCCGGTGATCTCGGTCGCCCTTTTTTTGGTCCCCCAGGGATGGCTGCGGACCGGCTGAAAATTTTACGCGAGGCCTTTACTAAGACCATGAATGACGAGGCACTATTAGCGGAAGCCAAGAAAAAGAAATGGGATCTCGATCCTCTGGACGGTGAGGAACTAGAAGCATTGGCCAGAGAAATTATGGTTCAGCCGCCAGAGGTCATCGAAAGGGTCAAAAAAGTCCTGGGAAATTAGAGTGGAAGTGAATAACAAAGGGCGGTCAAAGGCCAGAACAATAGCTGGGTTGTGCACCTTACCAGAGTGGGTTCTGCGGGGCCTAATATGAGAGGCTGAAGTAGGTTTAAGACTTTTTCAGCCATAACGGAGGTCAAAATGAAGAGAATGATATTAGCCATCTTTCTTCTTCTGCTGATCGGGAACCCTGCCGTTCAGGCTCAAGCTCCTTACTATCAGGGCAAGACCGTTACCATCGTTCAGGGCCGTGATCCTGGAGGCACCGGCGACATGAGGGTAAGAGCTTTGCTTCCTTTCTTGCAGAAATATATTCCAGGGAATCCGACCATTGTTAACGAGTATATACCGGGTGGCGGAAGCCGGAATGCCGCAAATCATGTCTTCAGATCAGCCCGTCCTGATGGCCTTACTATAGGAAACCTGGGCCTCGGCATGGTTTCTTCTGCTCTACTTGGAGAGACGGGGGTTCTATACGATCTCGATAAGTTTTTTTATCTGGGCTCGCCGTTTAGCAGCCATCACGCGATCTTTGTAACCCGCAAGGAGGCTGGGCTAAGCAATATAGAAACACTCCGAGCCGGCGAAGGAATTAGGATCGGAGGGCAGTCCGTGGGTTTCTCTACTTACATCGAAGGTCGCCTATTTGCCTACATTCTCGGTCTAAAAAAGCCAAGGTTCGTTACCGGTTATGGCGGAGCCGAGTTGGATCCAGCCCTGATCCGTGGTGAGATTGACGCGCGAGCGACCAGCGCCGACACTGTTCTCCAGCGAAACCCCGATTGGCTCGAAAAAGGCCTAGTGGACTTTCACGCAATCATTGAGGTTCCCAAAGGAGAGAAACATCTCCGTTTCCCTCATGTGCCAGAGCTGGAAAGCTTTGCCAAGTCGGAAAAGGATCGCAAGCTTATGGTGATGCAGCGCGCTTTCAGGGTTACCGGCCAACCTTTCGTCCTTCCTCCCGGCACGCCCAAGGAACGTGTGATTCTTCTCCAAGAGGCCTTCCGCAAGACCTATAAGGATCCGGAATTTCACAAGGAATATAAGAAGCTCACCGCAGACGACCCCACGCCTCTCATGCCGGAAGCACACGAGAGAACGATCAGAGAGATTCCCCGTGATCCGGAGGTCGTCGGAATCTTCAAACAGATTATGGGGGCCGGCCCGCTTCCGCCGCACTAGGCACTATTGAATGGGCTCTTCTGGATAGCGGTTGGCCCTCGGGACTGCGTAGGAGCAATCCCCTTCGAATCTGACTCACAGAGAGGTAGCCGCAATCTTTCATCCCTTCGCGTTCGTCCTTTGATCTTTTCACGCTCTTGTGTCTTTCCGTGTTGACTGGCCTAAAAAGGCTTGGTACCATCGCGCCATTTTATAGCGTTGATAATCTTTTCCGAAAGGATAATTCATGAGACGCGCTAGCTTTAAGTTCTGGACACCTTAGAAAGCGCGCGCCAAAACATCGATTCGGATCATTTGCCGGACTTAAGCTCAAAAGCTCAGGAGGCCAAGATGGATAAGATCGCCAAGACCACAATCATTGACGTACAAAAGGAAGCAAGGTGGGAAAGACCCACGGGACGAAACTATGTGGGCGTCACCCGAACCGATCGTTGCCACATCGCTCTCAACTGTTATGAGCCGGGAGCGAACGACGAGATGCACTGCCATCCGGGTTCGGATCATACCTTCTTCGTCGTCGAAGGAGAGTGCACCATGAAGGGGCTTAAAGACGGCGAAGAGTACAAACTGACTCAACACCAGGGAGTCCACGTTCCGGCCGGATACTTCTACCAGCTCAACAACACGGGTCCTGGACGTCTGATCCTCTACCAGGTAAGCACCGAGCCGAATCCGAAGCCCAAGAAAGGAAAAGTCATCTACGGCATCGACACCAGCTTAAAGGAGCACCTGCTCGATCCGGTCGGCTGAACTTGGAGCCTCAATGACTTTCGAAGAGATTCAAAACTGGTGTCGCGCCAACCGGGTGAAGGTTCGAGGAATTTATCGTGGAAAAGAAATTTTCATTCGCGGGAATGGAGCGCCTCTTCCCACGGACTTGCCGCGCCTGAGCGAGATCTTTCACTGGGACCTCGAAATCGACGGTAAACATTACCCGACCAGCCCTTCGGACATGGAACGGCTGGTCGTGGGAAAGATGACTCTGGATCTGTTCAAGAGTGTAAGCCGGGTAGGCTGACTCATCCTGGCCTTTTCTCCTTGACCTCTGTTCTCAACCCGCTTATTTTACGCTGATTTACTTTTGGCTCCCGCGCGAATAAGAAGCTAGCGAAGGTAGAGCGTGAGGTTTCCTTCGGCGAAGTCGCAGATTTTTCGATCCTCAGGGAGGCTCAAAAGGAACTAAGAAAACAGCCTTTCGCTTCTTCTACCGAGAGCAAAAGCCTTATGCCGCCTGTGGAACAGATCAAGCTAAAACGTGCCGGCATTGGCTTGCGCGCCTTGGATCGGGACCGAGCCTGGCCCGGCTTTACCTTGTTCGCTCCCCAAACTGGCGGAGGGAACGTCTATCTCATTGACCTTGAGGGCAATGTCGTCCACACCTGGCGGATGCCCTACCCTCCCGGCCTGTATGGTTATCTGACCGAACGGGGGACTCTCTTCTACAACGGTAAGATCATCGGGGATTCCACGCGCCTCATTAGTCAGAGACCTTGGCAAGGGGGAGCCGCACTTGAAGTTGATTGGCACGGGCGCGTCCTCTGGGAGGTGCGCCATGCGGACCACCATCATGATGGCATCCGATTACGGAACGGTAATGTGCTGCTTCTTTGCTTGGCCCAGCTTCCACGGGATCTGGTGCCGAAGGTCAAGGGGGGAATGCCAGGCACAGAACACAACGGTGAAATGTACGGAGATTATCTGGTCGAGATGACAAC
>DASYRN010000049.1:0-7095 GCA_036004365.1 Binatia bacterium
TTTTTTCGATCTCGGTCCAAACGGCTCAGGCTGAAACGGCGCGTCGCGCGTCTCGAAGAACGCCGCCAATCCGCCTCCTTGACGCACCTCCTCCATCTTTTTGTTGAACTCCTCCTCTTTGGTCAGGCGGGCCATTGCAGAGAGCTCTGAATTCAACAGCCAGGCTTTGCGTAGTCCCATCATCTCGAGACCCATCCTGGAGATGTGGAGATTAATCTTCACGGTCTCCGGTGGGACAAGCGCGACCCGCTCGACAAATGCAAAGCATTCATCGAGAAGTTTATCCTTTGGCACAACTTTGTTGACGAGCCCAATCCTCAAAGCTTCCTGAGCGTCGATGTGGTCGCCGGTGAGCGAGTAGCGAAGGGCGTTCTTAAAACCTGCCAGCATCACCCAGATGAAATCGGTGCCGGAGGCGTGCCGGATCTGCGGCTGGCCGAAGACGGCATCATCGGCGGCAAAGGTCAGATGGCAGGTCAGGGCAAGCCAGGAGGCCGCGCCGAGGCACCAGCCACCCACCGCGCCGATGATCGGCTTGGGATATTCCCATCGATAAATCTGCCTTTCGAGAAAGCTCTTGCGGTCCTGATCACGGATTTTGTCATATTCATAAACCAGCGACGAATTTTCAGGGATACCGTAGGGCCAGGCGATTTCGCGATCATCAGCGCTCAGGTCCTCGCCCGCCGAGAAATTTCCGCCGGCGCCGGTCAGAACCACGCCACGGATTTCTGGATCCTTCTTCGCTTCTTCCAAAGCAGAATCGAGCTCATCAAGGAGCTCCTCGCTGAGCGCGTTGAGGGCTTTAGGCCGATTCAGTGTGATTTGAACACCACGGCGTTTTTTCTCATAGAGAATATTCTCGTAGCTCGCCATTCGATCCTCTCCTATTTCAGCCAGAGGCCGATCCGCCTCAGGGCGGAGCCTACTGCCTTTTGCCTTCTTTGGATCTTGGTCCAAACGGCTCCGGCTGGAACGGCCCGTCGCGGAGTTTTAAGTAGGCGCGAATTCCTTCGTTGGCGCGCGCATCGTCCAAAGGCTTACGCAGCTCTTCTCGGAGCAACACATGGGCAGGCACTGAAAGCTGGTTATCCAGCAACAGCGCATCCCGGAGTCCCATCATCTCAAGCCCCATCGTCGCGATGGCGAGATTGATTTTCACGGTTTCCGGAGGCACATGGGCTATGCGTTCGACGATGTGGAAGCACTCATCGAGCAGTTTGTCTGCGGAAACCACTTTGTTCACGAGACCGATGCGCAAAGCTTCCTGAGCGTCGATGTGGTCGCCGGTGAGACCGTAGCGGAGCGCGTTCTTGAAGCCGGCCAAGAGGGTCCACATAAAACTCGTGTTGGAGCCATGACGAACTTCAGGCTGAGAAAAAACGGCGTCCTCCGAGGCGATTGTGATGTGCGTGAAGAGAGCCAGCCATGAGCCGGCGCCCATGGTCCAGCCGTTGATCGCGCCGATGATTGGCTTGCCGAATTCCCACAATCGCAAGAAATTCCGGTCGTCATGGCGCCACGATTCGATCAGCTGTGCGGTGCTCTGGCCCGGTGCCATACCGTAGGGCCAGACCTTATCCCGGCGTCTTCCCGGTTGATTCCCCTGATCCATGCCGGCGGAGAAGGCACGCCCGGCGCCGGTAAGAACCACGGCGCGAATCTCGGGATCTTTTTCTACGTCGTCCAATGCCAGGTGCAACTCTTTGAGCAAACTCCGGCTGATCGCGTTCATCGCCTCCGGCCGGTTCAAAGTGATAAGAACGCCTTTGCGCTGTTTTTCGTAAAGTATCTCTTTGTACTCGGCCACGCTGCCTCCTTTTTCCCGTGCCTCGACGAAACTTGCCTTTACTTCCCGTAAAGGGTTTTGATGAAGCCGCTCGCATCAAGCTCCTTGATGAGGCTCTCGTCCATAAAAGATTTAGGATCGGCACCTCTGGCCTTGGGTTCATCCGCTGCCAGAAATTCCAAAGATGTCTGAATGGCTTTCGTTGAGGGATAGGGAACCTCACTGTAATATTTGGATGCCAAGAGCTGATAAGAGCTCTCAAGGTATTTGATGTTTTTCTCCTGCTCCGACTGTATTCTTAGTTTCTTCTGCAGCACCTCCAGGCTCTCTTTTTTATTCTTTTTGAAATAGGCGATCCCTTCGACCATGGCCTTAGTGAATCTTAGCGCCTGATCCCTGTGCTTCCGAACATAGCTTCTCGTGGTATCGAGCGTATTCTGGAGATAGTAGATGTCCATCTCACCAAGATCCGCCAGCACTCGGTAGCCCCTTTCCTCCGCTAAAAAGAACGACGGCATGGTCAAGACGGCGGCGTCGATCCCTCTGTGGTCCAGACTCGCCAGCATGGCCGGGGACGACTCGACTTGTAATATCTGCACCTCTTCCGGACGCATTCCCCATCTCCTCAGCGCGAGCAGTATGACCAGATGGGAAGCGGAGCCGAAACGGGTGATGCCGATCTTTTTCCCTCTTAAGTCCTCCATACTCTTGATTTCCGGCCGCGCCATCACCCTCTGCAAACCCTTCGTCAGAGGGGAGGCGACCGAGACCACATCCGCCCCTCTGAGCGCGGCCCGGATAACCGCGTCGCCGCCTCCAGTAGCGAATTGAATATCGCCGGCGATGAGCGAGCCCACCACTCTTGCGGCTCCTCCGCCGATGAAAATCACCTCGGCATCGATGCCATGCTTCTTAAAAAGCCCTTTCTCTTCGGCGACCCAGAGGCTTCCCGAAGTCGCACTGAGAGCGCTCAGCCCAACCCTTACCTTATCCGCTCCAAACGACGAGCTGGAAAAAAATCCGGAGCAAAGCAGGATCAACAGTACAAAGACGATTCTGTTTTTCATGCCACTATCCTCTCGGGTACAAAGCATCCATCATCAGCCTCTTATGATGAGCGGGCGCGCCTAGATACTGGTAGAGCGTGTGCGCCAGCACGCTGTGCGCCATCAACGGATGGCCGTAGTCCGTGCCCGGTCCGGCGAAGACCATGTGGGCATAGTTGCAGGCCTGGTGGTAACCGTCGCTGGCGATCGCCTTGGCCTCATGGACGTTGGCCTTCGCCAGCGTGCCTGAATCGAGCATCCATACCGTTTCGTAAGTCGCCCAGCGCGCGGCGTCGAGGTGGATCGACAGCTCGACGCAATGGTCCTGTACGCGCTGAAACCTGCCGATGGGCTGACCAAACACCACGCGGCTGCGGGTGTACTCGGCAGTGAAATCAAAGATCTCCTGGCACCCGCCGACTTGATAGGCGCAGAGAATGGGCACAGCCTTTTCCAGCGCCGCGTCGAGCACCTGCCAGCCGCTGGTCGCCGCGATCACGTTTGAGTTCGCGACTTTTGCTTTTTCGAAGTCAACCTCGGCGGCCGACACCATGAAGCCGGCCAGAGGCTTGATCGATATGCCGGGGCTGGCTCGATCGACTATGACCAAAGCGATCTGATCGTTTTCCGTTTTTGCCGCGACGATGAAGCTGGTTGCCGCTTCTGCATCGAAGACAAATCGCTTGGCTCCGTCCAGGACATAGCCGTCGGACGACTTCGTAAGTCGCGTCTCGACGCCTTCCGGTCCCCAGTAGGCCGCCTTGTCGGTTATCGCAGGGATGGGAATGCTCTTGCCGCTGCAGATGGGAGGGAGCAAAGACTTTTTCTGCTCCTCGGAGCCGCCCTCGAAAATGATCTGAGCGCCGAGAACCCCCGCGGAGAAGAGCGGTCCCGGAACCGGGCCGCGCCCCAGCTCTTCGAACACTACCGCGCAGTCGGTGAGCGAAGCCCCGGCGCCTCCGTACTGTTCCGGCAAAAGCATGCCTAGCCAACCAAGATCGCCAGCCTTGCGGTAAAGCTCCGGCCGAAAGGTTTCTTTGCTGCGATACCACTGCGTCACTTGATGAGCAGGCGCCTCGGCCTTGACGAAATCGGACGCAACCTTTTTGAACATCTCTTGAGTTTCGTTGAGTGTTAAGTCCATGCTTTTCCCCTCTCGAGGGCACAAGCCCCAAAATGGAACGGCTTGAACTACTTGAACGATTTGAACAAGTGGCGCGAACGGTTCCAGCCGTTCAAGCTGTTCAAGAAGTTCAAATCGTTGCCTGTTGCCTGTGCCTATTGTCTAAATCGTTTCCGGCGCTTTTTCTTGCGTCGGCCGGCCCAACCCAACCCGGCGCGCAAAGACGAGCCGGTCGGTGTCCAACGTTCCGCCGCCGTGCAGCTGCCCCGGTCCCGTTCGCACGGCGTATTCGAAGTCTACGACTTCATGGACGGAAAGATCCTGAACCAACGCATCGGCGCCCATGATCTGCTGCAGCCGCTCGCCGTTTCTGAGACGCATCATGCGCTGGAAGTATCTTTGCTGAGCGCCGCCGTAGGGGTGGGGCTTGCGCGCGAAACGATGCCAGAAGTTGCGCTGGTTGAAGCGCCGAAGCGTATTCAGCTCGATCATCATGTCTGCGATGGTATCGCGGATTCTATCGTCCTCGATGAGCCATTTGCCCCCGGCTCCGGTCTTTTGGCAGTATTCAATCACGCGCTCCACCAAAGGATCGACGCCGACTCGCCCTTCCCCACCGTGCTCGAGCTCGAGGTGAGTGTTCGCGACTTTCCAGCCATTGTTCTCGCCGCCCACGAGATACTTCGCCGGCACCCGCACGTTGTCGAAGAAGACCGCGTTCTTGATGCCCATCATCAGATGCATGTGTTGGATCGTGATTCCGGGAAGGTTTGCCGGAATGTGCAGCCAGCCCAGATTTTCGTGGCGCGGGCGGGAAGGGTCGGTGCACACGAGTGTCCAGAGGAAGTCCGGCGGCAAGTGATGCCCCACCATGACTTTTTGCCCATTGACGAAGTAATGATCGCTGTCCCGGATCGCCTTGGTGGCGCAGTTAGCCACGTCGCTGCCGCCTTGCGGTTCGGTGAGCACTTGCCACACGGAGATCTCCCCGCGCGTCATCGGCGGGAGAAACTCGCGCTTCTGTTCCTCCGTGGCCCATTTGAGGATGACCGGGGCGACGATGCGCGCCAGAGTATAGAAAACGTGCGATAGGTTGAGGCCGTACTTTATAAGCTCCGTCTCCAGCACTGTCTGGTGATCGACCGTGAGCCCTGCGCCGCCGTACTCCGCGGGAAACATGGGGAAGAGCCAGCCGTTTCTTCCCAGCTTGCCGGCCAGGTTACGCCGGAACCGGTACTCCTCTTCATTCTCGCGCGTCGACCAAGATGCCGACCACCTCAAGTGTTCAGAGCCGCGCATGTTCTCGTGAAGCCATTCTCGCACTTCCCTTCTGAACGCGGCGATCTCCGGCGAATCTGTCTGCAAACTAAAATCCATAGGTCACCCCTCTAGTTCGTGGATTGGGAACCTAATGACTAATTACTCCAGTTGGGATCTGGTTGTCCATCCCTGTGCTAGAAGCCGTAGTCGGTTATTCTGCTAGAGATCCTTCACGGAGGTTGTCCTGAGACTCTTCGCGTAGCTCAGAGTGACAGTCGAAGGATTCAGGATGACGAGTCCCTATAATGTCATTCTGAGAGGAGCGAAGAATCTCTATTCCTGTCGTGCATTGGCTCGCAAGTCTCAAAATGACCCACTACACGGCAGGCCGGTTCAGGTTGACATATCGCGTCCTTGTCAGATAGTTGCAAAGCAGGGAGAGAACCATGAAAAGTCCTTTAGATGGAGTCAAAGTATTAGACCTGGGCAATTTTATCGCCGGGCCGTTCGGAGCGATGTTCCTCGCGGACCTGGGAGCCGAAGTCATTAAGGTGGAAAACCCCAAGGGCGGCGACCCGTTCCGCGCCTGGGATCTGGGAGGGGACCGGCCAAATTTTTGGGCCTACAACAGAGGCAAAAAGAGCGTCACCTTGAACCTTCAAACTTCCGAAGGTCGGGAAATGTTCTACAAGCTCTGCCGCAAGGCCGACGTCGTCATGGAAAACTATCGGCCCGGCGTCACTAAGCCGCTGGGCATCGACTATGAAACACTGCGTCCGATGAACGAAAGGCTGATCTACTGCTCGATCACCGGAATGGGCGCTACGGGTCCCTACGCTCACAGGCCGGCCTACGATACCGTGGGACAGGGCCTCGGCGGCATGATGAGCCTCTTGATGGACCGCGACAACCCACGGCCTGTCGGGCCGGCCTTCGCCGACTGTCTGGGCGGAATGTTCGGCGCCATCGCCGTGTTGGGCGCGCTACACGCACGGGCGCAGACCGGGCGCGGCCAGTATGTCTCGACCTCCATGGTGGGCGCCATCCTCGGCTTTCTCAATGCGCCTGCAACCGAGTACCTTGCCTCGGGCGAAACACCAGGGCCTACCACTCGTCCACAGTCCTCTCAGACCTACGCATGCGCCTGCTCAGATGGATTTCTGCTGGCCATCCATCTCTCTTCACCGCCGAAATTCTGGGAGGGGTTATGCAAGGCAATGGATCGTCCTGAGCTCATTAATGACCCCCGCTTCAAGACACGCGCCGATCGCAGGCGCAACTACAACGAGCTGCAGGGAACCCTTAACGCCATCATGAAAGAAAAGCCCCGGTCCTACTGGCTCGAAAAGCTCGAAGCCGAGGACGTTCCCCATACGCCGGTCTACAACATGGCCGAGCTGTTTCAGGACCCCCACATCAAACATATGGGGATGGAGATCGAGATCGCCCGGAAAAACAAACCACCGATTCGCACCGTGCGCTTCCCGGTCGAGTACAGCGAGACGAAGATTCCCCATCCGGCTCCTCCACCAGACCTCGGCGAACACAACGTCGAAATCTTCAAGCCTCTTGGGTGGGACGAGAAAGCGCTTGCTGACTTAAAGGACAAAGGCGTGATTTAATGTCCAGGTGTCGGTCCCCCTTCCCAAATAGATCACACTCTAGCTTGATTTCCTCCAGACGCCTCCTCGGGGTCGAGGTCGTAAAGACATGGGGAATGGTTTCCACCGCCATCCGAATATCAGAAATGCGCTTCATTGATATTGAGATCTAACTAACGAGGCTGTAGAAAAAGTCCCAACCAACTAAAAAATGTCCAAATCGGGGGTACCAAAATGGTTGCTCGACCCGAGATCGTCGCTTAAATCGCAAATACG
>DASYRN010000050.1:0-20282 GCA_036004365.1 Binatia bacterium
CTTTGGAGGGAGAGGATTGAAGGTGAGGGTGGCTCCGGACGGATTTTTGCCCTCACCCTAGCCCTCTCCCGAAACGGGCGAGGGAAAACTATGTGTGCGTTAAAATATCTTCAGAACAAGCCTCAATCATGGATCCTCACGTCACTTTGAAGTCTCCTTGTCTCATGGTCTCCATGTCTCCTTGTCTTTATATGGAGTAGAAACGGTGAGCATATCTGGAGCAAAAATGCCGGCTCTGGTCGCCCGCGATATTAGAAAGAAATTCGGTGACACCGGCGAGGTCGTGCGGGCGCTCGACGGCGTCTCTCTCGAGGCCGGCCACGGCACGCTCACGGCCCTGGTCGGACCTGACGGCTCCGGCAAGACTACGCTCATCCGTTTGGCCGCCGGGTTGATGTCCGCCGACGCCGGCGAGCTGAAGGTCCTGGGCATCGATGTCTCCGCCGATCCCCAACAGGTCCAGGACCGTATCGGGTACATGCCGCAGCGGTTTGGATTGTATGAGGACCTCACCGTTCAGGAGAATCTGGATCTCTACGCTGACTTACATGGCATCACCGCCGAGCAGCGTCAGGAGCGCTACCGGAGACTCATGGAGATGACGGCGCTAGGTCCGTTCACAAACCGCTTGGCCGGGAGGCTCTCGGGGGGGATGAAGCAGAAGCTTGGGCTTGCCTGCACACTTGTCCGCTCGCCGGAGCTATTGCTGCTGGACGAGCCGACAGTCGGCGTAGACCCGCTGTCGCGCCGGGAGCTGTGGGAAATCATTCTAGAACTCGTCAACGAGCAAGGTCTGACCGTGCTGCTCAGCACTGCGTATTTGGACGAGGCCGAGCGCTGCGGGCACACTGTTGTTATGCATCGGGGAAAGGTGCTCGCACAGGGTCGCCCTGACGAGGTGAGTGGGTTGGCCGCCGGTCGGACGTTCCTCGTCGAGCCGTCCGCGGGGCAAACGGCCCGCGGGCTCCAGGCTCGATTGTTGGACGATCCGGACGTCGTCGATGCGGTGCCCGAAGGAGGCCGCGTGCGGTTCGTAGCAAAATCTCCTTCCCTTCATCCCTCATCCTTCATCCTTCATCCTTTTGGACCGGTGCCGCCGCGGTTTGAAGACGGTTTCATGGTTTTATTACGGCAACAGACAGACAAGCAGACAGACAAAGAGACAAGGAGAAAACGAGACAAGGACACGGAACGCACAGCCTCCTTGTTTCCCGGTCTCCCGGTCTCCGTGTCTTCTCCAAGTCTCCAGCTCTCCTTGTCTCATCGTCTGAAACAAGAACCGGTCGTCCAGGTCCGCGACCTTGTGCGGAAGTTTGGAGCTTTCACTGCCGTCGATCACGTCAGCTTCGATGTCCGTCGGGGAGAAATCTTTGGCTTGCTTGGACCCAACGGCGCGGGTAAGACCACGACGTTTCGGATGCTCTGCGGGCTGCTCCCGGCGACGAGCGGGACCTTGCGCGTATCGGCCGTGGATCTGAGCCGCGCGCGGGCCTCAGCGCGCCAGCAAATCGGGTATGTGGCCCAGAAGTTTTCCCTTTACGGGCAGCTTTCGGTGACCGAGAATCTGGAATTCTTTGCGAGCGCGTACGGGCTTCGAGGGGATCGCAGGCGCGCCCGAATCGATTGGGCGCTAGAGCAGTTCGAGTTGACCTCGCTAGCGCGCCTGCCCAGCGAGCGGCTGCCCGGTGGCTACAAGCAACGGCTCGCGATGGCGGCGGCGTTGCTGCACGAACCCGAGACCTTGTTTCTTGATGAGCCGACCAGCGGCGCCGACCCGCTGGCTCGCCGTGATTTCTGGCGACGCATCACGGCGCTAGCCGAGCAGGGCGTGACCGTCATCATCACCACTCACTTCATGGAGGAAGCCGAGTATTGTGACCGAGTCGCCATCATGGACGCCGGGCGAGTTCTCGATCAGGGAACCCCGGCCGAGATCCGCCGCCGCGGCCGCGCCGAAGCCGGGCGCGAGCCGACGATGGAAGATGCTTTCATCGCCATCGTCGAGGAGGCCCGTGAGCGAGACTCTGAACGGTTGCAAACGGCTGGAGATGCCGCATGACGGACGGGTCCGAGCCGAAGCGAACTCAGCTTCCGGCCAAGTGGCGGCGCGTGTGGTCTCTCGTCCGAAAAGAGACGCGCCAGGTCGTGCGCGACCCGAGCAGCATCGCGATCGGCGTCGTGTTGCCGGTGCTGTTGATCCTGCTGTTCGGTTACGGGCTGTCGCTGGACGTGACGAATGTGCCGGTGGCCGTGGTCTTGGAAGATCCATCGCCAGCGGCGACGGAGTTTGCTGCCAGCTTCCAGCTGTCCCCATACTTCGACGCGCAGCTCCTGACGTCGATGCACCAGGCAGAGCAACTCATGCTTGCTCGAAAGGTGGACGGGATTGTCCGCATCCGATCAGACTTCGCTCGGCGCCTGAGTCTCGGGAACGCCGAGGTCCAGGTCCTCCTCCACGGGACCGACGGCAACCGCGCGCGGATCATCCAGGGCTACATCCAAGGAGCGGTGGGCCAGTGGGCCGCTCGCCTTGCCTCTGAAGGGAAGGACGTGCCGAGCGGGCCGGTGGCCGTGCAGAGCCGGCTCTGGTTCAACGAGGTCAACGAGAGTCGCTACTTCTTAGTCCCCGGCCTGATCGTGCTGATCATGACGCTCATCGGGGCTATGCTGACAGCCCTGGTGATGGCCCGGGAGTGGGAGCGTGGCACCTTGGAGGCCCTGTTCGTTACGCCTGTCCGGACCGACGAGATCCTTCTGGGCAAGACGATTCCGTACTTCACCTTGGGGATGGTCGGCCTGGCGCTGTGCATCCTCGGCGCCAAGTTCCTCTTCCATGTCCCGTTGCGCGGTTCTCTATGGGTGCTGGCCGGGACATCGATGCTCTACCTGCTGGTGGCGCTCGGGATCGGGCTGCTGATCTCATCGGTAACCAAGAACCAGTTCGTGGCCAGCGAGGTGACCATGCTGGTCACGTTTCTGCCGGCGATGATGCTCTCGGGATTCCTGTTCGATCTGCGCAGCATGCCGACCCTGGTCCAGCTGATTACCTACGTGCTGCCGGCCCGGTACTATGTCGCCCTGCTTCAGACGGTCTTCCTGGCCGGGAATGTCTGGAGCGTGATCCTTCCGAATGCAGCGGTGTTGGCCGGGATGGCGGTCTTGCTGCTTTTCTTGACCCGTTCGGTTACCCGTAAGAAGCTGGCTTGAGGGTTTCGTATGCTCGACTCGATCTTCCGCATCCTGGCCCTTACACAGAAAGAGCTGCTCGCCGTCCTAAAGGACCCGCGCGGTCGCTTCGCCCTCTTTGTCCCGCCGATACTCCAGTGTCTGATCTTCGGCTACGCGGCGACTTACGACCTGAACGACGTGCCGTACGCGGTGTTCGATCAAGATCGGAGCGCGGCATCCCGTGACTTGGTGTCTGGGCTGGATGGGTCGGGTGTATTTCGCCGGGTGGCCGAGCTGCAACGCTCCTCAGACGTGAAGAGCTATATTAATGAGCGGCGCGCTTTGCTTGTGATCCAGATCGATCAAGACTTCGAGCGGCGGCTGATCACCGGCCTTCCGGCCAACGTGCAGGTGGTCGCCGACGGTCGAAATTCCAACACCGCCGGCATCGCGATGGGGTACGTCAACTCGATCGTCGAGGCTTTCAACGCCGAATGGCGAGCTGCCCACGGCCAGCTTGGCCCGCCGATTCAGGTCATCACACGCGCGTGGTACAACCCCAACCTAGAGACCCGCTGGAACATGGTTCCCGCCTTGATCGGTACCTTGACCTTGCTGCAGACGCTCTTGCTGACGGCTATGTCCGTCGCCCGCGAGCGGGAAGAGGGAACCTTCGACCAATTGCTGGTAACGCCCTTTCGCCCGGCCGAGATCATGGCCGGCAAGGCGCTGCCGTCATTGTTCATTGGGATGGTGCAGGCGACAAACGTCCTGTTGGTGGCACAACTCTGGTTTGGTATCCCATTCGCCGGGTCGTTCATGACCCTCTACATAGGGCTAACCTTCTTCCTATTGGCAGCGGTCGGGATCGGGTTGCTCGTCTCGTCGGTTGTCGCGACTATGCAGCAGGCGATGCTCTTTTCGTTTATGCTTGTAATGCCGTTTGCGCTTTTGTCGGGGCTGGCCACGCCGATCAGCAGCATGCCTGAGATCTTTCAGCACTTCACCTTGCTCAACCCGTTGCGCTACGCGATCGAAATTGCTCATCGAGTCTATCTAGAGGGGGCCGGGCTCGGCCTGCTGATGCCGGAGCTCTGGCCGCTGGCCGTGATCGCGCTCGTAACGTTATCAACGGCCTCCTGGATGTTCCGCCACCGGCTCGCATAGCTGCTCTGGCTTGGAGACAGAGAGCCCGCGCGGTGTATCAGTTGACATAACAGGACCTTATCAAATAGTCTCCAGTTCAAGAGAACGGCCTATCGTCGCTACGGCAAAAAATCCAAAGGGGGATGTTATGCGCACCATCGACTCGGACGCCCATGTCATTGAGAACGAGTCTACCTGGGAATACGTGCTTGAGTCGGAGCGCCAGTTTAGACCCCAAATCGTGACGGCGACCGCCGGAGGGGCTTCGGTCGACTACTGGTTGGTTGACGGGAAAGTCAGACCCTGGACCAACATCGGGAAGGATACGCCGAAAGCGGCCCGTGAAATGAGCGATCTCAGTATTAGAATCAAGCACATGGACGAGTTGAATGTGGATATCCAGGTGATCTATCCGACGTTCTTCATCTTCCCCTACACGCAGAGACCGGAAATCGAGCTCGCTTTAAGTCGAAGCTACAATCGCTGGATGGCCGAAATCGTAAAGAGAGCGCCTGATCGTTTTCGTTGGATTGTGGTGGTGCCTCTTCTCAGCATGGACAGAGTCTTCGAGGAGTTGAGGTTTGGAAAGGAAAACGGAGCCTGCGGTATTTTTCTGAGGGGCTTGGAAGGGGAAAGGCGTCTCACCGATCCTTATTTTTTTCCTCTGTATGAAGAAGCCAGCAGGCTGGATATGCCGGTCTGCGTCCATTCGGCGAACGGAAGCATGACCGTGCACGATTTTTTCATCGATGAGTCCGGTTTTTGCAAGTTCAAACTGGCCGTGGTAGGCGCGTTTCACTCGCTCGTTTTCGACGGCATCCCGGAAAGGTTTCCCAAGCTAAGGATCGGAATTATCGAAGTCAGCGCTCAATGGGTCCCGTACGCGGTTCATGACCTCGTTAGGCGCATGGGTAAAAAGGGACGGCAGCTCGACAAGCAGGTGCTAAGGGACAAGCGGATCTATGTCGCGTGCCAGACCGATGACGACCTTCCGTACATTCTCGAATATGCGGGCGAGGACAATCTGGTGATCGGCTCCGACTATGGCCATGCCGATAGCGCGGCGGAAATCGAGGCGCTCAGAAGAATCAAGCACGAGGGCAACGTGACGCCACGAGTCATCAATAAGATCCTCAATGACAACGCCCGCGCTCTGTATGGGATGTAGGACCTGGAAGGCGATAACCCGCCTGAAAAACCCGTCTCTCTCCAACTTGTCGATCTGAGAAATCTCCAAGGAGGGGCAAGATGCCAAGGCTTGCTATAACTTTGGCCTGCCGCGACTACGAACATACTCGCGCTCTCCTCGACGGCAAGGTCCCTGTAGAAGGGGTCGACCTAAGATTTATTTGTCTATCACGGCCTTCGGAGATCTTCCTGCGTATGCTTCGAGACGAAGAGTTTGACGCTTCCGAGATGTCTTTGTCGAACTACTTGATCAGTCTTGCGCGCGGGAATCGAAGATTCGTGGCGATCCCGATTTTCCCTTCGCGTCTATTTCGCCATTCTAATATCTGGGTCAATTCTAAAGCCGGGATACGGGAGCCGCGAGATCTGGTCGGCAAACGGGTCGGAATACCAGACTACTCGATGACGGCGTTGCTCTTCATCCGCGGAATGCTCAAGCATCAGCACGGCGTCTTGCCGGAGGACATCCGCTGGTTCCGGCAGCGCTCGGAGCACGTTTCTATCGACGTGCCGCCAGGCATCCGCATAGAAAACATTGCAAAAGATCAGACGATCGATGGCCTGCTCGAAGAGGGCAAGCTCGACGCCGTGATGTCCACTTCAGAACCGCGGAGCGCTAGAAGTGGATCGCCGCTTATAAGACGGCTTTTTCAAAACCCTCGTGATGTGGAGGCGGAGTACTATCGGCAAACTCACATCTTTCCCATTATGCACGGTGTCGTTATCAGGCGAGCGATTTATGACCAGAACCCATGGCTTGCGGTCAGTCTGGCGAAAGCTTTTCAGCTTGCTAAGGAAGAGGCATACGATAGGTTCGCTGAATCTTTGTATCCCATGCCATGGTTTAATTTGGATCTTGACTTTGCCAAGCAGGTTTTGGGCGATGACATTTATCCTTATGGGGTAAAGCAGAATCTCCCTACCTTGGAGGCCGCTACCCTATTCGCGCACGAGCAGGGTCTTACTAAACGAAGGCTGGAAGTGAAAGAGCTTTTCGCTCCAGAAACTCTAGACCTCTTTGCTCATGATGAGTCTAATTCTCGTTATCCCGAAACTTCAACAAGGCGTTGCTAAGTCCGTCGGCGGTTAAGGAGGTGTTTCAGTGATTACGATCGATGCTGACGCGCATGTCGTTGAGAGCGAGAGAACCTGGGAATACCTAGAGGGCAACGATCGCCGCTACCGGCCGGTGCCTATCACTGTTGATATGCCATCCGGCAAGACGCGGAACTTTTGGATCATTGACGGGCGGTTGATCGGGGGCCGGGATAACGTCGGTAAAGAAACTCCCAAGGAGTCACGCGAGATGGCCGACATCGAAGCACGGCTGCGGCACATGGACGAAATCGGGACGGACGTACAGGTGCTTTACCCGACGCTCTTTCTACGGCCTGTCACCAAACGCCCAGAGGTAGAGCTGGCGCTGTGCCGATCCTACAACCGCTGGTTGGCTGATATTTGGTCCAAGGGCAAGGGCCGGCTACGCTGGGCCGTTCAGCTGCCGTTGCTTAGCATGGACAAGGCTTTGGACGAGCTCCGTTGGGCGCGCGGCAATGGCGCCTGCGCCGTCTTCATGCGCGGGCTCGAAACGAATCATACACTGCACCATCGTTACTTTTATCCGCTCTACGAAGAAGCGAGCCGGCTTAACATCCCGATCGGGATTCATTCCGGTATCGGCAATTTCGCCGTCAATGAAGCTTTTAGCGAGGAACCCTTTCGCGCAGCCAAGCTCGTAGTGATCGGCGGCTTTCATTCGATGATTTTGAGCGGGATTCCGGAGCGTTTCCCGAAATTGCGCATCGGCGCGATCGAAGTCGCCGCGCAATGGGTGCCCTACCTAATACACGATCTAAATCTCCGGTTTCCCAAGTTGAAAGGCAAAGAAGCAAAGCCGGACGTGCTGCGTAACGGCCAACTGTTCGTTGCCTGTCAAACCGACGATGATCTACCGTACGTGCTCAAATATTCCGGCGAAGACAGTCTCATGATCGGCTCCGATTACGGTCACGCGGACAATGCCAGCGAGCTGTTGGCCTTGCGACGTCTCAAGGACAAAGGCGAATTGGATCCGAAAATCATCGACAAAATCCTTTGCACGAATCCGGCGCGTTTCTACGGCATATCAGAATAGAGAAGATTGAAGCGGGAGCTGTTGCCGTGTAGTCCAGTTCCAGAATGTTCCTGGCATAATTAATTTCCCTCTCCCGTTTCGGGAGAGGGCGAGGGTGAGGGCAAAATCTAAGTCCGCCACCCTCACCTTTGTCCTCTCCCTCCAGAGGAGGGCGAGGATGTCATCGGGGCAGGAGCAAGCAGTGTCCTGGCTAAAGTAAAAATCTGGGTATGACTGACACCTATGACCTATTATTAAGCGGAGGCACCCTGCTCGACCCGGCTACAGGCCGGCACCAAAAGCTGGACGTCGGTATTATCGGCGGCCGCATTGCGGCCATTCAGTCGGCGCTGCCGTTAGACAGCGCCAAACGAGTGCTCGATGTGCGCGGCTATTCCGTTACGCCTGGTCTGATCGATTTCCATATCCACAGCTACTGGGGCGTCAATCCATACGGCTTCGACGCCGATCCCATCTGCATCGCCAGCGGCGTGACGACGGCGGTCGATGCGGGCTCGGCCGGCCCGGTCAACTTTCTCGGCTTCAAGCGCTTCATTTCTGAGAAGTCGCGCACGCGAATGCTCGCCTTCGTGTGTGTTGCTCAGCATGGCGTGTTGACCGCACCGGGAGAGTTGAGCGATCTCCGGTTCGCCGATCCCGAAGGCGCTGCACAGAGCGTCAAAGAAGATTCCGATGTCGCTGTAGGCATCAAGGTGCGACTCCACCGAGGGTCGGTAGGAAACAACGGCCCGGAGGCGCTACGGCTCGCTATTCAAGCTGGCGAAGCTTCGCGGTCGCCGGTGATGGTTCACATCGGCGACACCGGCATCTCGATAGAGGAGATCGTTGACACGCTGCGGCCGGGCGATATTGTGACCCACTGTTATACGCCCAAGCGGCCGAGCATTCTGGATGAAACCGGCCGCTTGCGCAACGCTGTCCGCCGTGCACGCGAGCGCGGCGTGCTTTTCGACGTCGGCCACGCCAACGGTCACTTCGATTTCAATCTGGTGCGAAGAGCGATGGGTGAAGGCCTCCTGCCGGATACGATCAGCTCCGACCTTCACAGCCGCATGGGTCCGTCTAATCCGGTGGTGGACTTGCCGACGACGATGACCAAGTTTCTGGCTCTGGGTCTGAGCCTGGAGAAGGTCCTAGCCGCCTGCACCATTAATCCTGCCCGCGCCATGGGTTGGCAGGATCGGCTGGGTAACCTCGAGACCGGGCGACAGGCTGACCTGGCGGTGTTGGAGATAGTGGACGGGCCGATCAAGCTGCGCGATTGTGTGGGTGGAGAATTGATCGCCGACCGGCGCATCGCCGCGCGCTGGACCATCCGGGGCGGTGAGGTTTTCGAAGGCTCGGGATAGGAATTAGGGAAACATCTATTCTTTCATTTTTTTCCCTTTGCAGTTTTGACTTCTCTCCGGCGCGCGTGCAGCACGGGCTCCGTGTAGCCGTTCGGCGCCTCGCGTCCTTTGAATACAAGGTCTAACGCCGCCTGGAAGGCTATGCTCTTGTCATAGTCGGGCGCCATGTTTCGGTAGTTAGGATCGCCTGTATTTTGCCGGTCGACGACTTTGGCCATTCGCTTAAACGTTTCCATCACCTGTTCCCTCGTCACGATTTCATACTTCAGCCAGTTGGCGATGTGTTGGCTCGATATGCGCAAGGTCGCCCGGTCCTCCATTAAGGCGACGTCGTTGATATTGGGCACCTTGGAGCAGCCGATCCCCTGATCGACCCAGCGAACGACGTAGCCTAGGATGCCCTGCGCGTTGTTATCCAGCTCGCGCTGAATCTCCTCCGGCTTGAGTTGCCGGTCCAATAGCGGTGGCGTCACGATGTTGTCCAAGCTGGCGCGGCCTCTCTTGGCCAGCTCGGCCTGCCGCTTGCGGACATTGACGTAGTGATAGTGAATGGCATGGAGCGTGGCCGCGGTCGGCGAAGGTACCCAGGCGGTATTGGCGCCGGCTTGCGGATGAGCGATTTTCGTCCTGACCATCTCGCGCATCTCGTCTGGCATCGTCCACATCCCTTTGCCGATCTGGGCTTTTCCCCGAAGTCCCGTCTCGATACCGACATCCACGTTCCAGTCTTCGTAAGCCTTGATCCACGGCTGGGTCTTGATCTCTTCCTTCGGGAGCATTGGGCCGAGCTCCATGCTGGTGTGGATCTCGTCTCCGGTCCGATCCAGGAACCCCGTGTTGATGAAGACCACCCGCTCTTTGGCCGCTCGTATACATTCTTTCAGGTTGACGGTAGTGCGGCGCTCTTCGTCCATGATGCCGATCTTGAGCGTATTCCGCTTCAAGCCCAGAGCTTTTTCCACCCGCGCGAACAGCTCGACCGTGGCCGCGACTTCTTCCGGTCCGTGGAGTTTGGGCTTGACGATGTAGATGCTTCCATTTTTGCTGTTGATGTATTTTCCCTTTCGTTTTAGGTCGTGGATCGCGGCCAAGACCGTGACCATGGTGTCTAAAAGGCCCTCCGCAATCTCCTGGCCGTCGCTCGTGGTCGCGGCGTCCGTATACATGTGGATGCCCACGTTCCGAACCAGCAGCAGGCTTCTTCCCTTCAGCGTGAGCTTTCTTCCGGTCGGCGTGATGAAGGTCTTATCCGGGTTCAGCCGGCGCGACAGCGGACGGCCGTTTTTTTCGAAGCTCGCTTCAAGCGTCCCTTTCATGATGCCGCACCAATGGCGATAGACCCTAACCTTGTCGGCGGAATCGACGGCAGCAACGGCATCCTCGCAGTCCTCTATGGTCGTGATCGCCGCCTCCAGCACCACATCCTTCACGCCCGCCGGGTGAGCTTTGCCGACGGGATGGCTGCGGTCGATCTGAATCTCGATGCGCGAGTTGTTGTTGCTCAGAAGAATGGTGCTCAACTCGCCGTTTTTCTCCTGATAGCCGAGAAATTTCCGTCCGTCCGCCAAACCCACGTTGCTGCCGTCCTTGAGGGTCGCTGTGAGTTGCTTCTTGCCGCCGACGCGCCTCAAGAAAAATCGGGTGACATCTGAAAAACTTCCCCGCTTGAGACCGATGACCTTATCTAAAAACTCCTCCGTGTAGGCGATCACTTTGGCGCCGCGCCTGGGATTGTAGAACTCTCCCTTTTCTGCGCCACCCTCCTCCGGAATCACGTTGGTGCCATAGAGCGCATCGTAGAGGCTTCCCCAGCGGGCGTTGGCGGCGTTCAAGGCGTAGCGGGCGTTATCCAACGGTACCACCAGCTGCGCGCCGGCGATCTCCGTGATCTCGGGATCGGCATTGCCTGTGGTCACCTTAAAATTCTTGCCCTCGTGGACGAGGTAACCGATCTCTGTGAGAAAGGCCTTGTATTCTTCCCTGTTGAAGGGCTGGCCCTTTCGCGCGAGGTGGTACTCGTCGATCTGCTTTTGTAGCTTATCCCGCTTTTGCAGAAGCGCCCGATTCTTCGGTCCAAGATCTCGTACGATCTCGCCAAGCGATTTCCAGAAGCGATCGGCGTTCACGCCGGTACCCGGCGCGATCTCGTCGCGCACGAGACGATACAATCCTTCGTCGATCTTAAGCCCGCCCACCTCGACTCTGTTGGCCATGGTTGTCTCCTTTTGTAATTTGGATATTGAATCATAGAGGAGCATGGTGGTGGATGGCAAGATGCAATGGGGGACGATGGTTACGCCTCTGACCTCGTTGAATTTCGCTCATCGAAAGCTCTAAGGTGTCTCTCTTATTTGAAATTCAGAAGAGATGAGCTTTTCACGATGCGGGTCTTGCCTTGACCCTGGCCCGGACATCGGATAACTTCGGTGGCAGTTCAGGAGGTACGGAAAATGCTGGAAGAATATCATGGGAAAGGTAAGGTCGTTTGGCCCAATGGCCAGCGTCTCGCCGTCGTTTTGACCTGCGACTTTCAAGGTGGGGAGGACGTGAAGCCGGATCGAAACGGAAAATTGAATCACGAAGAGTGGACGCAGGGAGAATACGGACCCCACACTGGAATCTGGCGCCTCCTCAGAGTGCTTGAAAAGGAGAACGTCAAGGCAACGTTTCTCACCTGCGGGGCCATCGCCGAGAGATTTCCCGAAGCGGTCAAGACGATCGTCCAAAAAGGACATGAGATCGCCGGGCATGGCTATCATCACGAGATCGCGCGCGATCTTTCCAGAGAAGAGGAAAAAGAGGTGATTCGACGTGCGGCAGCGATGATCGAAGAGCGGACCGGTCAGCGACCGGTGGGATGGAGGTCCTGCACGCAAAGCCCGAACAGCCTGGAGCTTTTGATGGAGCAAGGGTTTCTCTGGAACAGCAACTCTTTCTCGCATGATCTCCCGTTTATTTGGCTGAAGGGAGATCGGAGCTTGGTGGAGGTCCCGCGGCAGCCATTCGGCGACGGGAGACTCTACGGTCACAGGGATTCCGGCAACCCGGCCGATACCCTGCTGGTTTGGAAATCGGTCTTTGACGAACTTTACGAAGATTCGAGCGAGCGGCCAGGCTTCTGCTGCTTCCAGTTTCATTGTTATATCTCCGGCCGACCCGGAAGGGCGCGGGCTCTCAGAGCCTTGATCCAGCACATGAAGAGCCATGCCGGGGTTTGGTTCGCGACCGGTAGCGAGGTTGCCCGCTGGTGGCTGAGAGAAGGAGTCTCGACAGAGTCAGGCGAGCGCCCGGCGAGAGCCTTGGCAGCAGCCGGCAGCTGAAATAAACCCCCAGCCGAATCTCAATTGAGGGCCTGATCCGCCACGGTGATAGACGGACAGGCCCTTTTTGTGTCCGGTTTTTCTAGATGCCACGAAAAGTAGCCGACCACCCTTCGACGCTGCTCAGGATGATCGGCTAAGTACTGGAAATGAGATTTATTGACCGTTCGTGCTGAGCCTGTCGAAGTACAAATAACATCTTTTCACAGAGTCTGTTGCTCGGATAGACATCTGTTAATGGCGTGTCGGTACGAGGCATGATCCCAATCTGGAGATCCCGAATCGGCGACCTCCTGGGAGAAAGCGAGTTAAGCTCGTGGGAGGGGAGCGCTATCAAATGGCTACTGCTTTCCTTGGTTGTCACCAGCGTAGCCGCTGTCGCCCTGGAGACTGTCGGACCGCTCGACGTCGTTTATGCTTCGCTGTTTGCGGCAGTTGAGATCGTTGCCGTCGCCGCCTTTACGCTGGATTACGCGTTGCGCTTGTGGGTTGCGCCGGCGCACGACCCCGCCAGCGCATCCGAGCCATGGCGGGCGCGCTGGCGCTACACTGTTTCGGCCCTCGGCATCATCGACCTGCTGGCGATCGTGCCCTTCTATATCAATCTGCTTTTTCCCCTCCAGCCGGACGGGCTCCGTATTCTGCGGCTGCTGCGATTACTGAAAGTCGCGCGTTACGCTCCCGGTCTGTCGCTTTTCGTTGCGGTGATCCGCAACGAAAGCCGTCCGCTGCTGGCCGGGCTTCTGGTTCTGGCGGTGCTGCTGGTAGTGGAAGCCGGCATCATGTTCGTGCTTGAGCGGGAGGCCCAGCCGAAGGTTTTCGCCAGTATCCCGCATACGATGTGGTGGGCGATCGTCACAATGGCGACCGTCGGTTATGGCGATATCGCGCCGGTCACCCCCTTGGGCAAGCTGTTCGGCGGTGTCGTCATGATCTTGGGCATCGCCATGTTCGCGGTTCCCGCCGGTATTCTCGCGACCGGTTTTTCTACCGAGATCCGCAAGCGCGACTTCGTCGTCACCTGGCAGACCGTAGCGAAGGTTCCGCTCTTTGCCGGGCTCGATGCTAGCCGAATCGCTGAGATCGCGGGTCTGCTGAAACGGCAGATAGTTCCAGAGCATTCTGTCATCGTGCGCCGCGGCGAGCCGGCAGACGCCATGTTCTTTATTATGGCCGGCGAGGTGGAAGTGGATATCCAACCCCACCCAATCAGGCTTGGCCGGGGCCAATACTTCGGCGAGATCGCGCTGCTGCACGACACGGTGCGGACCGCGACTGTGACGTCGGTGAGCGAATGTCAATTGCTCGCTCTTGAGGTCGCGGACTTCCGGCGGCTGCTCGAGGCCCATCCCGACCTCAAGTCACAAATCATGCAGGTCGCAGAGCGCAGGCTTTCTGGAAGTCGCGGCGCTGGCAGCGAAGCAAAGCGGTGACCCCTATGCCTGCGGAGCCTGAGCAAATTCTCTCTTTTTGGTTCTCTGACGCGCTCGATTCTCCGGAAGCGGCGAAAGCACAGGGAAAGTTTTGGTTTGGCCGCAGCGATGCATTTGATGAGGAAATACGAAAACGGTTTGGCGATCTTCCCGAGCGCGCGGCGCGCGGGGAGTTCGAGGCGTGGCGAGACGAGCCGCGCTCGGCTCTAGCGCTTGTGCTGCTGCTCGATCAGTTTCCGCGCAATCTTTTCCGCGACAGCGCGCGGGCGTTTGAGTTCGATGCCAAGGCCTGTGAGGTGGCATTAGGCGCTATCGCAGCGCGCTTTGACCAAAAAGTCCACCCGATCGAGGCGGTATTTCTTTATCTGCCTCTCGAACATGCGGAAGATCTCGAATTGCAGAATCGCTCGGTTGGGCTGTTTGAAAAGCTCTGCGAGCGGGCTCCGGATTCGATGAAATCTCAGTTCGAGGAATTTGCCGACTACGCGCGCCGGCACAGAGACGTGATCCAGCGCTTTGGCCGCTTTCCACATCGCAACGCGGTCCTGGGGCGCAAGTCGACGAGTGAGGAGTCAGACTATCTCGCTTCGGGAGGAGAGCGGTTCGGCGAGTCAAAGAATGAGAAAAACGATTCTATGGAAAAGGTGGAATTCAGACGGGCGACGCTACAAGATGTTTCCGCAATTCTTAGGATTCAATCGGCCAATTACGTTGCGAACGTTCCTGTCGAGGAGCAGGGAGATGGATTTCTTTCCGCAGAATTTACGGCCCAACAGGTTGCTGAGATGGCGAGTGATCTAGGGATCGTCGTTGCCAGCGATTCCGAGTCCGTGTTGGGTTATCTTTGCGGATTTCGGTGCGACTTCAACCACGGATCTCCAGTCCTCGCCAAGATGCTGGAGACCTTTGACAGCGTCCAGTTCGAAGGCAGAGCGCTGAGCTCGTATAGGGTTTTCATCTATGGACCGGTTTGTATCGACCGGGCGCATCGGCGGCGCGGTCTGCTCCGGGGCCTTTACGAGGCTTTGAAAAAGGAAGTTGCAGGCCGGTTCGAGGTCGGCGTCGCGTTCGTTGCGCGAAACAATCCTCATTCGCTGCAGGCACACGTCGCCGGGCTGGGCATGGCCGAGGTTGGCGAATTTGAAGTTAAGGAAAACGTGTACGTTACTCTGGCATTCAAGGTAAATTAGCTCTCGGTGAAAAGTCCCGTTCGCCCTTCGACACTGCTCAGAGCCTGCCCTGAGTTCATCGAAGGGACGAACGGAACAGAAAACGGCATTAGTAGAAATTTCCCGTTCATGCTGAGCTCAGTCGAAGCATGTTTACACTTTTTGTAGTGAGAACTAATTAGATTCAAAATACAAAGGCCCGAACGATTAGGCTCGGGCCTTTGTTTCTCTTGTACGCGTTGATTGGCAAAGCTCAAGCCGCGAATTGAGGCATTCGCACTTGCGCTCCGCGCTTACGGCAGTCGTCTTCAAAAAGACGGTGGATCTCCGGAGCCTGGTCTTCGTACTCGATCTGGGCTCCGCCTTTTTTCACGTCCTCGCCCGTGTCCTTGAGATCCTCGACTTTGAACTTGAATCCCCACGGTTTCAGCGCCAGATAGCGCGCGGGCTCTGCGCCTGGATTGAAGTGCTGATGGAACCACTGTATCGGCGGCACGAACATGCTCATCGGACCCCATTCCACGCGCTTTTTCTGGGATTCTTTTCCCTCTTCCCAGAGCAGCGAGTAGCCGGAGCCGGTTAGAACGACGATATGAGCGCCGGCTCCGTGCCGGTGAGCTTTCTTATACTTCCCCGCAGGGAATTCCGACATATGGGCGCTTATCGTATTGTCCACGAAGTGGAACAGACTGGTGCGGTTGTCGCCGCCGCGCTCCTTGTATTCCTTGGGTTGAAACTCCCAGAGGTTAGCGATGAAGTTTGATGACCAGATCCGGCCACGCTTGAATTGTTCAAGATAATAACCGCCTTTTTCCCACTCGTCAGCGCCGCCCTGATACCGGTCCGCAAAAACAAAAGGATTCTTGAAGATGAAATCGAGATTCCGGTAACGGTTGATGATCACCGAGGCATCCGTGAGACAAACCATCCGGGCCGGTTCTTTTCCCTGAGCGTTGAAGTGCTGATACCAAGTATTCAAGGGAGGCGAAAATAAGCTTCCCGGCTGCCACTCGAGGGTATGCTTCTTTCCGCCCTCGTTCCAAATCGTGGTGGCCCCGTGTCCTTGTAGGATGAAGATGATCTGCTCGAACATGTGTCGCTGAGGTTTTAACTCTCTTCCGGGCGGAATCTCATGGACCACGGCGTCGCAAGTCCCTCCCGCGCCGTCGAGGTTGACAAAAGCTCCCTTGCCTCCTGTCCGCTCCCAGTCCCCGAGCTTGAGCTCCAAGAGATTGTCCGCGATGAAGCCTTTGTAGACCGGGATCCCTTCCCATTCTTGCCAGATTTCGTAGGGGCTCCTATCTGAAAAGGCCGAAGCTTCAATCAGATTTAAATTCTTCATCCAATCCTCCCGGTTTTGTGCTCCACTCCAAGTAGCTATTCGATCTGCTCCATCAAGTAGGCCAGTGTGCCTCGATAGGCCCGGTCGATCGCCATGCATTGGTGGGCGCCCTGCAGGATCGCCTCCCGCGCCTCAGGGGTCGTTCCATACTTGAGATAAACCTGTTCCATCATTTCGGAATGTTCTGTGTCGGCGGTTGAATGGAGATCGAGAGAGACCATTTTCTTGAGACTGATGCCCAGTTCCTTCTCGAATTTATGTCCCATGCGGAATGAGAAACCGCCGCCTTTGACGATCTCTCCGTTATTGCGGCGT
This sequence comes from Binatia bacterium, assembly GCA_036004365.1. GTDB lineage: Bacteria > Desulfobacterota > Binatia > UBA9968 > UBA9968 > DP-36. The sequence goes on from DASYRN010000050.1 coordinate 16,565, forward strand.
TCGAGCATCTGCGAGGAAGTGAAGGCCGTAAGCCACGGACTCCGGGTGGCGATATGGAGCCACGCATAAAAGCATGCGCGTACCATAGGAGGAACTTCCGCTTTTTCAAAGTCTTCGGGTGTAAGCCCCAAGGCTTCGCCTTGTTTGACGGTCAAAGTGTAGTGATCCATTTGACAACGCGGGTCGTTCACCAGCTCGTCGCTCTCGTGCTGCCAGATAAGCTTCTTGACATCGAGCGGCGCCGCTCCCTGAACGTAGCCCCAACAGTCCCTGCGATTCGTCGTGTAGAGGGCATTTTGAATCATGTAAAAACAGCCACGGTTCTTGGTCAACGGCAGCGAGAGCACTCGCTCGAATTCAGGCGTCTCAAATTGCTCGTTGACCATGCGGTTCAGTGTATCTAGCACTTCCCTGACGTTTTCCATGTCGCTTCTATTCGATTCCTTCCATAGCCACAGCTAATCCAAGACGGTAAGCCCTGTCAATGGCCAGCGATTCGCGCGCGCCCGCAAGAACCGACCCGTAGCCGCTCCCGCTCGCGGCGTAGCGCTCAAAGATGGCCCACATCATGTCGGCATGCTCTTTATCCGCTTCCTTGTGCACCTCCATCGAAGGCATATCCTTCCAGTCGAGACCGAGTTCTTCGCGCCATTTTTTTCCGATGCGAAGAGAGAGGCCCCCTCCTTTCACGATCTCGTTGCTGTTTCTTCTTTCCAAGATAGATGAGGAAGCAACCGCCGCCAGCCAATCCTGTTGCAGCGCCAGGTAAATCCACGCGTAGTGGGCAGCGCGGGCCTGCGGGATCGGCTCCGCCTTCTCAACCTCTTCGGGATGGATTCCTAAAAGCCGGCATTCTTTCACCTGCAGAGAGAAGTGGTCGGTCTCACACCTCGGGTCGCTCACGAGCTCTTCCTCTTCGTGCCGCCAGATGATCCTTTTCACATCAAGCGGGGCGGCTCCCTGGACATAGCCCCAACAGTCCCTGCGGTTCTTGGTATAAAGCGCCATGTGGATGGCAAAGAAGCGTGCCCGGTTCATGGTAAATCTGACGTTTAGGAAGCGGACAAATTCCGGGGTCCCGAATTGATGATTAACCATCCCGTCCAACTCTTCTCTAAGCTGCGTCAATCGAGACATCGAACCACCTGTAAAGATTAGTGATCAGGATGCTGAGGCGTGACTATACCCTGACTTGATGGCGAGAACAAACAGCTAGCTTGAGCGGTAACCGGCCACAAGGACGCGGAGGATAGCTGCCGAGCCAGAGATCGCGCAAACTCTCTGACCGCAATCTTTTTTCCATTTTGACACTGAATTCCTTCAGTTTCCGATAGGACGCGCATGAAAAGATCCGGTTTGAATTTCGTATTTTCGATCGAACCTTTCTTAGTCCAGAAGTAGAGGCGTCCCTCCTCCGCGAGAAGCTTAAGCAATTCAAAACCGATTTGTGTTCTTGCGTCCTGCCAGCGTCGGCCCATCAGCTCTGTTAGGCTGGCGGAAGAAGAGAGCGGCAGGCCTTTAAGAAAATTGATGATGCGCGTGGTGATAAACAGTGTGTAAATGTCTTCGCGACAAAATTCCGAAGTTTCGACAGCCATCGCCGTCAGGCGTGCTCGAAGGTAGTCTTCTTCGGTCAAATCAAGACCGGCCGCGATGGGCGCATCGGGGGTCCGGTAGAAAGGAGACGCTCCAAGCAGCACGGGAAGCCTAGCGTTGAAGGCTAGAGTTTGAATCATGCTTCCGAGGGTTTCATTGGGAAGGCCCAGAATCTGGTACGAAACGATTTTGAAGTCGAGTTGAGCTGCCTTTCGAACCACCCTCAAGTAAGCGGTGAGGGTATGGGGCCGCTTGGTGGTTTCCCGAACGGTCTTATCAGAGCTCACGAGCGCCAGGTTCAGATGAGAAAAGCCGGCCCGATGCATCAACTCGAGTAATTCGTCGTCGAGACTCAAGTAGCTGATCCCATTCATAGCAACGAATTCCATTTCGCGTCGGGGAAAGCGAGCGATCAGACAGCGGCAGAGTTCCTTAAATGTGTTTTTGTAGAAAGTGAGATTGTCATCCTCAAAATCGATCACCCGGTAGCCCTGGTTGTAGCGCAGCTCTATCTCTTGCAGCACGTTGTCCAATGAGCGGAGCCTATAGTTTCTCCCGAACGTGGTATGAACGGAACAGAAGGAGCATTTGTGCGGGCAGCTTCGGGAAGTGATCATAAAGGTCATCGGTTTCCCCGCGAGGTCGTAACTGGAGGGAGCAAAGTCGGTTAGGTCCGGGAACGGGAACTCATCGACGGGATAGTTTTCTTCGAGCGTATTGAAATGGAGCCGCCCTTTTTTCTTATAGCCCAAGTTCGGAACCGCTTCGATCGACTGCTCTCCTTGCAGGAAGTGCAGAAATTCTACAAAGGGTTTCTCTCCTTCTCCTCGGATGACGTAGTCGACGTGAGGTGAAGAAAGCATCAATGCCGGCGCTGCAGAAGCGTGCGAGCCGCCCACGAGGACCGGAACGTCAAGCCTCTTTTTTACCCGGGCGGCGACTTCGAACGCCTCACGATAATAAGGTGTGAATAGCGAGGAGATTCCTACGATGTCCGGTTTCATCGCGGCAATTTCGGTTTCGATCTCATCAAACGGGAGACCGAAATGATAGTACTGATGGAAAGACGAGAAAGGCGACTTGTCAGCCACAGGGTAATAGTCGGCGAGATAGTCCAAAGCCTTAGGACGTGAGACGGTTCTCCGACCGTAGCCTCGGTGATAGTCTTTTACGATGACATCAATCTGCGGAAGGTATTTTTTGACGACGGCCTTCAAATAGCAGAGGCCGATCGGTTGAAGCCGTACGTCGGTATCGTAGAAATCTTGGATTGGCGGTTGGATGAGGACAACTTTCATAGGCTCGAGAGAGCGGCGTCGGTGCCGCTTCGCTCTCCGATTTATACCCGAATCCAGACCGGAGGGAAATGTCCGAGTCTCCTCAGATCAAATTCGCTGGGAGTGATTTGGTTCCTCGGGAAAACCTTCCCGTCGCAGCCGATGGGCCATGTCGTTTTGGATTTTGGATTGCCGATTTTGGATTAATCGAAAATCAAAAATCTAAAATCGAAAATCGAGAGACGTCTTCCCGGCTTCGGAGCAGGCCGCCCGCTCAGGACATGAGTTCCTCAGGGAGGGCACAGTAACGTGGAGTCGCGGCAGGTCTCGACCGTGCAGTGGGGCAAAGCTCTCCTTGACGGCTGTCTTGGATTTGCCCTATCTTTTGCTGAGACTTAGTTTTCATGATTTTCGGAAGGTCAACGGCAGGCATTTATGAATAAACCGCAGGTCGGTGTGATGGGGGCGTCTGTCAGTGAGATGTCGGTTGCTGAGAGATCACGCTTAGGCGGGCTTGCGGAAAGGCTCGGAGCGGCCATTGCGAAGCGCGACTGCATTCTCATCACGGGCGCAACGACGGGCCTCCCGGATTTGGTCTCGCGCTCGGCCCAGAAAAGCGGAGGGCTGGTCGTGGGGATCTCTCCCGCGGCAAACCGGGAGGAGCATGCAAATCGCTATGGGCTGCCGGAGGACTGCGCGGAAGTCATCATTTACACCGGCTTTGGATTGAAAGGGCGCAATGTAGTCAATGTGCGCTCTTCGGACATCGTCGTGATATTGGGCGGGGCGACAGGTACGCTAAACGAGTTTACGATTGCCTACGATGAAGGGAAAGTGATAGGTAT
>DASYRN010000051.1:0-6342 GCA_036004365.1 Binatia bacterium
CCACCCCATCCAAGAACAGATACCGGTAGTGATCCCTAAGGGGACGGCTGTGATAATACTCAACCTCCCCATCCAGCTCCCTGGCAATCCTGGAGACCGTTGTGGCCGAGACCCGCTCTTCTAGGACAGGGGCCAGCACAGAAGCGGCCTTTCGGGTGGACAACCCCAAACAAAAGCAGGCCAGCAATACCCGATCCACCGAGCGGCACCGCCGCGCGTAACGCTCAATGAGCTTGGTGGGAAATCTCCCCTTACGGCTGCGGGGTATCAAAAGCTCCAAATCTCCCAGCTCGGTCAATAGATGCCTGGTATAGTGGCCATTGCGATAGTCCGGCCGGTCCGCGGCATGTTCGTAGCGCGATAACCCCAAATACTCGGTCATCTCTTCTTCCAGCCGTTCCTCCACCAGTTGCTTTAGCGCTTGGCGGGCCATCGGTTTAAAATCTCCCTCCCATTCAAAAGCATTGATCTCTCCTATCGCTCGCGATACATTCCGGGGTGTTGCTTGCTCGAGCAGCATCGGGGTGCCCTCCTCGTGTTTGTGTTCGTCGCACAACCCTGGAGGTAGCACCCCTTCTGTTTTTTCCCAATCCAAAAATAGCCTAGGCCTTTGCCTCAACCATCTTGAGATCTCCTTTTCTCGGCCATATATGAAAGCCATTTCCCGCTCCACTCCCTCTCTCCCACCAAAATTTACACACAATGTGATACATCACCTCCCAGGAGGCTGACATTGACTTGAAGAATCAGCTCTTTTATCTTGTGTCATTTGATCGAGAACCCATGACAGCAACGGTATCGAGAGGGCCGCTTCACGAGGGCGAGGCAGTTATTTTCGTTGATCCAAAGGAGAGGGAATACCTCAAACGGTTGGAACAAGGCAAAAAGATCTCTATCCGCGGCGGCAGGATTCTTTCCGAGGAAGTGATCGGCCGGGAAGAAGGAAGCGTGGTCCGCTCTTCTTTGAACGAGTTGTTTTTAGTTTTCCGACCGAGCCTCGCCGAGCTGATTCCCAATCTCCCTCGCATGGCTCAAGTGATTTATCCTAAAGATATCGGTCCGATTCTTGTTTGGGCCGATATTTTCCCCGGGGCTAAAGTGGTTGAGGCCGGAGTCGGACCGGGAGCGTTGACTATCGCTCTGCTGCGGTCCGTAGGCTCGGAAGGCCACCTCATCTCCTATGAGGTGCGCGAGGATTTTGCCCGGATGGCGGAAGAGAACGTAAAATCATATTACGGATCAGCGCGCCATTGGACTCTAAAAATTGGAGACGTCTCCCAGCAGCTCGAAGAAACAGACGTGGATCGGCTCCTTCTGGATCTGCCCGAGCCTTGGCACGTCATAGACAGAGCTTGGCAGGCCTTGCGGCCGGGCGGAATCGTGTTGAGCTACCTTCCTACGGTGATACAGGTTAAGAGCCTTGTCGATTCGCTAAGAGGGCATGGAGGGTTCGCACGTATTGAGACCATGGAGTGCCTGCTCCGCTTCTGGCACATCAAGGAACAAAGCATGAGGCCGGAACACCGCATGGTAGCGCACACCGGTTTCATCACGGTCGCAAGGCGGATTGCAGAGAGGAACAAGATATAGAGGATAGAGGATGGAGGATGGAGGATAGAGATAGAAGATGGAGAATGGAGAGATAGACGTGTCACTCCGATCGCGAATGCCGGATCAGCTCGAAGACAGGATAGCGATTAGTCAACGGGGTGAATGCCTCTAGCGGCGAGTCGGCTGGGACAGGGAAATAGCGCTGGACAGTGCGCTTAAAACGGTCCAGATATGCCTTTAGAATCTCCGGCTTTTCCTCGTCTGGGACGACGCGCAATCGAAACTCCAAACGTACTCTTCCTTTCTTGAGGCTCAGTTCCCCCGCCGCTTGCGCGTTTCGCACCCACTGGGTGTAGCCTCGCCCCGCGATCAGGAAAACTCTACTCTTGTAACTTAGGACACTGATCGGCGTGGAGCGGATTCTTCCTGTCTTACGGCCTCGGATCTGGACCAAGTAATTATGGGGCAGACCGAGACCCATGCCGACAAGCCAACCAAAAAATTGGTTGAAGATTCCTTCGAGCGGCGTGGGCTGATGGTAGTTCGGTTCCGGTTGCTTCACCGTCTTCGACAAAAAATTAACGTTAAAGGTGGGGAAACGCAAGCCTTTTTATCCGCTTGACTCGCAGGATCGGCCTGTATAGTTTGTGAAGGATTTTTGCATCTCATTTTGGAGGACCAAGATGAAGCGGCCCTTATCCTTTCTCGCTCTTAGTGCGGTACTGTTTTTTGCTCTCAGCGGACTGGCTCGTTCTCAGACGCCCTTCTACCAAGGAAAAACCATCACTATCATTCAGGGCCGCGAGCCGGGAGGCACGGGAGATCTGCGCGTCCGCGCTTTCATGCCCTTCCTCAAAAAACATATCCCCGGACAGCCGAACATGGTCGCGGAATATATGCCTGGTGGCGGAGGCCGGAAGGCGACGAACCATATCTACCGCGGTGTGACGCCCGATGGCCTGACCATTGGAAACGTAGGGGCTGGTCTTGTGGCTAACGCTGTCTTGGGAGAGCCAGGGGTTCAGTACGATATCGATAAGTTGATCTATCTCGGCTCACCCAATAGCGCGAGCCAATACGTCTTCAAGACTGTCGGCAAATTAGGTTTGGACAACATAGAAAAACTCAGAGCCTACCGAGGACTCAGGATCGGAGCCCAAACTGTGGGACATGATATTTACATCAACGGTCGACTTTTTGCGTGGCTTCTTGGACTTAGGGAACCGAAGTTTGTGACTGGCTTTTCAGGTCCGGAGCTCGATGTGGCCCTGCTGCAAGGAGAGTTGGATGGGCGAGCCAACATCGCCGATACCATTCTTGCGAGAACACCTGAGTTTTTAGAGAAAGGGCTTATGCATTTCCACGCGACCTTAGAAATTCCCAAGGGAGAGAAGCATCCCCGCTTTGCCCATCTTCCTGAACTCGAGAGCTTTACGAAATCTGATAAAGAGCGAAAGACCCTTGCCTTGTTCCGAACTTTCAGGCTGGCGGGATCACCCTATATCCTTCCTCCCGGGACACCAAAGGAACGGGTCCAAATTCTTCAAGAGGCTATCCGAAAGGGTCTTAAAGACTCGGAGTTCCACAAAGAATTTAAGAAACTCACGGGCGATGATCCATCGCCGCTGACGCCAGAACAGCAAGAGAAATCTGTTCGAGAACTTCCACGCGAGCCAGAAATCGTGGAGCTATTTAAGAAGATCGCGGGCGGCGATCCGCTGCCTCCTCGCTAAACAACCGTTCGTCACGCTAGTTACTTCTCACCGTTGTTTGTCCTTTGGTATAGATATAAGAGGGAGTCGTGTGAACACGGGTTTTAACCCCGAGGGCGGATTGACAGAACGCCTTCCATAACCTAATCTCCGTCATCAATTCGAGACCAAGGAGATGTTGTCATGACCGTTTTAGTTACCGGCGCGGGACTCATAGGTTGTCACTTCGCCAGGCGAACGGCCGATGCGGGCAACCAAGTCGTGCTTTACGATATCTCTCCCAATCGGGAATATATCGAGCGCATTGTAGGCAAAGACAGAGTTGAAGTCGTTGCAGCGGACTTGCGCGATTTGCCGGCGCTGATTCAAGCGCTCAAAAATTTCAACGTCGATACGATTGTCCACACAGCGGGACTTATCGGCAAAAGAGTGGCAGAAAACTCTTACACCGGCAGCACGAATAACATCTTTGGCACGATCAGCGTTCTGGAGGCTGCCCGGCTCCTGGGTCTCAAGCGGGTCATTTACGTCAGCACCTTTGGTGTTTATGACCGCTCTAAGATTCAGAACGGCCCGATCCGCGAAGATGCGTCGATCGGTGGCCATAATCTCTACACGGTCACAAAGGTCTGCTCCGAGCATCTCGTCCATGCCTACACATCCCTCTACAGGCTCGATACGATCATCATCCGTCCGGCAGGTGTGTTCGGCCGGGGTCATTATGTTGGCGGCTCGACGGTAGGCATGGTCATGCGCGATTTGGCGCTCAAAGCAATCCAAGACGGGTCTTTTACGATCGACGCGAACACCTATTTCACGAACGAATATGTCTACGCGAAGGATGTCGCGCTGGCGCTTGATTTGGCCTGTAGGGCACAGAATCCAAAGCAGAGAGTCTACAACGCCGGAAGCGGCGTCGTGACCAAGGCGGCTGATCTAGCTCGCGTCGTGCGGGAGCTCGCGCCTAAGGCGGAGGTTAAGCTTATAGGAGCCGGAGAGGAGGAAGGCCATAGGGAATTTGCTTTGGATCTCAGTCGTTCTAAGGCTGAGCTTGATTATAGCCCGCAGTTTTCCATCAAAGAGGGTCTGCGAGATTACATGGAAGAGCTCTGGGCTGAAGGCGCAAGAGGGTAAGGGAGAGATGACTCGGTTCAGGCAGGCATGTAGTTCCTCACTGCTCGAATTCGCGCTTCTTGAGTTCGCGGATGAAAGCCGAGAGGTTTGAATCTCCGCTGACGATTTCGTTCACCTTATTTTGAAAGTCGGCGGCAGCCCGCTCGAGTGGCCCCGTATCCACGCGAAGGCCGATCCATTGAGTAAGCCGAAGAACTAGAGCCAAGGCGCCTCTGGGGTTGGGTGAGGCTGGAAGATAATGCGGCAGCGCAGCCCAGAGGCTGACGTTCGCCATCCCCATTCTGCGGAAGGCCTCTCCGAAAACTCCCACGATTCCCGTCGGGCCCTGATATCTGGATGGAAGGAGGTCAAGCTCCTCCATTAACTTCTCGTCCGTTGCGAAGCCCGTGATCGGCACGGGCCGTGTGTACAGAACCTCATCAAGGTAGGCTCCTAACGTGATGACGAGGTCGATTTTGCACTCGCGCACAACCCGCAGCAAAGTGTCGCAGAACGTTTTCCACTTTAGGTGCGGTTCGGTGCCGACGCCGAAAACGAAGTCTCGCTCGATTCCGATCCCGGCGCCAAAGTAAAAATCGTAAGACGGCCATTGGATCTGCCGCTGTCCATCGTGAAGCCTCACGACCGGTCGCTGGATGGAAAAGTCGTAGAATTCCTCGGGATCGATGCTCGCGAATTTGGTGGCAATGAGCTGATCGCTTAAGTAGCGGGTCGCTGTGGTCGCAGAAGCTCCTGCATCGCTCCAGCCCGCAAAGGCAAGGATGAGCACCGGGCGCCGCAGAGACGGGCGGCTTTCAAAGATTAAAGGCTCCATACCTTTAATATCTACCACAATTCAGGCGGTTGCCTCTACCCCCTGCTGCTATGACTTCAAAAGGTGGTTTGGTATATTGGCCAGACAAGAGTTAAGACAGAGACCGCCCTACATTTTCTGTCTCTGTCCCTGTCTCTATCTCGGTGGGAGAATTATGACGAACAGAGTGGCCCTCATTACGGGTGGTGCCAAGGGCATCGGACGGGCAGTCGCACTGGATTTGGCAGGCCGGGAGTGGTCCGTAGCGGTCTGCTATCGCAAGAGCAGTCAAGAAGCGGAAGAGGTTATGGAGCTAGTACGGAAAAAAGGCTCCAAGGGATTATCTATGCAATGCGATGTCTCCGATCCGGAGGCAGCAGCCGGGATGGTTAAACGGGTCGAGAAAGAGTGGGGCCACATCGATGCCTTGATCAACTGTGCCGGCCCTTATCACCGGGTGAGTGTCTTGGAAGAAAGCGTCGAAGGATGGCACTCGATGTTCGACAACAATCTCCATCCGGTTTTTTACCTGAGTCAGGCGGTTGTCCCCGGCATGATCGACCGCAAATGGGGAAGGATCCTATGCTTCAGCATGGCCAATGCGGATCAACTGATTGCGCAGCCTCAGTTGACCGCTCACTACATTGCGAAGGTCGGATTGCTCGTGCTGACTCGATCTCTAGCGCGTGTCTTGGCGCCGCACGGCATCACGGTCAACGCGATCTCACCCGGTTTCGTCGATTCCGGCAGCGCGCCTAAAGAGGAGCTTGCCGCTATGGCAAAAAGGATTCCGGCGGGTTATGTGGGTACGGTAGAGGACGCGGCATCGACCGTGCGTTTCCTTCTCTCTGAGGAGGCGCGTTATATCAACGGCGCCAACATCCACCTAAGCGGCGCCTGGGGAATCTAAGAGAAATTTTAGATTTTGGATTTGCGCCAAAAAGCATTGGCGCATCCGTCCAAAGTCCTGTGGCGGAGCCGATTTTGGATTCAATGTAAAATCAAAAATCTAAAATCGGGTTCAGACAAATAAATTCTGTTGAAAGCTAAACGAAATTTGATCGTGATTTTCCATACTTTGAGCCCTAATCTGTGTCTAGTTCGCGTGCATGAATTCGTCGCACGCGAAATCTCCATGTTGCGGAGCGAAAA
>DASYRN010000052.1:0-24372 GCA_036004365.1 Binatia bacterium
TTTTCAGTTTCTCGAAGGCGAAATGGCGTCCCAAACCGGGCGGGATATCGAGGGCCATTTGCGCCGCTTCAAGCAGGAACGTGCCGCTGCCACACATAGGATCGAGCAGCGGAATGCCGGGGACCCATCCGGCCAACCGCAGGACGCCGGCGGCGAGATTTTCCCTAAGCGGCGCCTCTCCCGCCGCTATGCGTTTTCCGCGCTTGAACAACGGGTCGCCGGTGGTGTCGAGATAGAGGGTAAAGTCGCGCTCTGTGAGATGGCCCTGAATAGGGATATCGGGCTGCCGGGTATCCACGCTGGGACGGCGGCCCGAGAGCCGGCGGATTTTATCGCACACCGCGTCCTTGATTTTGAGCGTGACGAAATTGAGACTCTTGAGAGGGCACCGGATGGCCGAGACGTCGACCCGTATGGTGAGAGCCGGCTCAAACCAGTCGTTCCACTGGAGCGCATAAGCTGCGCGGTAAATATCGTCCTCGCTTCGGTAGGGGCCGGTCGCCACCCGCCAGAGAACGCGGCTCGCGATGCGGCTTTCCAGATTAGCCCGGTAACACAGCGTGAAATCGCCGCTGAACTCGACTCCGCCCCCTACGATATGAATGTTTCCCGCTTCTAGATCTTTCAGCTCTTCCGCCAGGAGTTGTTCCAGGCCGCGGGGGCAAGTGCCAAAAAATGTTTCCATTGGGAAATAAGCGCTACTCTGTTTTGCAGATTCGCGCAGGCTGGAATCTTACGCGGAATTCCGGTCGAGCGAATTCCCTTACCTGCTGCTATCACCAGAAAAGATTCCCCGCGGGCTCGTCCGGGTAATAAGGTCCTTCTCGATCTTTCAAAAGCTCAAAACTACAAGAGCTTTAGGGCCACCGCGTAGCCAGTGAGCAGCCCATGGAAGAATGCTTGCCTCTCCTTGTGATTAGTATTCTGATAGTGCTGAGAGGCCTCCTCTAGTGCCTTTAAGAGTTTTTCGCGGCGCCGCTGTCGCGTTCCTCCACCCAGCATCTTATCAAGAAGCACCTGCACCGCCTCATCGTCCGCGATGGTATATTTGTGATCATGTGGCATAAAAATCACCTCCCTATGACAACTATCCTGCACAAGCGGGCTCCCATTTCAGGCACTCCAGTATCTCTTCTCTTAGTTTGAGCTGTAACGCTGCCACGTCTCTATCCAGTATCGTTCGATTAGCTGGGAAAACAGGGAACCGGCAACTTTTTTCCTCGTCAGCTTTCAGGGGCTGTGAGCGCGCTTCACTAGCGAGCGATCTCTCGAAAGTCATGTAAGCAAGCCCCTCGTTCGAGCTATGACTCCTTCGCCTGGTAGGCAACGACGCGGTCACGCCCGGCCTGCTTGGCGGCATACAAGGCGTTGTCAGCCGCGCGGAGTAATTCAGGTGCCGCGGAACCGTGTTCAGGCGCCTCGGCAATGCCGGCCGATAGGGTCATCGTGTCTGGCAGTGGGCCGCCGTGCCGAATCTGCAGTTCTTTGACCACCACGCGGATCTGTTCCACGCGATGCTGGGTGTCCGCCAGCGATGAATCGGGCAGAACGAGCACAAACTCATCGCCGCCATAGCGGCATGAGATATCACTCTTGCGTAGCTTCTCACGCAGCACCTGCCCCAACTCTCGTAACAGCGAGTCGCCGGCATTATGACCAAAAGTATCGTTGAATTGCTTGAAGTTATCGAGGTCGAGCATCGCGACACAGAGTGGGGAATTACCGCGCCGCGCACGATGAAGCTCGCGCGAAAGAGTCTCTTCCAAATAGCGCCGGTTGAACAGCCCGGTCAACGGATCATGGATAGCCTGTTCGCGCAGTTTCTCCCGCAGTTTCATGTTGGACAAAGACAGCTTGATCGCCTCGGTCACCGTCACGGCCAGTTGTTGCTGGCTGACCTGATGTTCACCTCTTCTCGCGGGGGTACCGACAAGACAAAACAGCCCCAGTGTTTCCCCTTGTACCGTCAAAGGCACACACAAGTAGCCGGTCTCCAGTTGATGGACAAAATGACGGCACAGCAAGCCAGCCTGTGGATCTATGACTTCATGGAGTTGCCCCCGTCGCAACGCCCAACAATCCTCCATTGAAAAGATGGGCTCGACTGGCACCTCATTGCCCCAGCGCGCGACCGTCTCAAAATATGGATCCTCAGCATGCAAGATCGCTAGACAGCCGTTTTGCCCCGCGAATAGTTCGCCCGCCACGAGGGCAATCACCTGATAGGCCTCGGCCTGGGTCGTGCAGGATTGAAGCAGATCATTCAGGCGGTGGAGCGACTTCATTTCCTCGTCACGCTTTTTCAGTTCAACCACCAAAACTAACAAATCGTCATTGGCCGTCCTTATACCCTCCTCGGCCAGTTTGCGGGCGGTGATGTCGCGGACGTTGCATTGGATCACTCGCGAGCCATCAACCCTGTAGACATTGCTGACGAATTCCACCTGGATGTGTTCTCCGTCTTTGGTTTGCAACGGTAGATTCTCGTAACGAATGTACTCCGTGTTCTGCAAGTGCCGTACGGCATCCTGGCTGGCGACGATGTCTTTGACTGGGCCGATCTCCCAGAGCTCCTTGCCGATCAACTCGGTATGAGAATAACCCAGCATGTCTTCCAGGTATGGGTTGACGTCGGTGATCCGTCCGGTGTCCGCATCCAGGAGGAATATGCCATCCTTGGCCGTCTCGAAGAGTCGCCGGTAGCGAACTTCGGAAGTCCGCAGCTTCTCTTGCGCCCGCTTGCCCCTGGTGCCTTTATTGGTCTTATCGGTCACTTGGGGAGCCTCCTTTCTTGAAGGCACACTGCTGACGGGAAGAAATCAACTCGATGCGTAGTATTTATTCGTGGCGTTTTAATCATATTCGAAGACTGTTGAAAAAGTCTGTTTGTCGACTATCTTCGCAGGTCACAAAGCCTGCCGACGAGCCTTGGTCTCAAGTAAACCCCGTACCACAGAACGACCCGCACGTGAGTGCAGGGATGAGTGTTCTAAATTTCCCCGACGGGGAAGAGCCCGAAAGCCGCGGCGTAAAGTCCGTGGTACGGGCTTTACTAATCAGAATATTTTATATCTAATTTTACGCTGACTTGCGAGAGGTTTCTGTCTAATATTGGACGATTTTGAAAAGGATTATCGCTAGCATCTTGTGGTCCTTGCAAGTTAAAATCAATTCAGATTTCAACTGAGTAACTTTGGGGCGGGCTCAGAAAGAGACTCAGCGGTATGCGGATTTTCCTCCTGAGGCTTGGTCTCGGCTCCTGCCCTGTCGTTTCTTCGCTCCATCCGGCGGGCAGCCTTCCTCGTTTGCTTCTCTCTCCGAGCCGCTTCCTTCTGCCGTTTCTTAAATGTCTCATTTGCCATAAACTCTCCTTTCTCTGGTTGATAGTGCCGCGGATTTCAATCCGTCTTGTTTAAGCCACTCAAGAAGGGCGCGGACACTGCCGATGGCGAGGGCGATGCTCGAATCCGCCGCGCCATAATACAAGTGAATCGTGTCGCCGTCGGGCTGAAGAGTATATCCGCAAGGAAAGACGACGTTGTCCACGTCTCCGCGCTGCTCGTAAGACTCCTGCGGGCCGAATACCCACTCGTCGCCGCGTTGCAGGCAACGCTCGGGCTCCTGCAAATCAAACAAAGCCAATCCCAGTCTGTAAATACAACCGGACGGTGTCTGCCGCACGCCATGGTAAATCACGAGCCAGCCTCGCGGCGTTTCGATCGGCGGCGGCGAAAGGCCGATTTTATTCGCGTCCCACCACGCGCCGCGCCGCGCTTCCATGATCAGCTTGTGATTCCCCCAGTGACGCAAATCGCGCGAGTAGGAGATCCACATGTGGGCGCGCGGGGCGCTGACCGGTCGATGGATCAAAACCCATTGGCCGCCGATGCGATGAGGAAACAGCGCCGCATCTTTATCTTCCGGCGGCATGATGACACCGTAGCGCTCGAAGCTGTGGAAATCTTCTGTGAGAGCCAACGACACCCCGGGGCCGTCGCGCGTGTAAGCCGTATAGACGATCACATACTTGTTCAATTCGGGGACGTAGGTAATGCGCGGATCTTCGATGCCCCACAGCTCTTCCGGGAACTGCTCGGGATCGGCCGGCAGCGTCGGCTTGGAATCTATCTGCCAGCCATCGATGCCGTTGGCCGAGCGCGCAGCACAAAGGTGAGAATGGCCGCGACGGTCCTCCACACGACACAACAGGAAGGTGGTTCCATCTCTTAGCAGCGTGGCGCCAGGATTGAACACGGTATTGGCCGGATAGGGCCAATCGGCCACGGTCAAGATCGGATTGAGCTTATGACGCGAGAAGAGTCCGGGCTGTTGATTGCTCATCGAGTTCAGGCCTCACAGATTGAAGATTGTTCTCAGCAAGCCGGAGTTCCAGCAAGGATTGAAGAAAAGCGAGCGTAGATTCCGCGCCTTGATTTTCATTCGGGCGGTCCGGATGCAGACCGTCTCGACATCCGCCCGTCGTCGGGTCGTAGATGGGAAGGTTCAAGTCGTTTCGTCCGAGAAACCACTCGAAAGCGCGTCGGGCTTCCTTGCGCCACCGTTTGTCTCCCGTGATGCGGTCCGCTTCGAGACAGGCGGATACCATGGCTTGAGCCTCCACCGGCTGTTGATCGAACCGCGCACGCGCGCCGCCCCGCCGGTAAAAACCGTTGGATCCGATCGGGACAAAATGACCTCCGGCCGCCTCAGCGCGCTGCAATTCGGCCAGCCAACCGAGCGACTCCAGTCCGGCCTCGATCATTGCTTTATTCGGCATCGATCTCCCGCACATGAGCAAGGCATGAGGCAAAGCTGCGTTGCAATAGGTCAGCACGTCTTCGTACCAGCGCCATTTGTCCGAGCGGTTGTTTTGATATAACGACAGCAGCCGCCCGGCCAATTCCTCCCGGACCTGGCTTGCCATGCGGTCACCCGCAAAGCGCTGTAAATACTCGTGGATGCCGATGAGCCCGAAGGCCCAGGCCCGCGGGCTGGTCGTGGCGCGAATGGCGGGCAATGCCTGCTCGAACAACCAGCCGGCCATGCTGTGTAGGGCCGGCGTGTTGGAGCGTCCCAACACGGTGCCCAATGCGCACAGCGTGCGGCCGTGGCAATCGTCTGACCCGCTTTTTTCCAGCCAGCGGCGCTGGTAATCCATAAAATTGCGAAAGCGTCCGGTCTCGGCGTTGAAGGCATACCAGACGAAGGCGAGATAACGGGAGGCCAGTTCCAATGCGTCTCCGTTGCCGAGTTCCTCAAGGAGAGTGCTCACCATCAGCGCGCGGGCGTTGTCATCGGTGCTGTAGCCCTCGTGGTAATTGGGCACCGTGAAAATGGCGTGCTGAAACATGCCGGTCTCGTCCGCCATATGGCGTAAGTGATCGAGTTTGAGCGGCGGCAGCTCGGCCGGACGTTTGTCCAATGCCTTTACCGTGAAGCCGGGAGGGGTGAAATGGCGGCGCTCGTCGCGGGCACGCTCAAAATTCTCCATGTAGCGTCGTGCCACCTGCGGCCAGACCATCTGCCGCCCGTACAAATAAGCCCGCTTGCGCATCGCGTGGCGCTTGGCCTCATTGTCCAACAAGTCGATCACCTGCTCGGCCAACGCCGCCGGATCACGGAACGGGACCAGCACTCCACGTTCTTCGGCCAACATCTCCTCGGCATACCAATACGGCGTCGATATCACCGCCTTACCCGCCCCTAGGGTATAGGCGAGCGTGCCCGAAACGATTTGCGCCGGATTGAGATAGGGCGTAATGTAAATATCCGCCGCGCCGATGAACTTGACGAGCTCTTCCAAGCTCACGAATCGATTGTAAAAGATCACCTGACCTTCTACGCCTTTTTCCTGGGCCATCCATTGCAGAGACAACCGATACGTTTCGCCGTCGGTCCGCTTGACGTGGGGATGGGTCGCGCCGACGATCATGTACACGACGTTCGGATATCGAGCCAGAATCGCCGGCAGAGCAGCGATGACATTTTCGATCCCTTTGTTCGCCGAGAGGAGTCCAAAGCTCAGCAAGACGATTTTCCCCTCGACGCCAAACAGGTCTTTGTGGAAACTCGGATCTACAAATGGCAGATCGGGTATGCCGTGCGGGATCAGGTCGATCTTTTCCGGCAGCACGTGATAAACCTCTTGCAAAAATTCCGCGCCGCGCTCGCTCATAACGACCAGCCGGTCCGATAGGGCCGCGACTTCTCCCAGCACCCGTCGCTGATCCGGATCCGGGTTGCGGAGAATGGTGTGCAGGGTCGTCACGACAGGCATGCGCAACTCACGCAGGAGAGCCAGGATGTGACTGCCCGCCCGCCCACCGAAGATGCCATACTCGTGTTGCAGGCACACGAGATCTACGTTGTTGGTATTCAGGAAGTCGGCGGCCCGCCGGTAAGACTCGATATCTTTCTCCGTTAGCTCAAACCGAACGCGGGTCGGATAGGCGTAACCGGCCTCGATATCGTTGACGGGCAAGGCGATGCACGTTGTTTCACCGTATTCGGCGGCGATGGCCTCACACAAGTCGGTGGTGAAGGTGGCGATGCCGCACTGGCGCGGCAAGTAATTGCCGATGAAACCTATCCGGTTGATCGTTGAATTGGTTGAAGTTTGTTCCATGACGAACATCTCCTTCCTGGCAGCCACTACACTCCACTTCAGTTATTTACCTGGCCAATGAACGCAAAGAGGCGGTTACTCTAGGGACCGCCTCCGCGATACTCGGAAAAGATTGTGACCGAGTGTTTGCTATTTGGATGATGGGCCGCCAGTTATTAGATTACCAACGACTGTACCAGAGGGCTAGGATTAAAGATACCCCGATCTCGAAGATATTTTGGAGCACGAGGGTCGAGATGGTCTAAAGCAAGCTAGGAGAGCATTTTCTGGAGGGACTGGAGATCTTTTTTGATCTTAATCAAAGCGCTTCTGAATTTGGACTCCGAAAGCGGAAGTTTGAGCTGGTTCCGCTCTTCTCGCCGGTTGTCCCTGAGTCTCTTCCTCGCTCCTTCAATAGTAAAGCCCTCGGCATAGAGAAGCCTCTTGATTTCCAATAGAAGCTCCACATCCCTCTTTTTGTACAACCGATGCCGGGACGGTGCCTTGCCGGGCTTGAGGGTATCGAATTCCGTCTCCCAGAAGCGGAGCACATAGGGCTCAACCCCCAAGATCCGGCTGACCTCTCCGATCTTAAAATAGAGCTTGTCCGGCAAACGCGGGGGCATGGAGCTCGACAGCCTTAACTTTGCGACGGAGAAATCGTGTTGAGATTTTTCTTTAGGATTTGACTCGGCTTGAAGGTGAGCACTTTCCGTCCAATGATGGTAATCTCTTCGCCGGTCTGAGGATTTCTTCCCCTTCGCGGACGCTTGGTGTTCACGACGAAATTGCCAAACCCCGATATCTTGACTTTCTCGCCGTTTTCCAAGCAACCCTTGATGATCTCGAACGTGGCCTCGACGATATCCGTTGCGTCCTTCTTCGAGAAGCCAACCTTCTCATAGATACGGGCGATGATGTCTGCCTTTGTCATTTTCGACCTCTTCCTTTCCCAACACCAGCTCCGTTAAGTTCTGAGCTGGGCACCAAAAGCCTGACCGATTTGAAGGATTAAATCTTGATGCAGTGCGCCAACCTCCGCATCCGTTAACGTTCTTTCCTCCGCCCGGTAGCAAACTCGATAGGCTAAACTCTTTTTGCCTTCGGGGATCGGCGAACCGCGATACTGGTCAAAAACCTGAACATCTTCGATGAGAGGATCGCCTTGATCTTTGATCCAACTAATAATCCGTTGAGCCGGAAACCCTTCATCCACTACCACAGCCAAGTCCCGTTCAACAGATGGAAATCGTGGAAGGGATCGCGCCGTTAATTTAGGCGGAGCATACTGAAGCAACTTTTCAAAGTCAAGTTCCATGATAAAAAAATGAGGCAAATCAAGCTCCTCACAGAGATCGGGATGAAACTCACCCAAATATCCCAAACGGGAATCCCCCCAATTTAGCCAGGCGGCTTTCCCGGGATGGAGAAAAGACGGAAGGCTATTGTGGCTCCAAATCGCTTGGTCTCCCCGTCCAAGAATATCCATAATCCCCTCGAGCAAACCTTTAGCATCTGCAAAGTCTAGGGGTTCTTCTTCTTTGGCTTTGAGCCCTTTTCTTTCTCTGTGGCCATGCAGGAGAATAGCCAGCTGCTGTCTTTCTGTGGGAAGGTCATTCCCGTTGTTGGAACAGAATACCTTGCCGAGCTCAAACCCCCAGAAACTCTTGAGTCTCTGAGCCATATGGGTCCGGAGATTCTGGATGAGTCCGGGAATGAGGCTGAGCCTCATTTCAGAGTTTTCTTGGACCAGCGGATTGAGAATTGGAACGGGAGATGCTCTCCCCTGCCACAATCCGGGAAAGCGGAGGTTCATAGCATTAGAGGCAAAGGGAAGGTTAATAAGCTCGGTCACACCCTCGCCGATCAAGAACGAGCGGACTTTCCGCTCTCTCGAAAGATGGGAATCAGCCCGGCTACCCTGCGGCCGAACCAGAGGGAGAGTCGAGGGAATCTTTTCATAGCCGTACAGCCGGGCCAATTCCTCGATCAAATCGGCCTCACGGGACAGATCACGCCTGTAAGAGGGCGCAATAACCTTAAGCCCGCTCTTAGAGCGCTGCTGAACCTTGAGCCCCAACGATTTGATGATCTTTTCCACTTCCGACCGCTTCATCTCCATCCCCAGAAGCCGCTGAACCTTCGAGTCCTTGAGGAGGATCGCGGTAGCTTTGACCCGCCTTGGGTAGCGGTCGATCGTCCCTTGGATCGGAACACCCTTCGCGAATTGAGCTAAAAGAAGAACGGCTCGATCTAGAGCGTAGAGCGTTCCCTCCGGATCCACCCCTCGTTCGAAACGGTGGGACGCCTCGGTGTGGAGTTCCAAACGTTTGGCAGTTCGCCGGACCGAAATGGGATCGAAATGCGCGCTCTCCAGGAGTACGACCTTAGTAGAAATCTGAACCTCCGACTCCATGCCGCCCATGACGCCGGCTATGGCCACCGGCATATCGCCATCGCAGATCAGTAGATCCTCCGGCGCGAGTTCCCGTTCGACGCCGTCCAAGGTCTTAAACTTACGGATATTGCCTGCTTGCCTAACCACAATCCGCTTGGATTTCAATCGATCCAGATCAAAGGCATGTAGCGGCTGCCCGGTCTCCAGCATCACGTAGTTCGTGATATCCACTACATTATTGATGGAACGAATCCCGCAAGCCTCTAGCCGATCGCGCATCCATGTGGGAGATGGACCGACATGAATGTCGCGAACGATCCGGGCAGAGTAGCGCGGGCAAAGCCTGGGGCTTGAAATTTTCACATCGACGAGACTCCTAATGCTACCGTCCAGTGCATACCGGGCCGGTGGAGGCAATTTCACTGGGGCGCCCGTAAGGGCCGCCACCTCACGGGCCAAGCCTAGAATTCCCAGGCAATCTCCACGGTTCGGCGTGACGGCCACCTCCATCAGCCAGTCATCCGCCTCTCCCTTTTCCGTCCGCAAGGGTGTCAAAGACTCCACCTCAAAGCCCGCCATGGTGAGCATCTCGGCGATCTGCTCCGGAGGGTTCTTGAAGCTGACAAATTCTTTCAGCCAGTTGAGCGTGAGCTTCATGGCAATGGGAGTACTGGATTACTGGAGTCGTGGAGTCATGGTTTGAACACTTCTACCTGAATTGTCGGAGGAACCTCACGTCATTCTGGAAAAAGAGACGGATGTCCTCGATTCCATACTTGAGCATGGCGATCCGTTCCACACCCATTCCAAAAGCGAAACCGGAAACCTTCTCAGGATCATAGCCGACGAAGCGAAAGACTTGCGGATGGATCATGCCTGCTCCAAGGATCTCCAACCAACCCGAGCCCTTACATACTCGACAAAGCTGACCATCGGCTGTTCGCCCCCGTCCACCGCAAAGCACGCACGCGATGTCGATCTCGGCGCTCGGCTCCGTGAAGGGAAAGAAGCTAGGCCGGAAGCGAACCCCGATTTTTTCTTCAAAGACCTGGCGCAAAAAGTGTGTCAGGACGCCTTTCAAATCGGAAAATGAAATCTGTCCATCCACCATGAAGCCTTCCACCTGATGAAACATCGGAGAATGGGTCGCGTCATCATCGTGGCGATAGACCGCCCCGGGGGCGATAATTTGCAGAGGCGGCCGCCGTTTTTCCATGACACGGATCTGCACCGGAGAGGTGTGGGTTCTCAAAACGCAATCTTCGGATATAAAAAAGGTATCCCACATCCCTCGCGCCGGGTGATCCTTGGGCATATTGAGAGCCTCAAAGTTGTGATAGTCATCCTCGATGTCGGGGCCGCGGGCGATCTCAAACCCCATGCGCAAAAAGACATCGACGGTCTCATCCATTACGAGCGAAATCGGGTGCGCTCCGCCGCGCTCCCAGCGATTGCCTGGGAGCGTGATATCGACTCTCTCCTCCCGAAGAACTCTTTCCTTCTCCGCTTGCCTCGACTCTTTAAGGCGATCCCCGATCTTCTCTTCGAAAAGAACTTTAAGCTCGTTAAGCTTCGCTCCGCGCTGAGGACGCTGCTCCGGCGGGACATCCTTGAGCCCACGGAGAAGCAGCGTAAGCCGACCTTTGCGGCCCAGGTACTCGACACGGAGATCCTCGACCTCTTGTTCGCTGTTGCAATGGCCAATGCGGTCCAGGATCTCCTGTTTGAGAACCTGCAGAGAATCTTCCATGTGATAAGTAAGAATGGGGGAATTATGCCGTCAGGTGGCTCTTGGCGAATTGGACGATTTGTCCAAAGGCGGGCATGTCGGATACGGCGATGTCCGCAAGGATCTTCCTGTCCAGCTCTACACCGGCCCGCTTGAGGCCGTTCATCAATTGGCTGTAAGAGAGGCCGCTCAATTTGGCGGCCGCACTGATACGAACAATCCAAAGACCCCGGAACTTACGCCTCCTCACTCGCCGATCTCTATAGGCAAAAGCAAGGGATCGCTCCACGGTCTCTCGGGCAGAACGATAAAGCCTCCCTCGCCCCCCCACGTAGCCCTTGGCGAGCTTTAATATTTTCTTCCTCCGCCTCCTAGATTTGCTTCCCCCCTTGACTCTTGGCACGATCAGCTCCTTCCTACGTAGTGCTGAGTAACGAGGACTGAGGGCCGAGTCAGGAATTCAATGCTCAGTCCTCAGGACTCAGTACTCAGTCCTGAGAAATTCTACAGATACGGTATCAATTTCCGAATATTCTTCGCTTCGCTAGGTGATACAAAACCCGGCTGTCTCAGTCTTCTCTTGCGTTTTTTCCCCTTACCGGAAAGCAAGTGACTCTTAAAACCCTTGTTTCTTTTGATCTTGCCGCTCGCAGTAACTCTAAACCGCTTCATCGCACCGCGGCTGCTTTTCATTTTGGGCACGTCTTTTCCCTCCTCCAGAACTACTTCAGCTGCACGCCCCACCATAAGTGCTGAGGACTGAGTGCTGAGCGATGAGCTTCTATACTCAGTCCTCGTTACTCATCACTCATCGCTCTACTTGGGCACCAGCAACATCGCCATGCTTCTTCCTTCCAATCTCGGTGAGATATCGAGCCGGGCGACATCCAGCACCTGACCTAGAACGCCGTCTAGCATCTGTTTTCCAAGCTCGGGATGCGTAATCTCCCGACCACGGAAAAAGACCGAAACCTTCACTCTTTGTCCCTTCTCGATAAAACGGCGAATGTGGCGAACCTTAAAAGTCAGGTCATGGGGATCGGTGCGCGATCCCATCTTGACCTCCTTAATGGTAATGGACGTTTGCTTTTTCTTTGCCCCGTGAGATTTCTTACGCTGCATGTAACGGTATTTGCCATAGTCCATCATGCGGCAAACAGGCGGCTGAGCCTCCGGAGCGACTTCAACTAAATCGATCCCAAGGCTCTCGACGATCTTAAGGGCCTCATGCAAGGGCATAATTCCCATCTGATTTCCCTCCGGACCGATGATCCGGACCTCACGGGCGCGAATTTGGTGATTGATTCTTGCTTCTTTAGCTATGAGCCACCTCTCTTTTTAAAAACAGCTCTCCGGTCTGAAGCCGCCCCTTCTGTCGGGCACAACCGTTAACGGACGAGCTAATCGGCCAGGCTGTAGGGCGCTTCCCCTTTTAGCATTTCCATAAACTCTTGAACAGACATGGGCTTCAAGGTCTCACCACCCCTGCGCCGCGGCGCGATGGTTTGATCTCTGACCTCTCTGTCTCCGATCACCACGGCATAAGGGATCTTCTCTAGCTGAGCCTGCCGGATCTTATAACTTAGCTTTTCGTTATAGTCGTCCAGCTCAGTCCGCCAACCCTGAGCACGCAACTCTTCAAAGATCCTCCGAGCATACTCCTTTTGCTGATCGGTCACAGTCAAGACCCTGACCTGAACTGGAGCCAGCCACAGCGGGAAATTTCCCGCGTAGTGCTCGATGAGGAAAGCCATCATACGTTCCATGGTGCTGATGACGCCGCGATGAATCATCACCGGACGCTTGCGCTGTCCATCCCGGTCGACATATTCAAGGCCGAAGCGTTCGGGAAGATAAAAATCGAGCTGCACCGTTGACAACGTCTCGCTGTGGCCAAGAACGTCGTTCAACTGGACATCGATCTTGGGGCCGTAATAGGCAGCTTCACCAAGCGCCGTCCGGTAGCGGATGCCTACTTCGTCCAATGCCAGGCGCAGACAGCGCTCTGCGTTGTCCCACATCTCGTCGTTGTCGACAAACTTTACCTTGTCATTGGGGTTGCGCAGCGAAAGCCGGTACCAGTAATCGGTAAAGCCAAAATCGCGGTAAACCCGTTCGATCAGCCGCAGCACACCGACGGTTTCCGATTGGATCTGCTCCGGCAGGCAAAAGATATGGCCGTCATTCAGCGTCATCGCCCTTACCCGCGAAAGCCCCGAAAGCACGCCGGAGCGCTCGTAACGGTACATCGTTCCTAGCTCGGCGATTCGCATCGGGAGGTCACGGTAGCTGTGAAGTCCGTGCTGATAGATCATCACATGATGAGGACAATTCATCGGCCGAAGAATCAGCTCCTCCTTGTCCTCGAAGCGGATGGGAGGATACATGTTATCCTTAAAATGATCCCAGTGGCCCGACCTCTTATAGAGTTCGGTGCGGGCAAGCTGCGGGGTGTAAACGTGCTGGTAGCCAAGGCTGCGCTCGATATCCACGATATAGCGCTCAAGAATCGAGCGGACCACAGCACCTTTTGGCAACCACAGGGGAAGCCCGGGGCCGATCGCATCAGAGACCATAAACAACCCCAGTTCAGCGCCAAGCCTGCGATGATCCCGCTTTTTCGCTTCCTCGAGTCTTCTGAGATAGTCCTCAAGTTGTTTAAGGGTGGGCCAGGAAGTGCCATAAATTCGCTGCAGCATCTCGTTCCTCTCATCGCCCCTCCAATAGGCACCGGCAACACTTGTGAGCTTAAAAGCCTGAATCACCCCCGTGGATGGAACATGAGGCCCGCGGCAAAGATCCACCCACTCTCCCTGCCGATATAGTGAAACGGTCTCATCCGGAATTTGTTCCAAAATGGCGACCTTATATTCTTCGCCGAGCTTGCGGAATAACTGGATCGCTTTTTGTTTCGGCATCTCCTCGCGGTTGATTTTCAGATCCAACCGGGAAAGTTCTCGCATGCGCTCTTCGATCTTTTCCAACTCTTCCGGCGCAAAAGATCCGACGCGTTTGAAGTCGTAATAGAACCCATCCTCTATCGTTGGCCCGATGGTGACTTGAGTGCCAGGAAAAAGACTCTGGACAGCATGAGCCATAAGGTGAGCGGTGGAGTGACGTAATATATCTAAACCCTCTGGACTGTCCAGAGAGATCCACTCGAGAGTACAGTCCTCGCTCAAAGCCCTTTCCAGATCCACCAAAACCCCATCAATCCTGGCTGCAATAACGTTGCTATTGACTGCCAGCGTCGTCGCCAGCTCGCGCACCTTTGCGCCCGGTGAAATCTCCACCGTCTTTCCGTCCGCGAGCTTGACATGAATGTTGTGCATATTCAGCACTCAACGCACTAGGCATGAAGCATGACTGTTTCCTCCCTCTAATGCCTGTTGCCTACTTACTATGGCCTAAGAGATGGTAGGCACGGGCGGGATTGAACCGCCGACCTCTTCCGTGTCAAGGAAGCGCTCTCCCACTGAGCTACGTGCCTACAAATATTTCCGCCCTCTTCACACTCCCCTTCTTGGCTGCAAGCCTCCGATTTTCCTATCAATTTCCGCCTATTGTGTCAACCTGACCGGCTCGGAATTTGAAGTTCATTCTGGAGCCAAACCAAGCCTCTGTAAACGTAGTGGAGGCCGGATAGCACGGTGGTTAAACTGGTCATCAAAACGAGGGCTTCATCAACGCTAGGATGAAGAAGCTTGGGATCATGGAGAAGAGCTAAGACTACCCCGACGGTGAAAAGTTGAAAAAAAGTACTCATCTTGCCGATCCAAGTGGCCTGAACTTTCGGGCGATCCCCGACAAGAAAATAGAGCATCCCATAGCCGAAAAGAATGATAATGTCCCGACTCACCACAAGAACGACTAACCAAGATGGAAGTCCGCCGATCATGCCAAGCATCACAAAGGAGCTGATGACAAGCAACTTGTCTGCCACTGGATCGAGATAAGTCCCCAAAGAGGTCTTTTGGTTCATGACCCGCGCGACCGCGCCATCCAATGCATCGGTCAGACCGCCGATGATGAATACCGCGAGCGCATCAAGATAGAGGTGCGAAGCCAGCAAAACGAGAAAGAAAGGAATAGCAACGATGCGAATCAGCGTCAGAAAATTCGGCAGGTTCAGCATCCAAAGGAGTCCGGCTACCTCTGTAAATGAGTAACTGGGTGATCTGAGTTATGAGCCCCGTTTTCCTTGAGCCATTTCCTCAACTGCCCGGCGAGCTTGGGAGTGAGAAGAGCCGTTACCTGAGTCCCATCTTCCCGATATTCTTCTCTCAGGATCCGCCCTCTCTGGCGCAAGAGAGAAAGAAAATAACCTTGGGAAGGGGAAAAGAAGAATTGGGCCCGCTCTTTTCCTTGGTCCAGCAGTCTCTCGATCATTTCCAGAAGCTGATCGACTCCCTTACCGGTCAACGCCGAAATCCGACAAAAACCACCGGCTTCCTTCGCCAGAGGTCCCTGAAAAGGCATTGAGGGAAACAGATCCATCTTGTTCGCTACCAGAAAACCAGGGGTCGCGCCGGCTCCGATATCATCCAACACAGCCCTAATGATTCGAATTTGCTCCTCATAGAAGGGGCTGCTCATATCGACAACGTGAAGCAACAAATCCGCACTCCTGACCTCTTCGAGCGTGCTTTTAAACGCTTCAACTAGCGAGTGAGGAATTTTATTGATGAATCCCACGGTGTCCGCCAGCATCACTCGATCCCCACCTGGAAGCCGAAGGGAGCGGATCATCGGATCAAGAGTAGCAAACAATCTATCTTCGACCGCGACTCCCGCGCGCGTCAGTGTATTCATCAAAGTTGATTTTCCCGAGTTGGTATACCCCACCAGAGCAACGGTTGCATACGGAACTTCCATCCTTTCGTGACGTTGCAGGTCGCGAGTCTTTTCTACCTTTGCCAAGCGACGCTTCAGAGTCGCGATGCGCTCCCGCACCCGCCGCCGATCCACTTCCAACTGGGTTTCTCCGGGACCGCGCGTCCCAATGCCTCCGCCGAGTCGGGAGAGGTGAAGCCAACGACGGGTCAAGCGGGGCCTCAGATATTCCAGTTGAGCGAGCTCAACCTGAAGTTTCCCGTCGTTGCTTCGCGCCCTCTGGGCAAAGATATCGAGAATCAACTGACTCCGATCAATCACCCGGGTTTCAAGAGCGAGCTCTAAATTGCGTTGCTGAGCGGGACTTAGATCCTCGTCAAAAATGACCAGATCTGGCCTGATTTCTCTAAGATGGTCGCGGATCTCATCTACTTTTCCAGAGCCGATGAGTGTGGCCGGATGGACCCTTCTCAACTGCTGGGCAAATCTCGATACGACTCTCGCACCCGCGGTCTCGGTTAGCTTCTCCAGCTCGTCCAAACTCGATTCCAAAGGAATCTTGTGGTTCCCAGAGGAGCCTTCCACACCCACCAGCACGGCTCGTTCTTGGAATCGGTACGGATGGAGATGGGTTCGCTTCAAGAGACTAATAGCTAACAGTGATTCGGTCGCCAAACAGCCGCCCTACGGCTTCTGCGAGGGCGGGGATCGAAGCCACTTTGAGATCCTCGGAAATTTCAATAGTGGTTTCGCTGTTGTCAGGCATAACCATATGGAGAAGAACTTTGCAAGATCCGGGATATTTGAGAAGCGTAGCGTGTAGAAGAGTCAAATCTTCGGGTGTCACATTAGAGCCGCGGACGTGAAGGTGAATTCTACCACCATTTTGCGCTTCTTTGGCTTTCGCGTCGCGACTGTCTTTTCTGGGAGCGCCCGGACCGACTTCTATGATGGAAGTGATCTCATTGGCGATGATCTGAGCCCTCTCCTCGCCCACCTCAAGCCTTCCCTTGACTACAATCGGGTCATCCAAAACAAGAGTGTCCATGCACCGCCGGTAGGTGTCCGGCCAGGCGATCACCTCGATAAAGCCGCTTCTATCCTCCAACTGAAAGCTCGCATAGCGCTCCCCTTTTTTTGTATTCCTAAGTCTGAGCGCCGTGACAACGCCGACAATTTTGACCTCTCCGTTTGAAGACCTCTCGCGCAGGTCGACTACGGACCCGTTGGTTAATTGTTTGATGGTCTCTTCGTACTTGTCCAAAGGATGACCGGTGATATAGAAGCCGAGGGTCTCCTTCTCAAAAGCGAGCAACTGATGGACGGACCACTCTTCAACTTCCGGGTAAGTGTCGTTGTTTCTTTCCCCGCCATTGCCACCTGTTAAGGAGGCAAAGATGTCAATCTGGGCACTTTGGTGGCCCCGTTGGTAGGACTGGCCTGCTTTGATCGCTTCATCCAGAACAGCCATCATTTGTGCCCGCGAAGTCCTCGTGGAGTCGAAAGCGCCGCACTTGATCAAGCTCTCCACCACCCTTCTATTGTTTGCGGTCAAATCGACCCGCCTGCAAAAATCATAGATCGAGCTAAAAGCTTCCTGCTGCTCACGGCTCATGAGAATATTTTCGACCGCTTTTTCGCCAACGTTTTTGACGGCCGCCAAACCAAACCTGATCTTGTCTCCCACAACGGTGAAGTCGGAGCGACTCTCGTTGATATCGGGGGGAAAAACCTCAATACCCCTTTCGCGGCACTCCGCCAAGTTTTTGATGACTTTATCTGTATCCCCCATCTCCGAACTTAATAGCGCAGCCATAAATTCGACCGGGTAATGGGCCTTGAGATAGGCAGTTTGATACGAAATCAACGCATAGGCGGCAGAGTGAGACTTGTTAAATCCATAGCGGGCGAAAGTCTCCATCTGATCAAAGATCTCGCCCGCCTTGCGGCGGTCGATCTTGTTTTTTCTGGCACCTTCCACGAAGCGTTCTCTCTGACTCGCCATCTCCTCAGGATCTTTCTTACCCATCGCGCGGCGCAGAATATCGGCCTCTCCCATACTGTAGCCCGCAAGCCTCTGCGCGATCTGCATCACCTGCTCCTGATAGACGATGACGCCGTAAGTATCCTTTAAAACCGGCTCCAATAGCGGATGGAGATAACGGATCTGCTCTTTTCCATGCTTGCGCTTGATGTATTCCTCGGCCATGCCGCTGTCCAGAGGGCCTGGACGGAAAAGAGCTAAGACCGCCACCAGATCTTCGAAGCAGTTGGGACGGATCTTGACGGTCATCTCCCGGATCCCCGCACTTTCAAGTTGGAAGACCCCGGTGGTATTTCCCGAGCAAAGGAGCCGGTAGGTTTTCTTGTCGTCCAGAGGAAGATTATTCAGATCGACCCGGACTCCCCGGCTGGTCTCGATAAGCTTGATGCAGTCATGGATTAGCGTGAGAGTCTTTAAACCCAAAAAATCAAACTTGATGAGCCCGATCTTCTCGACACTTTCCATGTCGAATTGGGTCACGATCCCTCCTTCTTTGTCCACGTAAAGCGGGAGGTAATCGACCAACGGGAGATTGGATAGAACCACTCCGGCCGCATGGGTCGAGGCATGGCGCGTAAGCCCCTCCAGGCGAAGCGCGTGATTGATGAGATTTTGTATTCTCGGATCGCTCTTCACGAGCCCCTGCAGTCTCGGCTCCATCTTGAGGGCGTCCGTCAAGGCATAATCAAAACCCTGCTTAGGAGCAGGAATCAGCTTGGCGATGGCATCGGTCTCCGCAAATGAAAAACCAAGGGCGCGTCCGACGTCCTTAATCGCCGCCTTCGCCTTTAGAGTCCCGAAAGTCGTAATTTGGGCTACCTTATCTTCGCCGTATTTCTGCTTGACGTATTGAATGACCTGATCCCTGCCCCGGATACAGAAGTCAACATCGATGTCGGGCATCGAGCGTCGCTCCGGGTTGAGAAAACGCTCGAAAAGAAGTCCATGGCGAATCGGGTCGAGGTCCGTGACCCTAAGCGCGTAAGCCACCACGCTTCCGGCAGCCGAACCCCTTCCCGGTCCCACGGGAATGCCGTGATTCTTGGCGTAGTTGATAAAATCGGCGACGATCAGAAAGTAACCGGAAAACTGCATCCCCTTAATCACGTTGAGCTCAAAGTTCAGGCGCTCTTCGTACAGCTTAAGAATTTCTTCGTTGGGCTCCGGACCGACATGTTTTTGGCTTTCCAGTCGCTCAGCCAGGCCGTTTCGAGCCAGCTCGTCGAGATGATCATCCAGGGTCATCCCTTTCGGAGGATCGAAGTGGGGAAAATGATAGCTGCCGAACTCCAACTCGAGATTGCATCGCTCGGCAATTTCGATGGTTCTTTCTACGGCGTCCGGGCAGTAATCGAAACCCCTTTTCATTTGCTCGGCCGATTTCACAAAAAGCTCGTCCGTGGCGAATTTTAGGCGATTCTCCTCGTCAATCGTCTTACCGGTCTGGACGCAAAGGAGCACATCGTGCGCAGGCGAATCTTCCCGTCCGCGGTAATGGCAATCGTTGGTGGCGACCAATGGCAGCGAGACGTCTTTGGCCAACTCGACGAGCATGCGGTTAACTTTCTCCTGCTCCGAAATCTTGTTGTCTTGAATCTCCAGATAGTAACGGCTGTCGAATATGGCCGCGTAACTTTCAGCCGCAGCCTTGGCCTTCTCGATCTGACCTGTGGAAAGCGCTTGTGAAACCTCACCCTGCAGACAAGCACTCAGGGCGATAAGCCCATTGTTATATTCTTTCAGCAATTCCTTATCCACGCGCGGCCGGTAATAGAAGCCTTCCGTGAAGCCGAGCGTGACCAGCTTGCAGAGGTTACGGTAGCCCTCCATGTTCATGGCGAGCAGAATGAGATGATGATTGTACTCCTTGGGCCCCCTATCCACGCCCTTGCGCTCAAACCGGCTTAACGGCGCCACATAGATCTCACAACCGATGATCGGCTTTATGCCATGGCGGATCGCTTCGTTATAGAACTCCACGGCACCAAACATATTCCCATGATCGGTCATGGCGACCGCTGGCTGTTTGAGTTCCTTCAAGCGCTCAAAAAGCGGTTCAATCTTATTGGCGCCGTCTAGAAGACTGTATTGAGTATGACAGTGAAGATGGACGAAACGAGAATGCTCCATTGAGTCAATAAAAAGCTAGCACAAAAAGAAGTTCGAAACAATTTTTTTTCTTCGTTTTTCTATTTTGGCCGCGGCTCGTGAATGGACGCGTCGGGCTGCCTTAGCTCACCCCGGCGAAGGAGACGGACCGCGTTGACCAAGCTGCGCGCCGCGTTGCGAACTTCGCGGTGAAAATGCTCGTCGCGGTCAAGATCCTCGTGGCTTGTCGCATAAGGCGCATAGTAACCGACGTAGCTCCCCACCACCGCCGCATAACCCGCTGACACAAGCCCGATATCCATCAACCAATCGGTGAGGATGCGGCGCAGCGCCTCGACGCCGTCCGCGTCGCCGTGGACCACTACCGAAAAGACGCGCCCGGCCAAATGACGAGGGTAATGCCATCCCTTGAGCTCAACCTCTTTAGCGCGCTGGGGATTTTTGCCTCCGGTCAGCGTCGGATCGGGGTTCCCCCCATCCGCGCAGACCAGCCTGTCGATCATGAGCTTGAGTGAGCTCGGTGCTTGGTACCAGTTGACCGGGCAAACGATCATGACCCCATGCGCTGCGACCCAACGGGGATAGATTTCCGCCATCCAATCATTGACCTGACCCATTGCGTGGTTCGGATAACATGAGCAGGGCCAATGACAAAGCGGCATCGCGGTCGAAACACAGGCCTTACACGGATATATGATGCGGCCGTACTCGGAGGTCAGACGACTCAGGTCCAAAAGATCCGCTTCAAAGTCCTTTTCTTCCTTGACAACCTCTTCCGCCATCTTGACAAGTCTAAAGGTCTTCGACATCTCGCCCGAGCAAGTTTGGTCACTACGGGAAGATCCGTTGATGAGGAGAATACGAGAGGGAGATTTGCCACTTTTTTGCCGCTTCTCGGCTTCTTGTATGGCCCTGCGAGTCTCCAGCCATTCCACGGGAAGCTGGAAATTGGGATCGGTGAAATCTGGACCGGCGCGCCGCGTGCGAGGGCTCTTACGGTACCTATCGTAGCCGTCCCACGCGGCTTCGATGACTCTCTCCAGTTCTGCCTCGACCCTCTCAAAGGCAGGATCGTCGAAGCGCTGCCGCAGCCGCTTCGCGAACTCTTCCTTAGTGAGCTGGACGCTCGGCATCCCCTTGCGAACTTTCGGCTTCGCCATAGACCCTCCCTAGATTGTCAAAGCCGCGATCGAGCTTTAGGCCACAGCCCCGCTTCCACAAAATCATCTGCGATTTTGCCAAGAATATTGGCAAATTTGATCCTGCTTCGTTCCGCGGGTTCGATGCTCTTCAAGCTCTGACCTTCGTACAGCCTCAACTCTTCGCAGTCCTTTTCGATTTTAGACCAAAAGATATGTTTGACATTGGGATAGGCATCGCCCTCCGTGCACACATATCTCCGAAAAAACTTCCACTCCTTCAAATCGATGCCCAACTCCTCTTTGACTTCCCGAACCAGGGCTTCTTCCGGCGTCTCACCGTTTTCCACATGTCCTCCGAACAGATCCCAATGATTGGGAAACGGTATGCCCGGCTTGTTTTCGCGCAGATAGATCAGCAGCCTATTGTGCCGGTCAAAGAGAAGGGCCATCGCAATGTGTCTCATGGGGGCTCTTTCCCATTGTATTCATTGGCTTCTTTCGTTGAATGCGGGGAATGGGTAAGGAATCTATGGATGTGTTCGGCATGCTCAGGCAAGGGATGCGAGAGCGGACTTGTGTCGCTTGAAGTTAATTCTGCCCGGCCATCTGCCTCCTGGGACGGCAACGCTATCTAATGAGGGACGAAAATGTCAACCCTAAATTTTAAAGGAAATAAACGGCTACAAGCCCCCATCGGGAATGGACGTTCGGCGCTGTGTTTGGACGGCAATAGGAGATAGAACTGTCTAGACAGCAGCCAAGCTTAAATCGCGGCCTTCACATTGGGGATGACTTCTTCGGTGAGTTCTACGATTCCAGAAGGTATCGTAACCGTGAAGATCGAGCCAAGGCCAGGTCGGCTTTGCACATCTACCTTGCCTCCGAGCAAATCCGTAAATTTTTTTACAATGTAGAGTCCCAACCCAACGCCGTCATTTTTCAGAACCTCTTGGCTCTCGACCTGTCGAAACATGCCAAATATGTTCGGCAGAGCCTCCTCAGGGATCCCTATCCCGGTATCGGCTACTTGGAATTCGACGCCTGCCCCATTCTTCAAGTAGCGGACTGATACCTTGACATCGCCTACGTTTGTAAACTTGATAGCGTTGTTGATCAAATTTTGAAGAATATGCCTAAGCTTCCCCTTGTCCGTCATGATCACTGGCAGGTCCAAAGGGTAATCCCAGTTCAGCGTAATCGTCCTGTTTAGAGGAACGCTATAGAGCGACCTGATCTCGGCGAGCAGCTTCGCTAGATCCACCACTTCGCGATCAGCCATAATGGCACCGGCCTCCACCTTTGTGGCCTCCATAATGCCGCTCATCATCTCTAACATGTCAGCGGATTGCTTATTGATCTTCTGCAACGCCTTTTCCTGCTCGGAGTTAATGTCCCCGAACATTCCCTGTGCCATCATCCCGCCGTAACCGAGTATGACGTTAAGCGGAGTTCTAAGCTCGTGCGACATGACACCAAGGAATTCATCTTTTGCTTTGTGCGATTTTCCGAGTGCTTCTGCTTTGGTCTTGACGGTCTCATAGAGCTGAGCGTTGAAGATCGCTATAGCCGCTTGACCCGAGAGGGTAGATAAAAAGTCAACCTCTTCGTTTGTGAACTGGTGCTCTCGGTCGAAGAACAAACCTAGAACCCCCAGCACCGACCCCTTGGCCATCAGTGGCACACCCAGATACGACACCAGGCCGTGAGCACGGAACAACAAGTTATCGCGTGTCCGAAGATCTGTCCGGGCACTGGACACTAAAAAAGGAGTTCTGGTTTCCGACACCACATTAGCCAAATCCCGATCGGACTCCCATTCTTCGTTCTTCCATTCTTGACCCGCAAGGTGGCGAGTCGTAAGTGTTGCTAACACGCCCTGCTTGCTGTCAAACAACTTGACGTTGGAAGCGGCCACAAAAGGAAATAGAAGACTTACTTTTTCAAGCAAGACGTCCAAAACCGTGTGGAGATCCAAGGTCGAGGCAATTGCGAGACCGATTTCGTACAGAGCGGCCTGACATTCACGTTGGTGTTGAACCCGTTCTGCAACCCGCCTGCGTTCGGCTTCCTGCTCCGCCCTTTCTTTCAGCGCCTTTTCCGACCTTTCCACCTGAGCGAAATAACCGTAGAACAACGCGATCACAAACGGAAATGGAATACGCACAAAGCTACTCGGATCATTCAACTGGTTAGATTGAAAAAGGTAACTGCCATACAGCACAGGCGCCAAAATCGTAATCAATGCCAATCCTCGAAAGTCATGACATATGCAACAGAGGAGAATCGTGCTGAAACAGGCGAGATAAAAATCGGGACTCGTATAACCGCTGAGACCGATCGACACGGTGAGGAAAAGCGTGTCCAGAAAAAGCAACGGACCGTAGAAATAAGGGGAGTTCAACAGTTTGTCTTCAACGAAGTAGAGAGTGGCATTGGTCATGAGGTAAAAGAGAAGCAGCGCATGGACCTCTACGGGCGCAACCCGTCCCCCGGTGGAGTAAAGCAGCAGGTAGGAGCACATGATGACAAAGGGCCATCTTACGCGGATAACCGTTTCTTTTTTCAAAACGGAAGTGATTCCTGTGGCCCAATGGAGATCAGTGAGTGGGGAAAGATCCCGCTTGTTTGGGGCTGCCGAATCCACGTTGTTTTTCTCGGCCTTTTTGCGCCTTTTAGACATCTCTCTTTTTTCTGAGAATTACAGAGAGCACATGGCATGCCAAAGGTCGTAGGGGTCCGGTCGGGCTGAAAGTACCTGATTTCACTCGGAAATGTTGGTTAATAGAGGTCCCCAGAAAAAAGTAATTCCATGCTGCTTGGACAAATGTTGCTCAATACGACGACTTTTGCTCAAGGATAGACTTGCTCTACCAGTAGCGAACAAGCTATGAAGTTGCTTTATCAGGAGCGAATTGCATGGGATTTGGCCTAGTCGACCAGCCGGTATTTGATCAATGCCCACACCGCCGCAATTCCATCCTTCCAGGTGATCTTCTTTCCTTCGGAGATATCCCGTCCATAATACGAAATGGGCATCTCATAGACCTTGTATTTGCGTTTCAGCACTTTGGCGGTGATCTCTGGCTCGAAATCGAAACGGTTCGACTTGATCTGAATGTTCTTGATCACATCAGCGCGGAAGACCTTGTAGCAAGTCTCCATGTCGGAAAGGATAGAGTTGTACAGCAGGTTGGTCATGAAGGTCAGGGTCTTGTTGCCGACGAAGTGCCAGAAGTTGAATGCCCGCGCAACCTTCCCCCCTGAAAGACGGGAACCGTAAACGACATCGGCTCGGCCTTCCAGGATCGGCTTAATCAGCTCGACGTATTCGGTCGGATCGTATTCCAGATCGGCATCCTGGATGATGATGATATCGCCCGTAGCGTAGGTGAGAGCCGTGCGCAAGGCGGCTCCTTTACCCATGTTTTGGCTGTGAAAATAGATCTTGTGACGCGATGTCTGGTTTAATTCCTTGAGCACATCGCGCGTGCCGTCCTCGGAGCCGTCATCGAC
>DASYRN010000053.1:0-8641 GCA_036004365.1 Binatia bacterium
ATCCACGCTCTTCCCAGCCGGAGTCAGTATTACGCCATAGATTCTCTGCGTCGTCTCGCGGCTCACCCAGCCTCTGCCGAAGTCGCGCAGCACTGCAGCTGGCTCACGGTCCAGGGGATCGCCGAAGCCGCCGCCACCCGCCACGTAGTCGACCAGCAGGCTTCCTTCAGGGAGGGCGATCCGCTCAGGAACGCCTTCCGGATGAAAAGGCTTTCCCCAAGCGCCGGCGCGCATCGACTGAGGATCGGGGTATTCCCCCTTTCTAACGTTGTCGATCATTTCCAGTCCTGCCTGAGTCATCACGCGCGTCGCGCTCATGCCCATGGGATAGCCGCCGAAAAGGCCGAAGCCGCCCTGCGCGATCCCGCCGTACGGCTTGTAGTCCGCCGAACAGTCCTTCGAGCCATAGATCAGGTAGATGCGGTAGCTGCCGAGGCCGCCGCGGTACTGACCGAGGCCGCTACCATCGCAATTGTGGCCACGGGTGAAGTAGAGAAAGGGATACTGCATCTCTATGCGCTCGATGTCGCTGATGCCGGCCGAAGGAATGTTCATGTGACCGCCGGTGTTGACGCCGTCGCGATAGGGCGCCGCGCCCATTCCGGCGCCGTGAATGTCGTATAGTCCTTGCGCGACGCGAATGCCTTCGCGCGTGTGGCCACCGTAAAAGTAACCGGGGCCGCCGACGAATTCGAGATTGCCTGTGGTCGAGGCGTTGACATCCTCGAGCCGTCCGGAGGCATAGATCATCTTAGCCACGCCTTCGCAGACAGTGGAGACGAGCACATTCCCGATTCTTGGCGCCGCGCCGCAGGCGGCCGGGTAACGGCAATTGAGGATCGTACCTTCGGGCACGTGAATCTTTACCGGTCGCATCTTGCCATCGCTCCATGGAACGTCCCAGAAGAGCGCGTTGGTGAGTGCCAGCGCGATGTGGGCGATCGTGCTTGGCACGGTCGAGTTGTGGTCCGTGTCGGTCTGCGGGCTCGTGCCGGTGAAGTCTAAGCGAAGCTCGTCTCCCCCTTTGCTCATGGTGCAGAAGAGCTGCTGCGCCACCGCCTTGCGGCCCTTACGATCCAAGGTTGTGACATACTGCCGTGTGACCCAGGTGCCGTTGGGAAGCGAGCGAAGCTTGGCGCGCGCCTTGCGTTCGGAGTCTTGAATCATCCTTTGTCCGGCCGCGGCCACAAACTCGAGGCCGAACTTATCTATTAACCCCAGATAACGTTTAGCACAGACGTTGTTGCCCGCGATCATCGCCTTGAGATCGAGCCCGACGTACTGGGGGTCGCGGCACTGTCCGGTCAGGCTCTTGAAGACATCCTCGCGGAATTCCCTGCGCTCGACGATCTTGAGGCCGGGGATGCAGATTCCCTCGTGGTAGATCTCGAACGCTTCGCCGCGCAGCAGGCCGCCGGTGTCCGCGGTGTGCGTGCTCGTGGCGGTCCACGCGATGTGCTGCTCACGGTAAAAGATCGGCTTGATCACCATCATGTCGTAGGTATGGGAGCCTGCCACGTAGGGATCGTTGAAGAAGATCTGATCCCCGTCATGAAAGCCGGGCGACTTGCCGAACGATTGGATCAGGTTTTTGATGGCGTCTGAGGTCGCGGCAGCGAATCGCAGGTGGCCGGAGCAGGCGAGCACCATGTGGCCTTCTTCGTCGTAGAAAGAGCTCATGCACTCGCCGCCCTGGGAGACGATCGGCGACGCGGTCACCCGCTGCAAGGTCATGCGCCCCTCCTCGCCGATCGCCCAGAGGCGGTGGAAGAACATTTCATAGCGGATTGGATCTATGGCCTTCATGGGTCTGCTTAAACCGCCCGGGATTTTATTTTCTCTGTAACCCCCTTCAATTTACGAATGCTCATTTCCGCTTTCCTTCGCGGCAAATTTTTTAGATCGATTCGGATATCCCAGAGATCCTCTTCACCGCCCAGAACCGGACAGAAGATATCCACCTGGAGGAGCGTGGCGCAGCTCGGACAGATGTATTCGTGGTAATGCCCCAGATAGGGCTCGCCAGAAGGCAGGGGGAGCAAGGCCATCTGATCGAAAGTAACGACCCGTCTCAGGCTATACTTCTTATAATTTTCTTCGGCAGAGCAAAAAAGATAGCCGCAACGGTTGCACCGAATCCAATGCTCGTTGTCATCTGACGCCACCTCCAGGTATTCGTGAATCTTAAGGACGGTTTCCCTTGCCTGGTTTCTCTCAGGTCCGGCAGGGGCCGGGGATAACCGCTGCCCCTCCTGGACTCGTCTTTCCCGGATCTCCCTTCGGTAAGCCTCTGTTTTTGCTCCGTCGGCGAAGAGGGTAGAAGGATCCAAGACGACTCCGTAAACCTCCCGGGCCATCTCGAGAGACGTGGCGCCGATTTTGAAGTCCCGCGCGACGGTCTCGGGGTTTCGCTCTAGAGGGTCGCCGTATCCGCCGCCGCTTTGGACGAAGTCGGTTATCAAGGTCATTTCTGGAAGAGAGACCCTGTCAGGCGCGCCCTCCGGAAGATAGAGGGCTGCCCACGCTTGATCGATAATTTCCTTACTCTCAGTGGGATAGTCTCCCGCTTTTAAGCGGCTTGGGAATCCCCCGTCCGTCAGAAAAATGGCCTTGAGTCCGCCGCTTCCTACAGGATACCCGCCAAACAGTCCGAAGGCACCCTGCGGGATGCCTCCATAGGGCTTGTAATCGACAGAGAAGTCGCGCGATCCATAAACGATGAAGATCTTGTAGCTTCCGAGCCCGCCGCGAAATTTGCCAAAGCCAGAACCATCTTTGTTGTGGTTGCGGGCGAAATAGAGGAGGGGGTACTGCATCTCTGTGCGCTCGATGTCGCTGATCCCCCCTGAGGGGATATTCATATGTCCTCCGGTATTGACCCCGTCACGTGTAGGAGTCGCCCCGAGTCCTCCTCCATGGATGTCATAGATCCCTTGTGCCGTAGGTATTCCCTGCCGGTTGGTGCCGGCGGGAATGTACCCCGGCCCGCCCGCGTACCAAATGCCGTACCAGCTGGCATTGACGTCCTCGTCTCGGCCGGCGGCGAAGAGCATTTTTCCCACGTTTTCGCACACTGCGGCGACGAGCATCCCTCCGACCCAAGGAGCAAAGCCGCACGCGGCAGGAAACTTACAGTTGATGAGAGAGCCCTCGGGAACAGAGACTTTCACCGGCCGCATCTTTCCATCGCTCCAAGGCACATCCCAAAAAAGCGTATTGGTGAGCGCCAGGGCTACGTGGGCTTCGGTGCTGGGGAGCGTGGAGTTATAGTCGTTCTCTAGCTGCGCACTGGTGCCGGAGAAATCGAGTTGCAGTTCGTCGTCCCGCTTTGTCATGGTGCAGACGACTTGAATGGGAGTCGCCTTGCGGCTCTTCTTATTGACCGCTGTCATGTAGATTCTGGAAAGCCAGCGGCCGTCCGGCAATGAGCGGAGCTTGGCTCGTGCCTTACTCTCCGAATCCTGGATCATTTTCTCGCCGGCTGCCTCGACAAAGTGAAGACCAAACTTCTCCACCAGGCCCAGATAGCGCCTCGCGCACACGTTATTGCCAGCGATCATCGCCTTAAGATCCAGACCCACATACTGGGGATCGCGACACTGCTCTGTGAGGGTCTTAAAGATATCTTCCCGGAACTCACCGCGCTCTACGATCTTCAGACCGAGGATGCGAATTCCCTCATGGTAGATCTCCTGGGCCGCACCGCGCAGCAGCCCTCCGGTGTCCGCCGTGTGCGTGCTGGTGGCCGTCCAGGCGATCAGTTTCTTTCGGTAAAGAATGGGTTTGATCACCATCATGTCATAGGTGTGGGAGCCGGCCACGTAAGGATCGTTAAAGAAGATCTGATCTCCGTCGTAAAAGCCGGGAGATTGGCCGAACCAGTCGATGAGCACCTTGATGGCATCCGAGGTCGCGGCGGCAAATCTCAAGTGCCCTGAGCAGGCGAGCACCATCGTGCCCTGGGTGTCGTAGAAGGAGCTCATGCACTCACCGCCCTGGGAGACGATGGGCGAGGCGGTCACGCGTTGGAGCGTCATCCGGCCTTCCTCGCCGATCGCCCACAGCCGGTGCAGAAACATCTCGTAACGGATAGGGTCGATCTCCATGGCTTCGTTACCCTTGCACGATCATCCCCTCGCTGCGCCGCCACTTGATCACAGTTCTCTCCAGCCACTGCATCAGCCCGTTGGCTGCCATGATGAATCCAAGCAGGATGAAGATACCCGCAAAAGCCCCGGCGCTGTCGAATGTCGAGCCGGCATAGTTAATAAAGTAGCCTAAGCCCTTGCTGGCAGCGATGAATTCCCCGACCACAGCTCCGACCACCGCGTAGGGGACAGCGCTCCGCAGTCCCAGCATGATAAAGGGCATGGTGGAGGGAATAATGATCTTGCGAAGGATCAACCCGCCTTTCGCGCCCATGATGCGTGCGAGCTGCAGGTACTCCTGGTTGATCTCCCGGACCCCGGCGTAGGCGTTGATGAAGAGCATGAAGAACACCTGAATAAACACGACGGCAACCTTCGACCAGATCCCTATGCCCAGGACGATGATGAAGATCGGCGCGAGGGCTATACGGGGTATGCCGTAAAAGGCCATAACGTACGGCTCAAAGACCACGGCCAGAAACCTCGAGCTGCCAAGCAAGAAGCCGACGGCTAGGCCGAGGAAGGAGCCCATCAAGTATCCAATGACAACCTCGGTCAAAGTCACGCGGATATGCACCCAGATCGTTCCCGTCGCGAAGAGTTCATACAGGCGCCACATGACCGAGGTCGGCTTAGCAAGATAGGCCTCGCGAATCAGGGTGCCTGCAGCCCACTGCCAGAAAAGCAGGAGCGCCGCCCCCACAAGAAAGCGCCAGATCCAGATGGAATAGGAATCCTTTGGCCGCAAGCGCTCCACAACGTCTGCAATCATCGTCGCGGATTCTGCCTTCATAGTCTGCCTCCGACCTGGCTGCGAATTTCGTCACGGAAAGAGTGCCAGATGCTTCTATAGATCTCATGGAATTCAGGGCTCTCGTGAATCGTAAAGACATCGCGTGGGCGCGCCAGCGGAATGTCAAAGATCCCCTTGATCTGGCCGGGCCGGCGAGTCATGACCACGACCTGGTCGGAAAGCGTGATAGCTTCAGCGAGATCATGAGTCACGAAGAGAATTGTTTTGCGCTTGCGTGCCCAAAGATCGAGCAGCTCCTGCTGCATCACCAAGCGTGTCTGGGCATCCAATGGCCCAAATGGCTCGTCCATCAGAATGACCCCCGGATCGTAGATCAGGGTCCGTATGATCGAGCCCCGCTTTTGCATGCCGCCTGATAGCTCGTACGGATAGGCGTTTTCGAAGCCAGCGAGTCCTACCATGCGGATGAGATCGCCTGCCTGGTGCTGGCGCTCTTCTCTCGCTATGCCCCGGGCAAGGAGGGGAAACTCCACGTTCTCCTGTAAGGTCAGCCAAGGGTAAAGGTTGTGATCCTGGGTCACGTATCCGACCTGCTTGTTAATGCCAAGAACCGGTTTGCCCCAAAACTCGATTACCCCTGCGCTCGCACGGGTGAGACCGGCGAGCAGCTTTAGGATCGTGGACTTGCCGCAGCCGCTCGGCCCAATCAAACTTACAAAGGAGTCGCCCCGAATTTCCAGAGAGACGTTCTCTATAGCCCTGACTTGAGTCTCCCCTGGGGTATAGATCTTCGAGACCCCCCGGAGTCGAATCGCGGAACTCATGGCATCGTCAATCGCCCTCCCCCTTCGAGTTTCGTTGCGGCTGGCGCTCGGCTGCCGCATCCCACTTACTTTTTTACCCTCGATAGATCATTGTATTCATTCGTCCAAAAGGTGCCCTCTTTGGTGTCCACCGTGCCTTTGATAGCCCCGATCGTCGTAAGCAGTTCCACCGTCTTTGTCAGTTCTCCGGCCTGCATGATCCCGTTTCGGATGGTTTGGGTCTGCACGGCACGTAGCCCCGGCTCCAGGACATCGCGAGGCAAGGTCTTAAAAAAGGACTCGTTTATCTTTAGCGACTCCTCGAAGTTATCCAAGAGGAAGTTATTCGCTCTGGCCAGAGCCGTAGCCACACGGCGCGCCGTCTCTTTGTTTGCTGCAAGCCAGCTCTTGCGCGCATAGAGAATGGTATGAATCTGTCGGCTGAAGCCCGGGAGATCCGCTGCCGGGATGAGAACGATCCCATAGCCGTTTTTTTCCGCCTGCTGTCCACCGGGCGGCGAAACGGGCATCGCCTGGATGCGGTTGGTTTCCAGGGCGGCCAGGCGCGGACCGATGCCTCCCATCGGGACAATCTCCACGTCTTTTTCGGGATCCAGTCCCGCCCAGCGAAGTAAATATTGTGTGAGGGTGTCGGAGATCGCTCCCGGGCTGGTGCCACCGACGATGGCGCCCCGCAGCGCCTCAATCCGCGCCTTAAGCGGGCTCTTTTTGTCAACACCCTTCTTGCGAGCCCACTCTTTGTTGAAGATAAAGTCAACCGTCTGGTAGTTCACGCCCACTACGGCCATGACGTCCTCGCCTTTTACTGCGATGTTCAGCATGCCGCCTGAAGAGCCTAGAGCGAACTGAGTGGAACCGCCGGTCACGGCAGCGGCTACCGGACCGTCGCCACTCAGGACTTCAAATTGGGCTTCCACTCCCGTTTCCTTAAAGTGTTTAGAGCGCGCGATGTAGCCCGGGGCAAAGGTGAGAAGGTCCTGCGCTTGGGCAATGGAGACCCGTACCTGGCCCCACGCCTTCGAAGGCAGAAAGCCCGTCCCGAACACAAGCACTGCGGCTAAAAACGCTCCTGCAAACCTTCGCGGGTCCATCGTAATACCTCCTTCAGTTTTTCACGGCAGCGGAACCCGTCCGACATTCTCTCAGCAGGTTGCTGAAAAACTCTCTCGGAATCCTTCGACGGGCTGCTATGTGGATGTCAAGTCCTGAACAAACGAGTCCTCTTATTCTTATGACTCTAGTACTTCCCGACCAAAGAGAGACTTGCTGCCATACGTGGCACGGCACACAGCCGTCACACTTTCTTGGGATGCGCCCCTCTCTAAGGCACAATGCCCCGGGCTCTCTGTCTCAAGGATCGAACCGTCAGGAGTTTTTATCTCCTGGTTCTCGGAGTCGTCGAGTCGTTCCCTGGGGCAGTGTCTCCTCTTGGGTCAAAGGAGCCGAATGAACTTTTTCTCTTACCTCATAAGGTCTTTGTTGCTTCAGGACCGCATAGATCCGGGCGGTCAGTTTACGTGCCACCGCCACAATGGCGATTCTGGGGCCTCGGTCCCGAGGATGTCTCTTACGGACTGTGCGGTAAAATTCTCTCAGCTCGCTGTCTTGGCGAATAGCCGACCAGGCAGCCTGGACAAGCTTACTTCTCAACCGGCCGTCTCCGGTGTGGGTGATCGATCCCCGATCGGTTTTCTCTCCGGTAGAATGTTCGGTGGGGACCAGCCCCAGAAAACCTGCCAGTTGGCGGACGTTTTTGATCTCGCGCCAATCCCCGATCCTGGCCAGAAGCTGACTCGACACAATCCAGCCGATCCCAGAAACCGTCATCATGTACTTGATCGATTGGGACAGTTCGGGATCGTCCTTACACAGGCGATGGACCTCTTTGGTCGTCTTAAGAACCTGCTTTTCATTAAACTCCAGACTGTCGAGCAACTGATCGAGCTTAAAGCGCACGGTCTTCGAACAGGGAAGTTCT
This sequence comes from Binatia bacterium, assembly GCA_036004365.1. Taxonomy (GTDB): domain Bacteria; phylum Desulfobacterota; class Binatia; order UBA9968; family UBA9968; genus DP-36. The sequence continues at coordinate 7,705 of DASYRN010000053.1, forward strand.
CTCAGCTTTGCCTTCACTATAAAAGACCACTGGCTGCCGGCTGGAGCCGAGGGAAAGGCGATTCCTTCAAAGAGCAAAAGCGATTTGATGCGAAGCTTCATGGCTACTACTTCTTGCACAAAGGTGTCGCGCAGCTGAGTGAGGTGGCGAAGCTCCCGATACACGGCAGAGGGAACATGAATGCCTTTGAGCTGTCCCCCACGCAGATTCTCCGAGAGACTGCGACTATCGAGCCGATTGGTCTTAACCCTCTGTCCGGGAGCTTTGGGAATCATCGAAGGAGCCACCACCAAGCACGGATAGGCTTGGGCCACAATCCCATCATACAAGCCGTAGCCCGTAGGTCCAGCCTCATAGGCAAAGGCCACCTTCTGATCCGAAAAGTGCTTGCGCACGTAGTTCACCAAATGCTCTACCTTGTACGGCATGCGCAACGATCGAATAAATCCCTGATGATTACTAAACGTCACCGCAATGCTCCTCTTATCCACGTCCAATCCGGCAAAGACATCGTAGTCAAGGGGTATAAACGTTTTGCCTCTCATCGAAGTGCCTCCTCTGTACAATGGCGATACTTCGAACCATTGTACCTCCAACAGAGCACTCGCTGTGAGGCTCGACATCCATCATACAAGTCTCAGGGCGAACGGAAAGGCCCACAAATCATTGGTTATTTTCCGTTCATGCTGAGCTTTGTCGAAGCATGGAGTTACTTTTTCAACAGTCTGTTCCTTCTCGACATCTTGGCATAGCTACACATGAAGTGAGGAGCTTGATTGGGGTCGGCGTCTTTTTTATTTTTTTTCTTGTTCTCTCGGTCTCGGCCAGGTTGGCGCAAGCCGCTGAGAAGATAAGAATCTCCGTCTCCGGCAGCTACAACATGATTTTTTTATCCGCGGGAGTCGCCCAGAAGAAAGGGTTTTTCCAGGAAGAAGGG
>DASYRN010000054.1:0-15420 GCA_036004365.1 Binatia bacterium
GACAGTCTCTCCCAGATCCTCACAGTCACGGATGGGGTCAGGGTGGTCCTCATTCCAGCAAGCTTGTGAAATCGGTGCTACAAAGATGACCTCATACAAGTCAATCTTCAACAGAGTTAATATAAGGGTCAGGGTGAGGGCAAATCCATGCGTCCACCCTCACCTTTAATCCTCTCCCTCCACAGGAGGGCGAGGAAGTTATTTGGAGCGACTCGGAGAATCATTTGCCGGCACTGAAACTTTCGGATCGAAGCTAGAGAATCGGCACTTCCTAAGCGAAAGGAAAAGCGAATGGTTAAGAATGGCATTTTGGTTACGGGCGGAAGCGGGCTGGTCGGCGCTAATGTAATACGCCTCTTGCTTGGTAGCGGCGAACAGCCCGTTCTTTTTGATGTCGCGCTCAACGAAAGGCTTCTTGAGGCTGTCGGGGTCGAACCGAAGTCGATCCCCGCGGTGCGCGGCGACGTTGGGGATCTTCCAGGGATCATATCCGCGGTCCGCGAGCACAACGTCGATCGAATCATTCACCTTGCGGCCTTTTTGGGCGAGGAGGTCCAGAGAAGACCCTACGCGGGTGTGCGTCTTAATCTCATGGGAACGGTCAACGTTCTGGAGGCTGCTCGCCTCGAAGGGATTAAGCGCATCGTCCTGGCTAGCTCAGGAACCGTCTATCTCGGCTCCCTCGGCGAGGGTGGACCGAAAAAGATCGATGAAACGATCCCGCTCAATCCACTCTCTATTTACGCCGCAACCAAGGCCTCTTCGGAATTTCTCGGCCGCACCTACGCCCACCGATTCGGCTTCGAGTTTGTCACCGTGCGCTTTGCCGCTCTCTACGGTCCTTCTCCCGCCCTGCTGAAAGCGACCCGAGAGCAGGCGATCCAACAGATGGTGCGCGCCGCGCTCAAAGGCGAACCGGCGACCATCAATTGGCCCTATGGACCGTCAGAGCTTCTCTACGGAAAGGACGCGGCGAAAGGAACTGTCTTGGCCTGTCTCAAAGAGAATCTTAAAGACAAGATCTTCCACATCGGCACCGGCGAAAGCGTTACAGGTGAAGAAATAGTCGCCGCTTTGAAAAAACACTTTTCTAAGCTGGAGATCACGCTGGTCAAGGGGAACAGGCCGATGCCCTATCCTGAGGAAAGAATTCCCAAAGATTCTTCGCGGTCGCGGGAACAGCTCGGGTACGAGCCCGACTATCTGCTAGAGAAAGCACTGGGTGATTACGCCGTGACGCTGAAAAAAATAGAAAGGATTTAGAAGACCGTAATGGAGTGATGGAGTAGTGAAATAAGGACCAATACTCCAGTACTCTAACACTCCAATACTCCAGATTCTATCGCCGAGGTTTCTATGGCCCAGACGTGCCGCGCCGCAACCCTGCTTGCACCTGACAAAATCGAGATCCGGGAATATCCGATTCCCGAGATTCCTCCGGACGGTGGTCTGGTAGCCGTAGAGATGGCCGGGGTCTGCGGCACGGATGTCAAATACCTTCACGGAAAATTGCAGCTGCCGCTGCCGGTCATCCTCGGGCACGAGATCCTCGGGCGCGTGGTCAAGCTCGGCCGCGAGGCGGCATCGATCCATCAACTCAGGGAAGGCGACCGCATCATCTTGAAAGGCGCGCTCGGCTGCGGCCGGTGCGCGGATTGCAGGCGCAGCGCCGCTCGCTTCTGCAAAAAGCGCACGAGCTACGGCGGCAGGACTTCTTGTGCGGATCCGCCGCATCTCTTCGGCGGCTTTGCCGACTACATCTATCTGGCGCCCGATGTTCTCGCGACCAAAGTCAGTGCCGACCTTCCGGCTGAGGCGGCCGTGCTGATCGGCGCAGTGATGGCCAACGGATTTCAGTGGGCGCTGCGTCGCGGTGGCGTGAAGATGGGAGATTTCGTCCTCATTCAGGGTCCGGGACAACAGGGCCTCGCGTGCGCGTTCGCTGCGTGTCATGCCGGCGCAGCTCGCGTCTTTATCTCGGGCATCGGCAGGGACGCCAAGCGGCTTGAGCTGGCAAAGCGCTTCGGCGCCCATCGAACCATCAATGTGGAAGAAGAAAATGTCGTCGACGTGGTCACACGAGAAACCGACGGCGCCATGGCCGATGTGGTCGTGGATGTTTCCGGGAGTCCCAAAGCCATTCAAAGCTCGGTCGATTGCCTCAGGCGCCAAGGGACAATAGTCCTCGGAGGTCTTACCGGAGATTCGACCGTGACGCCGATGCTCATGGACAAGCTCGTTTGGAAGGAGATTCATCTCCAGGGTGTTTTCACCGCCGATAACGATGCCACTGAAGCAGCGATGCGCTTGATCGAGGCCACCAAGTTTCCCGTGCAGGAGATGGTCAGCCATATTTTCCCTTTGGGAGAGATCGAGCGCTGCATCCGGGCCGTGGGCGGCGAGATCCCCGAACTCTACCCGACCAAGGCGGTGATTAAACCTTAACCCTCACCCCTTCCCCTCTCCCAGCGGGAGAGGACGAGGGTGAGGGAGAAAGAAGCATCGGAGGTAAATAATGCGCTTAAGAGACAAAGTTGCCATTGTGACCGGAGGTGGAGTTGGCATTGGCCGGGCCTATTCTTTGGCCTTGGCTAAAGAGGGCGCTAGGGTCGCCGTCGCCGATATCCAAGAAGAGGAGGCGAGAAAGGTGGCAGCCGAGATCAAACGGCTGGACGGCGAGGCATTCGCTGTGGCCGTTGACGTCACCTCGCCCGAGAAGACCCAGGCCATGGCGGACGAGACCGCGAAGCGATACGGGCGGATCGATGTTCTCGTCAACAACGCCGGTCTTTATACCGTGCTCAAGAAAAAGCCCTTCACGGAGATCGACCCGGAGGAATGGGACAGAGTCATGGCGGTCAATGTGAAGGGGCTTTTTCTCTGCACCAGGGCTGTCTATCCGGTCATGAAAAAACAAAAAAAAGGGAAGATCATCAACATCTCTTCCGGCACCGTTTTGGGCGGCACTCCTTACTTTCTCCACTATGTCTCTTCCAAGGCCGGGGTCATTGGTTTCACCCGGGCGCTCGCGCGCGAGGTCGGCGCCGACAACATCTGCGTCAACGCTATTACACCCGGGCTCACGATCTCCGGCGCAAATCAGGAAGGCGTGCTCACCCCCGAACAGCGCGAAGACCGCAGGCGACGGCGTTCGTTCCAACGTGACCAGTATCCTCAAGACCTCGTCGGCACCGTGATTTTTCTATCTTCGGATGACAGCGACTTTGTCACCGGCCAGACGATCAACGTCGACGGCGGCGCGAATATGTACTAGGAGAGGCCAATTCTCAGGCGTATTCATTTCCCTCCCCGCAATGGACCTCTTGTCAGGGAAGTTGGAGATTTCGTAAGATGCGCCTAGCTGAGAGTGAATTGCAAAGGAGGGGAAACAATGGCACGCATCCGACATCTTGCAATTCTTACGGAAGACGTGGAGAAACTGGTCAACTTTTATACCACGGCGTTTGGACTGAAGATTGTTCAGGGAATCGGCACCGCAACGTATCTGTCAGATGGGCACATCAACCTGGCGATCATACCCATCGGGCCTGAGCGGAAGGTAGAGGGGACGCAATTGAAGCCTGGACTATACCATTTCGGTTTCGAGGTCGAGGATGTCGTTGGCCTTCGAGACGTATGCAAAGAGCTCAACGCTGCGACTGGCATCGACAAGAGACCGCCAAACCGCGAGGCCGAATACCGGGTTCATGACCCCGACGGCAATCCCATCGATCTCTCGCAACACGGTTGGCCGATTTAACGCCGGACCCATTCCGACTTCCAACCTTAGACGATCCTTTTCCGAGAACGCACCAACGCCGGTGTGCTAAGGAGGACGGCCTCTCCTATCACCGGCGAAGCAGTCAATGTCTCCGGTGGCCGCTTAATGACTTAATCCAAGCCTGTAAATCCGCAGCGTTTATTTTTTCCTGGGGACAACGGCCCAGGCTTCTATCTCGACAAGCATGTCTGGCAGGTCTATTCCCACTCCTCTGATTAATGTGGCCGGTCTGGGATGTTGGCGTAAATCAGGCTCATTCTCCTCAAAGAACCTGTACATCTCGTCGCGCATGTCAAAGACGTCCTCTCGTCTCTTGAGAAAATAACGGAACATGACGATGTGTTTGAGCGTGGCGCCCATCAATTCGAGACTATTCTTAATATCCTCCAGTGTCTGACGTGTCTGTTCCTTTATGCCCCCCACCACTTTACCTCTGCCCGCCCGCTCCTCATCGGGAGTTCTGCAGGGTGCGTCTTCAAAAGGATCCCTTCCCGTCGATCCGGAAAGGAAAAGAATATCCACGTCTCCTTTGGTTCTAAACCCCGTCGCCCAGTTCATCTTTTCCTTGTGATAGTGCGGCCAGAGCGTGCCCCAGTCATATTCGACTTTTTGCTGTTTTTGCAGTTCAAGCGCTTTTGGGTTTGTAGCCATATCAGCAATCCTCCCTCTGCTTGTTTGTTATCGTTTACCGACTTGTTAGCGTCCCGTTGTCATGCCGAGCTCCTGCTGCGCGCGGCGCAGGTAACTCATGTCGAGATACTTCTCGGGCGCTGGATAAGGAGGCTGCTTAAAAAGCCTCTCGCCCATCAGGTCGATCAGGCGCTGAAAACCTTCTCGGTTCACCGAGCCGTCGCGGCTGATGATTCCCTGTGAAAGATATTCTTCGACGTTGGGACGTGTGTACTTCAGTGGGATTCCCGTACGCTTGCTTACCAGATCCGCGGCCTCTTCCTTGTGCGTATGCGCCCACTGCATCGCTCGAATCATGGCTTTGAGATAGCGCACCGTGAGCTGGCTGTTGGCTTCCGCCCAACGGCTGTCGACGATGAAACTATGAAACTGCAGGTTAGGAACATAATCGTGCAAGCGAGCGATCTCGGTAAAACCCAGCTCCCGCGCCCTCGGCAAGTCGCCGCCGAGGACCATCGTTGCCGACGTGTTGCAGCCTTTGAGGCTCGCAAGACGCTGCGTCGTTGGCCCGCCCTGAATAATCGAATAATCCCGGTTCAGCTCAAGACCTTCCTTCTTGAGCATCTCCCTCAGAAAGATCGTGCTGCCGGAGACCAGGCTCACCACTCCAAGGGTGGTTCCTTTGAGTTCTTTGATGGTTTTGTACTTGGGACAGCCGACCAGCGTGTAGGCGGCGATGGGAACGGTGCCGCCTATGATCTTTAAAGATGCCCCTCGCTCGACCGCATTGATCGCAGGCGATGGGTCGACGATCGCTACGTTAATCTGACCGGCGATGAGAGCCTGGATTAACGTATCTGTCGATCCGATCAAGACGACATCGCCCTGAATTCCTTCTTGGGTAAAAAATCCCTTGTCGGTCGCGGCATAGTTTGGCAGTTGTTCGACGGTGCGCGACACATTGCCGATGATTACTCGGTCCGCGGCATTAACTAATGACGCGTCAAAGCACATGAGTCCCGCTGCCAGTAAGTATTGGCAGATGCTATTGGCCTTCATCGCTATCCTCCGGCATCAAGGCTTCTGATAATAATTAGCGTAAAAATGATCCGCGATCTCGGCGCCCGTGGTCTTCCAAACTCCTTCGCGCGCGCAGATGTACTCGAGCGCCTGATCGAGATACTTGATGCGAAATGCCAGGCCGATGACAAATGGATGCAGCGGAAGGGTCATCACCCGGGGTTGCGTCGCGCCCTCGGCATATAACGTGTCGAACTGATCGCAAACCATTTGCAACCAATCCTTCGGCGTCTGGCCTCCGTGAAACATCACCCGGATGTCGTTGAGCCCTTGCTGATAGGGAATCCCGATCATCCGTCCGGACTTGACCCGCATCGCCACCGGCTGATCGTCACAACCCCAATCGCACGTATAGTCAAAACCCTCGGCGGCGAGATGATCCAAAGTATTGAGACTCTGGTCGCCCCCTCCCGGACCCAGCCAGCCGCGCGGCGCTTTTCCCGTCGCCGCCGCGATGGTTTCTTTTATTTGTCGAATGACCGCGCGTTCCTCTTCCGGCGGATACTGATTGATCCGAATGTTGTTGGTCACGCCGTGGCCGAGCCATTCCCACTTTCGCTTGTTGCCTTCTTCGATGATGGCCGGATGGTGGGCGCAGACGTCGGAGTTGAGCAGCACCGTAGCCCGTATGCCGTACTTATCCAACACATCCATCATGCGAAAGACGCCGATCCGCGATCCGTAATCTCTCAAAGTGTATCCTGTCACATCCGGCAACTGAGAACTCGGAGCGCCGGGAATCATTTTATCGATGTGAAAAGACTCGATGTTCGGCGCGACCACCAGAGCAACCTTTGCATTATTCGGCCATTTCAACGGCTTGCGTCTGATGATCGCCGAGTAGTCGTAACGATCGGTTTTCATGGTCGGGCTCCTATATCGGATGGTAGAATGAGCTAGCAGGACGCTATGACAACCGGGGTCGGCGCGTCAAGCGGGTCACCCCTATTGCAAACGGCGTTGCAAGCTTTTACCTCCTCTCCCTCGACGGGAGAGGATTGAGGTGAGGGTGAAATTGCACCGCCGAGAAGGAAAGATGGTTCTAAAAATTTAAGAGTCAGTAAGTAGCCTCAAAATAACCACTACCGTGCGTCTTATTGACATCACCCGGCTAACGTAATAAGCGATCATGAAATAATGATTCGCCTCTGAAAAACTAGCTCTCGACGCCCTCGCGTCAACCGAAAAAAGGACGGAACGTCATGAAGAAGATTTCTCTGGCGCTCGCATTCGTGCTCGTTTGGTGCTTCGAAGTTTCTGCGCAAGCTCCGTACTATCAGGGCAAGCAGGTCAGGATCGTCGTCGGAAACACGGCCGGCGGATTTTTTGACCGGTGGGCGCGCCTGCTGGCCCGCTATCTACCTAAATACATTCCGGGGAATCCTGATATCATCGTCCAGAATATGCCGGGCGCCGGTTCCATGGTGGCGTCCAATTACGTCTACGGTGTAGCTAAGCCGGATGGGTTGACCTTGGGCATGCCGAATCCCGGCATTTATCTGGATCAACTCGTGGGTCGCGCCGAGGTGACATTTGACGTTCGAAAATTCTTTTGGATAGGGTCACCGGTTCGAGAGCCGATTCTGCTTTACATGCGTTCCGACGCCCCCTATAAATCCATCGCCGACATGCGCGCGGCCAAGCAGCCCGCCAGATGTGGATCGACGGGGACATCCAGCTCGGATTACATTCTTGCCAGGTTGCTCGAGGAAGCGCTTCCCCCGCTAAAAATTCAGACCGTGCTAGGTTATCAGGGAGGATCCGAGATCGACGTGGGAGTAGAGAGAGGAGAAGTGCAATGCCGCGGCATGACGGCCTCTCCATTTTTTGGCCGCGAGCCGTTTCTGAGTTGGGAGAAAAAGAATTTCGTCCGTGTTCTACTCTATACCGGGAAGCAGCGGCATTCCAAAGCTCCCGAGAGTCCCACGATTTATGAGATCTTTGAGAAAGAGAAGGTACCCGAGTCGAGTCGGCGAGTCGCCGAGGTGATTTTGGCGGCGGAAGATTTCGGCCGGCCGATCATGGCAGCCCCCGGCACTGCGGCCGAGCAGGTTAAAATTTTACGCGCGGGATTCAACGGGGCGATCAAGGACCCTGAATTGCTGGCTGAAGCGGAAAAGGGCAGGATGGAAGTGGATCCCGTGAGCGGAGAAGAGTTACAGCGATTGGCTCAACGAGTGATGGATCAACCTCCGGAAGTTCTCGCCCGAGTGAAAAAGCTCATGGGAAACTAACGATGCTTGACGCCGACGGAATGTCAAAGACAGGTAAATTTACAACGTCCTTGGAATCTTTCGCATCTGAATCACATAGTACGGAGCGAAGATTCCTTTGCCGTTATCGACTTCCAACCGCTCCTCAAAACCATCGCGCGTCGGGCTAAGAACCTTCCTGGCTCGAAGCTGCGTTGCATGTCCAGGAGGAATATCGTCAAATAATAGAAAGCCTTCGCGCACTTCCACTAAATACTTGCGGACGATGCCACCGTCGGTGTAGGCGCATCCTTCGATGTTTCCGGATGTGTCCGGCCCAACGACCACAAGGGCGGTATGAATGTCTTTCTTTCCATTAGACAGCGGATATGAAGCATCCATTCGAAGCGCGATGAAGCGGCCGCCCGCTTCCAAGGTCCCGAGGATCTCCTTCTGAAACGTATAGGAACCGTTCGCGTATCTCCCATCGCCTCGAAAGTGACCCACGAGGAATTGTAAGGACCTCAGCTGGACACTGTGATTCGAAGGGCCGTGGACCGGGTCGAAGCGAAAGTGGGATGCCTCTCCGGGATCGATGAGAAAGGTCCCGGCCGTCCAAGCCCTTTTTGCGAATTGAACAATGGTCCGCCAATCCGTTCTCGATACAACCTGGACGAACATTTCACAACGCTCCCCAACCCGCAGTGAGAGGACCGGCGCTTGCTTGCACGGACCCTGGCACCCGGTAAGACGGACGGAAAAACCAGACTCGCGCGCCGATTCAAGCGCTTTCTTTGAAACGTCAAAGTCAATTTTTTCCCGGCATGGTTGCTCGGTGCAGAGATAGAGGCAGGCCCCGCCATCGAAGTACAGGCCTCTCGCCCGTTCAAGAACCCTGAGGAACTCGCCGTCAGAGGGAAAGAGGCCTTTGCGGTTGAGATACTTGCGGAAGTCTTCGAGCGCTTTTTCCGTCCAGGACCCATGGACCTTGACGACAAATCCAGCGGCATGAAATTCCAGGTCAGTAGTGGATGCCGCTAAAACCTTGAGTTCACTCATCAGCCACCCTCTCTACGGCCGGCAAACGAAGATAAAGTGCGTTCGCGCCTGAGCGGTCGCAATTTATTGCGAAACGGGTAGCACGTCAAGGAGCGCAAGGGCAGCTTTCCGATGCAGTCATTGGATTCCAGTTGAATAAAGCAGTCCGGGAACTCGACTCACGCCGTTGAGTTGACAGAAGGCGGCTTGTGCCTATACAGAGAGGTCAAGACTCTTCCATTTCAGCGTATTAAACGTATGAACGACCAACCCATCTCGACATCAACCACCATCATCGGCGCGCAGCCACTCGAAGCCACTGAAGCGCAAAAGCGGCTGGCCCTCGGACTCATTAGCGGCTGTCACACTTTGAATCATCTACAGTACAGCATCACATCTGTGATCTTCCCGGTGATGATGAAGGACCTCGGTTTCGGCTTGCTACAGCTAGGAGTACTATCCGCCATCTCAAATTTTGTCGGACAGAGTCTCCAGGTTGTCTACGGTCTCCTCGCCGGCTTTTTCAAACGCACGGTGGTTCTCGGGATCGGCAATGCGATTGTGGGCGTCTCTGCCATATCGCAATATTTCGTCGGCAGTTATCCACAACTCTTGGCCGCACGAGTCGCCATCGACGCCGGCTCGAGTCCCCAGCACCCCCTCGGTGCGAGCGTCTTATCGCGCTATTTTCCTCGAGCCCGTGGCTGGGCGCTCACCTTTCACCATTCAGCGGGGAGTCTGGGATCATTCATCGGCCCGGCCCTGGCGTCGATCGCTCTCCTGTACATGGGTTGGAAAACAGCCTTCGTCGTTTTCGGAATTCCCAGTCTCGTGATGGGGCTAACTCTGTTCATGGTCCGTGACCATGCTGCGGCGCCCGACGACACAAACGGCCGGAAGGGTAATTTCAAAGCCAACCTGGACGCCTATCGGCTTTGTCTCAAGAACCGAAACATCCTCTTCACATCCCTGGTTTTGATGGTGGGGGCAGCGGGACGGGGAACGGGAATCAACATAGTTTATCTTGTGCCGTTCTTCATGGATCGATTCGGCATAACTGCGTCCGGCGGCGGACTGCTTTTGACCGTGTTACAGGGCGCCGGCCTCGTCGGACCCCTGGCCATCGCATCGTTTTCGGACCGTTTCGGTAAGCGTGCCTTGGTCACTCAGGCCACGCTCCTGTTATCGGCGATCATGAGCGTTTGGCTCGCGCATCAGACCTCGTTGGGTCCGCTCTTCTACCTGAACCTCATTCTCTACGGTGCGGTTGTCGAAGCTCGGGGCTCGCTCACACAGACTATGATCAGCGACTTTGCCAGAGACGAATTAACCGATGCCGCTTTTTCGATCTACTATTTCGTGGGCTGCATCTCCGGGCCGATTTGGACTTTGATTGTCGGCTACGTCATGGAGCACCATGGTTTCACATCGGCTTTTTACGTTGCGGCCGCGACTTACATCGCCGGTATGGCGCTGCTGACATTTGTCAAAGAGAAGTGAGGGGACACAGATTCTTGCGCCACACGAGACAGGCGCTCAGCATTTTTGTCTTCCAGAGCCGCTTTAGGAAATACAAAATCGACGGGACCCCGGTCGACTTCGAGATAGGACTTGAGAAGTGAAGAAGGTGGGTTGGAGACGGGGCAATAAAGAGGTCACGTGATCATCAGCGCGTGACGGGCGGCCAATCCTTCATCAACCACCTGCGAATTCCGTAGTCCAAGATCCGATAAATCGCTAGAATGACCACTGAGACGCCTACCGCAAAAACCACGAAAAACAGATCGCCAAGGTCGATCATTGCTTCATACCTTCCGTTTTTATTTTCGGTTCTTCGGAAACCGCCTGTTGCCTACTCCAAGCTGTAAAAGCTTGCGGTCGACTATTCGGGATGGCACCCGACTAAGCAAAAAAAAACCGACAACGACGGTTGCCGGTTTCACCACTTGCTCCCTGACGCCCAAGGTGACCAGATCGGGTCGTCAGCTCATCGCATCAACGTCCGCCACCCCTCATAACGCAATAAACGCTCCGCCGCAATACCATCAACTGCGCTCAAAAGACCTCAGCGGCGAGGCTCGCCGAGCGGCACGCGAAGTAAAGGATGACACATCTAGGATGAAGGATGAAAAGGGCAGCTGCCAATTTCGATCCTTCCGCTTTCATCCTTCTTCCTTTCTAAACTAGGTGTCTCGCTCGCTCGTCGGTCCCACCTCGCCGGTGCACCAGGGGACGAATGCCTTCATTTTGCACGTTGCGCCATTGGCCACGAGATCCTTTTCGAAGATCTGGTGGATCTCGCGGTCTTCGTCCTCGTACTCGATCTGCCAGCCGCCCTCCTTTATGCTTCGGTCGGCGTACTCCCCGCCACCGCCGCGCGGCGAGTTGAGGCCCATGTCGCCTGGCCGCAGCGCCAGATAACGGGCCCGCGTGGTTCCGGAGTTGAAATGCTGGTGGTAGCAGTTGTCGCTGGGAACGGTGACCATGGACCCGAGCTGCCAGTCGCACTTGATCATGTCGGAGCGGTCTTCCTTGGTCCAGATCAAGGAGTAGCCGCCGGTGCCGCTGAGCAACACCAGGTGCGCGCCTGGGCCATGGCGGTGGGCCTTTTTGTACGTGCCTACAGGGAACTCGGAGATATGGCTCTTCGTGTTGTTGTCGGCCATCTCCAGCATGGCGTTGATGCCGCCGGCACCCCGCTCTTTCCATCCATACAACCGCATGTCCGGCGCGTTGGCGATGAAGTTGGACTCCCAGATCCGTCGCTTGAAGAGCTTGCCGTTGCCGCTGAAGTACTCTTCTTCGCCCGAATAGCGGCCGCGAAACATGAAATCGCAGTTGAATATGAAGTCGTTATCCCTAAAGAGGCGCATCATGGGAGGGGCGTTGGTCACGGCGATGTAGCGGACAGGCTCGCCGCCGCTGCCGTTGAAGTTCTGGTACCACGCGTTGAGCGGAATGGAAAAGAGGCTTCCGGCCTGCCACTCAAAGCTCTGCTTGCGCTTTTCATCCTTCTCACCTTGCCAGATCGTCGTCGCCCCGCGGCCCGAAACCACATAGATGGTGAGCTCGTACATGTGGTGCTCCGGCTCGGACTTGCCCCCAGGCCTGATCTCGACAACGTGACAGTCGTTGGGCATGCGTTGGCTGGCGATGTGGATGACTGCGCCGTCGCCCCCCTTGCGCTCCCACGGGCCCAGCTCGATCTTCGCTAAGCTCGGGAAATAGAACTCCTCATAAACCTTCACACCTTCCTTCTTCAGCCATTCCGCGTAGGGGTCGGCTCTCGTGTAGTCTTTAAGGCCATCCTTGGGGGTCTCGGCGATCTTCATGTCGGTGCCTAGCATTACCACTGTTGAAATCCTCCTTTATGAAAATGACAGCGGGGTGAATACGCGCTGCCCCGAATCGCTCTTTCTGTGAATATCCGGTATGGAGCCAGCTTGTCAACGAGCAGGATAAATAGGATCAGCCCAGAAATGCTCACCTAAGCTTTTAGATGCAAAACGGAAATCAATGCCGATTCCGCCAGCGATTTTAGATTGCGACTTGAGTTAGCATGCCGATGTGGGCTATTATAGCTATACTGATAGCTACGAACAGGGGGCCTCATATGAAGACGGTGCAAATGACCTTGGATGAAAATCTCGTAAAGGCTGTGGACAACGCCGCGAAGAAGTTAGGGACAACGCGATCCGCCTTTACAAGGGAAGCCTTGCGTTCTGCCCTTAAGGAGGTTCGGGTAAAGGAGTTGGAGGCGAAGCATCGCGAAGGCTACAAGCGTAAGCCGATAAAGCGTGGCGAGTTCAGTGACTGGGAATCGGAACAGGTTTGGGGTGATTGATGAAGAGGGGTGAGGTCAGATGGTATGTATTTTCCCGACCCGACAAGAAACGGCCGGTTCTGATTCTGACGAGAGATTCGGCGCTGGAATTTCTAGGAGAAGTGACCGTCGCCCCCATCACGTCAACCATTCGCGATATTCCATCCGAAGTTTTGCTGACGAACGCAGACGGCATGCCCAGAGATTGCGCTGTAAACCTTGACCATCTTCAAACCGTTGCGAAAGGAAAAGTCGGCTCACTGATCACGACACTGAGCGCCAGCAAGATGCAACAGATGCGACCGAGTCTACTCTTCGCTCTCGGATTTTAAAGGCAAAGGAGAAGGGGCGGACGGGTGAATTAGGCAACCTACGCAAGTCTGACAGTAATTCCTTCCCGATTCGTTCTGACAGTGATTCGTTCAGGGATACAAAGAAATTGTCGTCTCTGATATAATATCGGCAATTATCCGCCTTCCAAAACCTAAGAGTGAATCTTCATTCGTCATACGCTGAAAAACCAACTGTACAGGCCGGTCAAAAAGGTCTCAGGTGCGAGGCGCGGAGTTACTTTCATCCTTTTATCCTTTCGCCTTCATCCTTTTTTAAGTAAACGATGAGCCTTTTTTCAACGGCCTGTGGAAAGAAGAGATGTCTAAACCTATCGTAAAGTCCAACGCGCCGCCGGCCAGCACCCAAACCTCCGAGCCGAAGGTGACGGTATCCGCGGCCGAGATGGGAGCTCAGCAGCAGGAGATCTCGGTTTCCGAGTTCTTTACCAAGAACCGTCACCTACTCGGCTTCGACAATCCGAGAAAAGCACTACTCACCTGCGTCAAGGAGGCCGTCGATAATGCGCTTGACGCGTGTGAAGAGGCGGGAATTCTACCTGAGGTCGTCGTCAAGGTAGAGGTGGCCTCAAACGGAAACACGCCGCCGCCTCCAAGCCAGGCGACCCGGTTCCGGGTTACGGTGATTGACTACGGGCCCGGCATCGTCCGCCAACAGATTCCGAGGATATTCGCCAAGCTTCTCTACGGTTCCAAATTCCATCGGCTCCGTATGAGCCGCGGACAGCAGGGAATCGGGATATCGGCCGCCGGCATGTATGCGCAATTGACGACGGGCAAACCGGTACAGATTATCTCTCGCACCGGCGCGCGGACGCCTGCCCATTACTTCGAAATCCAGATCGATACCAAGAAGAACGAGCCGCGGATTTTTGAGAACAAGCGGATCGACTGGGAAAGCCACCGCGGAACGCAGGTGAGCCTCGAAATCGAGGGTCGCTACCAGAAGGGGCGGGCTTCTGTGGACGAGTATCTCGACCAGATCGCCATCGCCAATCCGCACGTGAAGCTCGTCTACCACAACCCGGAGGGAGAGACCAAAGAATATCCCCGGACCATTCACGAGCTGCCGCCTCAGCCGCGTGAAATCAAGCCCCACCCCTACGGCATCGAGTTCGGAATGTTGCTCAAAATGCTGCACGATACCAAGAGCCACTCGCTCACGGGGTTCCTGTCGAGCGATTTCAGCCGGGTGTCCTCCAAGCTCGCTCAGGAGATCTGCAAGGCCGCGAAGATTTCCCCGAACGCGCGGCCCCGTAACATTCACGGAGAAACCGCCGAGACGCTCTACAAGGTGATCCAATCCACCAAGATCATGGCGCCGCCGAGCAACTGCATCTCGCCCATCGGCGAAAAGGCGATGCTCCATGGCCTGTACAAACAAATCAAGGGGGACTTCTATACTGCGGTCACCCGGCCGCCCGCTGTCTACCGCGGCAATCCTTTTATCATCGAGGCGGGATTGGCCTACGGCAAGGGGCCGGAAGAGGCGGCGGATAAAACGGAGCATCCGAAGATGCCGCTCGCCGAAGGGGAGCAGCAGGACAACGACGACGAGCTAGCCCGCGTCATTCGCTACGCCAACCGTGTGCCTCTTCTCTACCAGCAGTCTGCCTGCGCAACGTTCAAGGCCGCGCTCGACACCACCTGGCGCAACTACGGAGTGCCTCAATCCAGAGGCGCTCTTCCATCCGGTCCCCTGGTGATCTTCGTCCATATGGCCTCGGTCTGGGTCCCTTTTACCAGCGAGTCCAAGGAAGCGATCGCTGATTACGACGAGATCCGGAAGGAGATCAAGCTCGCCCTGCAAGAGTGCGGGCGGCGACTTGGAGCCTTTCTTAGACGGCGGGACCGGGCCAAGAGCGAATTCCGCCGGCGCAATATCTTTGAACTCTACATCGAGGAAGTCGTGGAAGCGTGCAGCCGCCTCAAAGGGGGAAAGCTGCCCAAGGAAAAACTCAAAAACCAGCTGCAAAAGATCGCCCTGAAACGGACCGGCGGCCAGAAGACAGACGAACTTCTGGGACACGATGGCGGCGGCCCGGAAGGTCTGCCCCATTCGATCATCGTCACCCCCGAGGGAACCGAAGGAGAGGCGCCGGTCATTGCCGGCGATGAGCGAAACGCTCTCGCACCACCGGAAGAAGCTGCGGGAGAAGAGCAGGAACCCGCGTTGCCGACGCTGGCGAAGAGGAAAGCTGACTCTGCGATGAAGGGCAAAAAGGTAAAAGTTAAGCAGCAGACCGGGCCAAAGAGCCGACGCCACGAACAAACAGTTCTTCCATTTGTTGAAAAGGCGAAGCCAATTAAAAAGGCGAAGAAAAGCGCGAAGCGTAAGAAAAGATAGGATGCTTCGACAAGGCTCAGCATGAACGGAATTTCTTGATCATCGCAGAGCTGTTCTCCGTTCGTCCTGAGCTCGTCGAAGGATGAATGGAGAGTTTGTCAGCAATCAGACAAGGAAAAAAACATGGCTCGAAAAAAGGCAAAAAATAACGGAGCGGTCGAGAAGAAGCTCGTCGGAGT
>DASYRN010000055.1:0-11931 GCA_036004365.1 Binatia bacterium
CATGAGAGTCAACATAAAAGGACGGGTACTGCTGATACTTTTTTCATGGAGATCTCTTTCTCCCCATGGCGAAAAAGACCGCACGTGCAATCGACAGAACAGGTGCTCGAACCCTGGTGATGGACATCGGCGGCAGCGGGATTAAGGTCCTTGTCTTAGATCGAATGGGCCGACCGCTGACGGGCCGCGGACGCATAAGAACCCCGTCTCCTTCGACGCCGAGTGCTGTCTTGAGGACGATTCAACGTCTGGCCAAGAAACAAGCGAGGTTTGACCGCGTATCGGTAGGATTCCCTGGAGTGGTTCGGGACGGTGTCATCGAGACTGCACCGAATCTCGATCCTCAATGGTGCGGATTCAGATTCGCGGAAAAACTCGGCTCTAAGTTAGCGAAGCCTGTGCGAGTCGCCAACGACGCCGACGTGCACGGCTTCGGAGCGATCTCCGGGCACGGTGTAGAACTTGTCGTCACTCTAGGCACCGGATTTGGTTCCTCATTGTTCGTCGATGGCAGACTGGTTCGGAACCTCGAACTGGCCCATCATCCCTTTCTGCGTGGTAAGAGCTACGAGGCCGTGTTAGGCAACGCAGCGCGCAAGAAGGTGGGAAACAAAAAATGGAACCGGCGATTAGGCCAAGCCATCAAAGCGCTCGAAAGTTTATTTAACTACGACCATCTCTACATCGGCGGTGGAAACAGTAAGAAGGTTAAGCTCAAACTCCCGCAAAATGTTCAAACTGTCCCAAACATGGCCGGCCTGCTCGGAGGAATTGCGTTGTGGAAGGATTAGGAGTAACCAGCGGCACGAACGGCTCGATATTCGGCTTCTAGGCTCACTGCCAAGATCCGGAGGGCAGAAAAAGCAGGCATAGTTCCTAAGTACCCCGGCGGTTGCCGAAGAGTTCGATGTGGAGGCGCGGGGTGTAGGAAAAGCCATGCTTTTTGCAGAGTTCAACGATCCAAGGGCCTTTTTCACGCAACTCTCTCTTAGTTCTCCCTTGGGCCATGACAAGAACGCGGCTACGATCCACCGTTTCAAGCATTGCTAGGATCTTTTCGATTTCAAGAAAATCCTTCTTATTGTCTACGACGAACTTGAGTTGATAGTCGTATCGGTCGATGAATTGTCGAATCACCGACGAGTTCATCCTGTGCTCCTTGTGCATTTTTGCAAACCTGCCCTTGTCTCGCTTCCACGGCGTGGAATTGGCTAACTTGGGGCTCATCGACATCAGATCGCACTGAACGGGCTTGAAGATCGTGGCGGCCGTTTCCATAGTGATGTGAAAGCCCTCGCGTTTAAGCCTTTTGGTTAACTCTTCGATTTCGTGGGTAAGAAACGGCTCTCCGCCCGTAACAACAACGTATTTTGTTGGATGGCGCTTGGCCTCAAGCAAAATCTCGTTCAGTTCGCGCTCCGTACCCTCAGGTTCCCATGATGTGTAGGGTGTGTCGCACCAAACGCAGCGGAGATTGCAGCCCGAAGTACGGATAAAAACGGATGGAACTCCCAGCAGTCTTCCCTCGCCTTGAATCGAGTAGAAGATCTCGGCGATGCGCATACAAATACCTTAGCAAAGGAGTGGATGAGAATCGAATCCTGGGTGCGCGCGGCGGATAAACCTTGACTCAAGGCCGACGTGTGGTACAAATGAAAGATTAATCCATGAAGCCGGATAGGGAAGCATTATTAGCCGAGGAGCTGAAGCTCAGAAAACTTCGGCGCATGATGGATTTTACCGCTACTTTGCTGTGGCAGGCAGACCTAACACTGAACCAAGCACAAAAAATCATTGCCGATGCCAAGGAGAGAGCCCTAGAGCTCTTCCCGGACAAATCAGATACCTTTGATCTAATCTACGGCTCCAGGTTTCGCCGGATCTTGGCAGAGAGATACCACCTCGAATGAAGACATTTTGGAACCCTCACCTTAATCCTCTCCCTTCGAGGGAGAGGGTAGAGTGAGGGTGAAAGCTGATCGCTGACTGCTGACAGCTCAAAGCTAGAGATTCATTCTCATATCAAGGTATAGCAATCGAAAACCTAACATCGCTATGAGTGATTGGATCCGCATCCGCGCTGCGAAGCAAAACAATCTCAAAAATATAGATCTGGACATCCCGCTGAATGCTCTCACGGTAGTGACGGGTGTCAGCGGTTCGGGAAAATCAACGCTCGCCTTTGACATTCTTTACGCCGAGGGTCAGAGGCGCTACGTGGAGAGCTTCTCGGCCTATGCCAGACAGTTCCTCGAGCGCATGGACAAGCCTGACGTCGAGAGCATCGAGGGAATCCCACCCACCATAGCCATTGATCAAAGCCGCGCGGTTAAGACGTCTCGCTCCACGGTGGGGACGATGACGGAGCTTCACGATTACCTAAAGCTCCTCTTTTCCAAGATAGCTGTTTTGTATTGCAAAGACTGTGGCCGGGTAGTGGAAAGGGACACGCCGCAAACGGTCTTCAAAAAACTCGGCGCAGAAAGCAGACCTTTGATTCTGACTTTCCCTTTTGCCGTGCCATCGCTTTCTTGGGAAGAGATCAAGGCTGGTCTGCAGCAGGCTGGTTTTCACCGTCTGCTGCGAGGCCAGAACGTCGTCAACTTAGATGAGATCCAGCCGTCTCCGAGGGCAGGAGAGAACCTGGAAATCATTGTCGACCGCTTCACCTACCGCCCGGAGGCAAGAAAGAGAATAACCGATTCTTTAGAGCAAGCCTTTCACTTCGGTAAGGGAAGGCTTCATGTCCATTTTCCTCAAGAGGGTTGGAAGCGCGAGCCCTTCAGCGACCGCCTCCATTGTCCCCATTGCGATAATGCTTACCACGATCCCGTGCCCAATCTCTTTTCCTTCAACAGTCCCCTGGGGGCTTGCGAAACCTGCCGCGGATTTGGCCGGGTCATCGATATCGACATGGATCTCGTCATTCCCAATCCATCCAAGTCCTTGAGCGAAGGGGCCATCAAGCCCTGGGTCACCAAGCCGAGGAGAACCCAGCGGCTCATGGACTTTTGCGAACGCAAGCGAATTCCCACGAAGAAGCCTTTCGTGGAGCTGAGCGAAAAGCAAAAGCAAGTCATTCTAGAAGGGGACGGAGAGTACAAAGGGGTGCGCGGCTGGTTCCGGCGCTTGGAACGGAAAAGCTACCGGATGCATGTGCGTGTTTTTCTTTCCCGCTACCGCACTTATCTGCTCTGTTCCAAGTGTCAGGGCAGCCGACTCAAAGATGAGGCGCTGGATTTCAAGATCGAAGGAAAAAATATCGCCGAAATCAATGCTATGAGCGTGGGCGAGGCTCATAGCTTCTTTCAGAATTTGAACCCGCCAGCATCGGTGGATCAGGTCGCAAGCTTGATTCTCGATGACATCCGCCGCCGGCTCGGTTATCTCGTGGGCGTGGGACTCGAATATCTGACGTTGGACCGTCAGTCGCGGACTCTTTCGGGTGGAGAACTCGAGCGGGTTGATCTTACGACGGCGATCGGCTCTTCGCTGGTCAATACCCTCTATGTGCTCGATGAACCTTCCATCGGCCTTCATCCGCGGGACAGTCATCGGTTGGTGGAGATTCTCCACCGCCTGAAGTCGAACAAAAATACGGTCGTCGTCGTCGAGCATGATCCTGAGATCATCAAGGAGAGCGACTTCGTTGTCGACCTCGGGCCCAAAGCTGGCGAAGGGGGAGGGCACATTGTTTTTGCTGGCCCTTATGAGGATTTGCTTAAGAACCGTGATTCGCTGACTGCCGCTTATCTGACTCAGAGAAAGACGGTCCCATTTCCCTCGAGTCACCGACGCCCGATCGCCAGGCGGGCAGTCAAGGTCTTTGGGGCGACAGCGAACAACCTTACGCAGATCGATGTCGAGATCCCATTGGGCCTGTTCGTTTGCATCACCGGGGTCTCGGGATCGGGCAAGTCGAGTTTGGTCGATGAGGTTCTGTACCGCAATCTGAAGAAGCTGAAAGAGTCGCCGGCCGCTTCGGTGGCAAACTGCAGCCGTATCGAGGGTTTTGATAAGGTCTCAGAGGTCGTTTTAGTCGACCAATCTCCTGTCGGGACCACGCCCCGCTCCAATCCCGCGACTTACATGAAGGTCTTCGATGGGATCCGGCGGCTCTTTGCCTCTACGGACCTCTCACGCCTGCGGGGATACACGCCCTCGACCTTCTCCTTTAATGTCGAAGGCGGGAGGTGCGAGACCTGTAGAGGCGAGGGGTTCGAGAAAGTGGAAATGCAATTCCTTTCGGATGTGTATACTTCCTGCCCCGAATGCAAAGGGAGTCGCTTCCGGGAAGAGATCCTTGAAGTGACTTATCGCGGCCGGAATATCCGTGAGATTCTGAATCTGACGCTGAACGAGGCTCTGGCCTTTTTCAAAGATTTTCCCGAGATTCAAAGCGGCCTCGCCGTGCTCCGGTTGGTGGGCCTCGATTACATACGCTTGGGACAACCGCTCACGACCCTTTCAGGTGGCGAGGCGCAAAGGCTCAAGCTTGCCGCCCACATGGCAAGGGCAAAAAAAACTGGCACACTTTTCATCTTCGATGAGCCGACCACGGGTCTTCACTTCCATGACATCGAGCGTCTCCTCTGGGCTTTCAACGAGCTGATTGACCAAGGTCATTCGGTCGTCGTCATCGAGCACAATATGGAGGTTATCAAGTGCGCTGATCACATCATCGATCTCGGGCCTGAGGGAGGCGACGGCGGCGGAAGAATCGTGGCGGTAGGAACACCGCAAGATATTGCTCGATTCGAAGAGTCTCATACCGGGCGCTATCTCAAGCCGTATCTCAAAGAAACCCTCCCCTCCCCGTTCAAACCCCTGCTCGAAAAGAGTTTAAGGGTTCAAGGGTTAAAGGGTTCAACAGAATCAGAAAATGCCATCACGGTCGTCGGGGCCAAGGAACACAATCTAAAGAACATCAATCTGAGCATTCTCCGCGATCGATTGGTTGTTATTACAGGCCTAAGCGGCTCGGGAAAATCGTCCTTGGCCTTTGATATTCTTTATGCCGAAGGGCAGCGCCGTTATGTCGATAGCCTTTCCACCTACGCGCGGCAGTTTCTCGAGATCATGGCGCGTCCTAATGTGGATTTCCTTGCCGGCATTCCGCCGACCGTTGCGATTGAACAGCGCCTAAGCCAAGGGGGCAAAAAATCGACTGTGGCCACAGTGACGGAGATCTATCATTATCTGCGACTGCTTTACTCCAAGGTGGGCAGACAACACTGCGTGCAGTGCGGCCGCCCCATCACGTCGCTCACCAGGAGCCAGATCCTGGACCGCATCTCGCGCACCCACAAAGGAAAGGAGGTCATGATTCTCAGCCCGATCGTGAGGGGAAGAAAGGGTTTTCATAAAGAGGTGATCGTCGGCGCGCAAAGATTAGGCTACCGCAGAGCACGCATCGACGGGAAACTCGTCGATCTTAAGTCGCCAGAATTTAGGGACGGGCTCGAGCGATACCGCGAGCACGATATCGATATTGTGATCGGCCGCGGCAAGGTCGGAAGTCGAGAGGTCGAAGCGATGGTGGACCAAGGACTACGTTTGGGAAACGGAGTGATTCATCTCATCTCGCAGCGCGGCGAGCAGCTCTATAACCAGCGTCTGTTTTGTCATCCATGCGGCATGGGATACGAAGCGCTCGACCCAAGGCTGTTTTCGTTTAACAGCCGGCAAGGGGCTTGCTCTTCCTGCAGTGGGATGGGCTTTGAGCTGAAATTGGATCCGAATCTCGTGATTCATGATCCTGGAAGAACTCTGGCCGAAATTTTTTCCTTCTTGGCATCACTTTCTTCGGGCAACGGGGAGAGTCTCAAAAGAAATCTGCCTCGCCTCCTACGCGATCTCAAAGAGGATCATGGCATCGACGTGGCCAAGCCCTTCTCGCGCCTTAGCAAGAAACAAAAGGAGCTTGTTATTTCGGGAGATGTCGCTGAAGGCTTCGTCGGCTTGGGGCCGTATCTCAGAAGCTTGTGGGATGGAACAGGAGAGGGTCCTGCAGAATGGCTGTCACAATTCCTGACCGAGCTGCCCTGTCCAGTTTGCCGCGGAAGAAGACTCAACGCCCGCGCGCAGGCCGTGCGGGTGAACGGGCAGGCGATCTGGCAGGTCTGCGCGCTGTCGGTGAAAGAAGCGCTGGACCATTTTGAGGCGCTGCAAATGAGCGAGCAGACGAAGGGAATCTCTGAGCGAGACCACGCTGTCACGGAGAAAATCCTGAGGGAAATTTTCCACCGACTGCGGTTCCTCTCCGAAGTCGGGTTGCCTTATCTCACGCTTGATCGTCGCGCCGATACCCTTTCGGGCGGAGAGGCGCAGCGCATCCGTCTCGCCGCGCAGCTCGGCTCGAATCTGCGCGGGGTGTGCTACATCCTGGACGAGCCGACCATCGGCCTCCATCCGCGTGACAATAACATGCTGCTTCGAACCTTGAAGCGACTTGAGGAGATGGGCAACACGGTTCTTGTCGTGGAGCACGACGAGGCAACGATCCAATCGGCCGATCTCATAGTCGATCTGGGACCGGGGGCAGGAGTCCATGGAGGGAGTGTCGTAGCGATTGGCACTCCGCAGGAGATTAAAATCAATCCTACCTCGCTTACAGGGGCTTATCTCAAGGCGGAGAAAAAAAGGACCTGGCCGCAGCGTCTCTTCGCCGGCTGTTTCTGGCTCACCATTCGGGGAGCCAGGGCCAACAATCTCAAGAATATCGACGTGCGCTTCCCTCTCGGAGCGTGGAGTTGCGTGACCGGCGTCTCGGGATCGGGAAAGAGCACTCTGGTGAAAGAGGTTCTTTATAAGGGTCTGAAAATGAAGTTGGGCCAGTTCTCCGGTCGTCCAGGAGAACACAAGGATATCCTCGGGTGGGATCGGGTCGAGCGCGTGGTCGAGGTCGATCAAAGCCCGATCGGGAAGACCCCCCGCTCCATTCCGGCCTCCTATGTGGGCTTCCTCGACGAGATCCGCCGTCTGTTCGCTCTCGCTCCGGAAGCGCGATTGCGAGGTTATGCGCCGAATCGTTTTTCCTTCAACGTCCGTGGCGGAAGATGTGAAGAGTGCGCCGGGCAAGGGAAGATCCGGAAAGAGATGAGTTTCCTGCCGGATGTTTTCGTCGATTGCGAGGCGTGCGACGGAGTGCGTTTCAATGAAGAGACTCTCAGTATCCGCTACAGCGGCAAGAATATTGCCGATATCCTGGACATGACGGTTGAGGAGGCCGTGGTGTTTTTCCGTCCGTTCCCGAAGATCGTGCGGCCGCTTCAGGTCCTCAACGATATCGGCATGGGATATATCGCCTTGGGCCAAACGAGCAATACGCTCTCAGGAGGCGAAGCTCAGCGAATCAAGCTCGCTTACGAATTAGGCAAAGAGTCGCGCGGGAAGACCGTTTATGTGCTTGACGAGCCGACCACCGGCCTTCACTTCGTCGATGTCGAAAAGCTCATCCAGATCCTGCACCGCCTCGTCGAGATGGGCAACACAGTCATCACGATTGAACATAATCTCGACATCATTAAAGAGGCCGATTACTTGGTGGATCTTGGTCCGGAAGGTGGGGAGAAGGGAGGCTTTCTGGTAGCCGCAGGACCTCCGCTTGAGGTGATCGACGATGGCAAGAAATCCTACACCGCGCGCTACCTGCGAAACTACCTCAAGGGGAACCACAAAGAGATAGCCGGCAATTCGCAGAGGCGCACGGATCTCTCTCCAGGAGCATGAAAAACTCCGTGTATCAGTCCGTATCGATGACGTCGTCGACGCGGATCACACCCCCGGTCAGAATTTCGGCTCGCAGACCGCCCCTATGGATCAGGCCTCGCATCACTCCCTGTTGGGTTAGCTTCTGGAGGTGAGAGCAGGGCTCGCAAAGGCGGGCACCGCGAAGCCTGACTTCTCCCACTTTGAATTCACGACCTAGGAGATGATTAAGCGGTACACCGCGAGTTACGATATTGCGGCGGCTCTCTCCGGGTCTGAGTCCAATATCATAATCCCGCTTCAAGGCCTCGATCGCCTCGATCTCGATCAATGTCACCTCTCTGCCTGTGCCCGGCCGGTTGGAGTAAGTTCCCACCTGATTGAAGTAGCGATCGCCTTCAAGCCCTTTGCCGGCGATTGCGCGCACTTCACGAACCGTCTTTACAGGCGCGCCTCCGGTGGGGGCGATATGGAGAGAGACGATGCTGCTTTTCTTCCGCGTAGCGCTAGCCTCACCTTTTCTTGGGTAAGAGAGCCGCGATCTCTGGCGTTTGCATCCCCTCTTTGAGCGCCGTGATCGTTCCGCGATCGCAGATCTCCAGAGCCAATCGCCTGGTTGCACCGATCGCCGCCTTCATAAAAGCGGAGCCATAGCTTACTCGAGCGACTCCCAGATCCTGGAGCTCGCTCACACTCGGTGTTTGAGGCCCAGCGAGGACACTGATGGGCGCCTTGACCTCTTTGACCAGCCGTCCGATGGTTTCGCGCGAAACGGCATGCATAAAGAAGATGCAATCCCCTCCTGCCTGGGCATAAGCATTGCCTCGCCGGATCGCCTCATCCAAGGCTTTGTTGGGATCCTCCGTCATCACCATGAGCGCATCAACCCTGGCGTTAAGAAAAAATTCGCTGCCGAGCGCAAGTTTGGTTTCTATCACCGCCGCGATCTTGCGCGACTGTTCGGACCTTTCTACTAAACCGCGAGCCCCACCTTGTTTACCGCCCGCTCCGTCTTCCAGATTCATCCCCGCAGCGCCCACAGCCACGAGCGCTCGGACGGTTTCCCGGATCTCATTCTCGTCCCCATAGCCCCTCTCAGCATCGGCGTTTACAGGAACAGAGACTGCCTCTACAATTTTGCCGGTAACCTCAACGGTCAAATCGCGGCTCATGACTTCACCGTCGGGGTATCCTAATGAGGCGGCGATGCCGCCGCTGGTACCCTGGATGGCCTTAAAGCCGAGCTGCTCAAACAAGAGGGCGCTAAGAACATCGTAAGCTCCTGGCATAACGAGGATCTCGGGCGCGCGCACCAATTCTCTGAGCTTGCGGCTCTTGGCATTGGCCGCGGCTATGGTGGCGTAGGTGATCGGCTCCATTAGGATTTCCCGCCTATTGCGAAAGCTGTATCCTAAGACTGAACCAGTAGGGGAAGCAAGAGGTGCTGAACTCGTGACGAAAGTTAGGAAGCGGCAACACCCGTCAACGAAATGTTGCCGGGCTTCCTAAGGAATCCAGAGACATCCAGAGAATCTATTTTTCAACGATATCGCCTCTGAGGCTGGAGGCAAGTGCGAGGAAATCGTTTTTCTCTTTTTCAGGCACTTTGAATTTATCCAGGATCGCCGCGAGATGTTTCACCGTCAACTGCCAGTCGCTTTCTGTGATGCCGAGTCCTGCGTGTGCGACTTTCGTACTGCGGCCAGTGTAAAAGCAAGGTCCGCCCGTGGCTTCGCAGAGCTGATCCACAATGAGTTGGCGCAGCCTCCTTTTTGAATCGTTGCTGAGACCGACAAGAAACCGGGAGAGTTGCTTGTCGCTAGCTGCACGGGCGAGGAATTCATCTGTAACTGCCGCTATCGCATCATACCCTCCAAGCCTTTTGTAAAGAGTCGCACTTGACTGAGGTGTTGGCGATTGAGCGGAGGCGTTCCAAGCGCAACCGCTAATCAATAATAAAACCAGAAGCCTTAAAGAAAGATAGAATAAAAAACTCTTATTCATGATTTTTCCCTCCTATAGGTTGGCGTTTATTAGCACAGCTTCAGTAATTGCAAATTTGTCTAATCTGACTTTTCTCCAATGGTCGTTTCGGTCAACAGGCTACAACCATACATAATAGGTGGCAAGGCCAAGCAGGATGACAGCCCACCAAAGTGCGAGCGCTGTCCGCATCCAGAGCTTGTAGTTTTCAAATCGCAACGCCTCCGGCAGCAGGTTGGTGCCTGCCCGAAGCACAACGTACAGCCCCAGTAACTGCGCAACGCTACCCGTTACAGCGTGCAAAGTCGAAATAGAGTAGTAGGCTTTACCTAACGTCTCAGGAAGCCCTGGCAGCACCCCCAAACGGAACGATGGAAGCATAATCCAGGCAATCATGATCAGGTTAAGGGAGACAACGCTCGTTTGGCAGATGGCATGGGCGCGGTAATCTCCTCGACGGGCAAGAATCATCCCTGTAAATAGGATAGACCCCATCAAGACCTGTATGATCAGATTGACATCCGCCTTCAATGGCGCTCCGGTTCCGAGAAATCCGTCCATAACTATAGTGTGAACATCCGTTTACCTTTATTAAATCGTACCCATTGCCCTTTCATCTTATTTTCCTCCTTTGATTTAAGATTTGGTTACGTAGCTATCTTTCCTGCGCTACCGCACTTGGATCTCCCCGCGCATGTGCTGGTGTCGGTCACAGAAGAACGTGTAAGTCCCTGGTTGGGTAAAAGTGAAACTGAATTTTGTGCTCTTACCAGCTAGAGCCGCATCGAAGCGCCCATCGCGGTTTTCAGGAGTGCCGGAGGTGACAGTGTGCCGGATGTCGTCCTCGTTGACCCAGGTAATCTGTGTGCCGGTTTTCACCTCGAGTTGTTTAGGCTGAAACTGGAAGGTCTGGATGGTAACTGTGGAGCCGATCTGGGGCGCCGAGCCTCCAGCCTCTCCGGCACTAACGGCAGCAGCCGATCTGTGGGGCTCGTGAGCCATGACCGGCGCGCTCATCAAGGCAAACGCCGCTAGAAGCCCAATGTCACGCCAAAACCGTTTCATCGTTTCTTCCTCCATTTGTAAGCGTTAAATCGACTTTAACCTTTCTACGAATCCGCCTTGTGGGTTGGATTTAGCGGCGCGGAGCCGATCAGCCGAGAATTCCGGTGGTTGCCAGGGACTGAACCAGCCATCGCCAACCCGAAAAGGGTGATATACGGCTGCCTAGGTTAGAGGAAGCCAGCGTGTGACCAGCACCCTCTCGCTGTGAAAAGAAGACATAAATCGACAGGCATAGACCATGACGACGCCGATAACGATCAGGAGCAGCCCAAAACCGACGCGCTGCGTGGAAACGGCGCTCAAGAGGAAGAGCGTCGCAGGACAGAGAACGATTCCACCGCTGATGCGCGGAGCGAGAAGCTCTCCGAAAGAAACCTCTATTGGACTCGTAACGATGATGTCTGTGAACGCGCCAAGGCCAACAGTGCCGGCCAAAGCGGCCCTTCTTGTCCTCCGCTAAGGGCAATGCTGAATGACAACTGGGATAACTCAGCGGGCACGCTGCCATCTTCGTGCCCAAGACAAAACGGTGAGGCCATCTTGTTTGAGCGCGCTGAGCAGAGGATAGCTTGCGAGCCTTTTGTCTCCGCCGAGCAGTGTGAGAAACGCGACTACGGCTTCTCCACGATGTCCTTTTTCATCGGCCCAAGGACCCCGAGCAGTTCCTTCTTTTCTCGTTCACCGACTTTGAATTTGTCCAATGTCGCAACCAAGTCCCCGACTAACGCGTCAAACGCGGCACTGGTAACCCCCATGCCTCGGTGGACGGTCTTCATATCACCACCCGTATACTTGCAGGGACCGCCGCTGGCTTCGCATATCTGGCTGACGAGCTGCGTTTTCAAGCGGGGAATGTTTGCGTTGGCGAAGTAACCATTGATCCGCTTGTCCGCAGCCACACGTCCCACGAAGTCATCAACCACAGCCGTTATGGCCTCCTTTCCCCCCAACCGTTCGTACAGACTCTTGTCAGACATACCTGGAGGCGCCATAGACGCACACCCGGCGGTCAGTATGAAGATGCCCAAGACGGCCATTCGGAATTGTTTGAGTATCATTTTCAATCCTCCTTCCCTCTCAGTAAAGTTCATTCGCCGCTTTCATGTATATTACGACTGCCACGCATGATTTGGATTGTACTGGTCGCGTATTCAGTCATGGAAACTCTCACCG
>DASYRN010000056.1:0-4597 GCA_036004365.1 Binatia bacterium
CTCTGGGCTTCCGATTTCCCCCACGAAGGTATCGTGAACATGGCTGCGGCCGTCAAGGAGTTCTTGACCCGGGAGGACATTCCGCCGGAGTCGAAACGAAAGATAGCCTCCGAGAACCCAAAGAGACTCTACAATTTAGGATAAAGGGCAAAGGACGTTTTTTGGATGGGCCTTAAGCGCATCCCAGCGCGAGATCCTATTTAGTTCTCGGTGAAAAAATGTAAGCATGCTTCGACGGCGCTTAGCATGAACGGGAAATTCCTAATAAGCTGGCTTTCTCCTCCGTTTGTCCTGAGCCCTTCGACACGCAGGCCGTTCGTCCTGAGCTTGGTCGAAGGAAACGGCCTGCTACTCAGGACAGGCTCGTCGAAGGGCGAACGGGACTTTTTGAGTAAAGCTATTTAAGCCTGGGCAGCGTGGAAATTGATAACAGCGAATTGTAAAAATCCGAGCATTGTTATTTTCCTTGCGGTCGTGACATTGCCGGCTGTCAGTGGATTCGCCCAGATCTTGCCGGAAAGGCCGCGGCAGCCGTCGATCCGGGCAACGGGCGAAGCGACCGTGACAGCGAATCCGGATCAGGCAAAGATCGATGTAGGTGTCGTAACCCAGGCTGAAAAGGCCGAAACCGCCTCCGCGCAGAACGCGACTCGCGTGGATGCGGTGCTGACGGCGCTCAAGAAAACGTTGGGCCAGCGAGCTGAAATAAAAACCATAAGCTACTCCGTCAATCCGAACTACCGCTACCCAAGGGAAGGTGGAGCGCCAACCATCACCGGATACACGGCGACGAATACTCTCCAGGTGACCTTGAATGACTTGGACTCAGTCGGAAAGGTCATCGATACTGCCGTGCAATTCGGAGCGAACAGCATCCAGCGGCTGCAATTCACTCTCAAGGATGAATCGGCTCTTCAGGCGCAGGCTTTGACAGAGGCGGCCGCGAAGGCAAAGACAAAGGCACAGACCATCGCTTCGGCTCTTGGGGTCAATATTGTTCAGATCCTCGAGGCGGACGAGACGGTCTCGGGCGGCGTGCCTAGAGTATTCGGACTCGCTGAGGCTCGAGCCGCCGGTGTTGCGGCTCCGACTCCGGTGGAGCCGGGAGCCATCACCATCCGCGCAACAGTCACCTTGACGGTTGGAATCGGGCAGTGACAAATACGATTCGGATTATCTGGGATAAAAACCAAGGATCTACAAGTCCTCGACTCGATAAAAAAGGAGAAGAGGCCCGCTCTCGCTGCTCGCCTGAGGACGTTGCCTTGACACTCGTTCAGCGACATTGATATAGCATCACAGAGTTGGCCTGTTGAGATTCTCGTCGTGAGGATTTCAATCGCGACGGCTAGTTACGTCCAAAGGGAGGCGATATGAGGCGAAAAATGATGCGGGCAACACTTTTTGCCTTCCTTGCCGCATTACTGCTTACCCGGACAGCTCCAGCAGCAGAGAAGCTTATCGGCATCCACTCGGCGCGTGTGATGTCCCAGTCCATGCCTTGGATTGCTCAGGACGCTGGACTCTTTAAGAAATATAATCTTGATTTTCAGCTCGTCTTCATAGCCTCTTCCAACATGGTTACGGCCGCCATGCTCAGTGGTGACGCGGAAATGTCCTTGACCGGCGGTATCGGAAATGTCCGCGCCTATGTCCAGGGAGTTACGGATCTTGTCTTCGTAGGCGGCGTAAAAAACGTGATGACCCAGAGCATTCTAGCTGGAGGGAATATCAAGAAGCCCGAAGATCTCAAGGGCAAGCAAATCGGTGTCAGCCGGATCGGCAGCAACACGCATTATTTCACTATCCAGGCGCTTAGGCGGGCCGGCATGGAGCCGAACCGCGACTTCACCTTCCTCCAGACGGGTGGAGACCCGGAGAGCCTAGCTGCCCTGCTTACCAAGAAAATCGAGGTGGCCACTCTGACCGCCCCTTCGGACTCCATAGCCCTTGCCCAAGGATACCATTACGTCGTCTACGGCCCGGATCTTCGCATTCCTTACGCTGCGACGGCCTTCGTCACCAAGAGATCGGTCATTGCAAAGCGATCTCAAGCCATGGGACAGTTCATGCGCGCTATGGCGGAAGCTTCCAAGATTCTCCATACGGATAGAGAATTTACTTATAAGGTGCTCGGAAAATACCTAAGAGTAACAGATCGGGCCATTCTGGATGCCGCCTATAACGGGGAGATTAAAGCTTTAGAGCCCAGGATGGTCATCAAGGCAGAGGCTCTTCAGGCGACCCTCGACGAAGTGGCGCCGGTCGACCCTCGAGCCAAAAGCGTTAAACCTCAAGAGTTGATCGACCGCCGCTACCTCGACGAGATGGAAAAGAGCGGCTTTTTCGACAATCTCTGGGCTAAGAAGTAAAGAAGAGAAGTAAGGAGGTTTCTATGGAGATGCGCAACGCCATCAAGGTGATCGACTCGGACGGGCACGCACGAGACCAGGATCAGTTTATCAAATCTTATTTGGATGAACCGTTTCGCAGTCGAAGGATGCCCTACATTCCACCGGAAACTTATGACCGGAGCCTCGGAGGAACGCTGGGTCAGTCGGGAATCAAGCTCGAAGAGAGGCTGGCGGCCATGGACAAGCAAGAAATCCATCTTGCTGTTCTCTATCCCACCGCCGGCCTGGGTATCGGTAGGGTTCGCGAACCCGAGTATGCGGCTGCGCTGTGCCGGGCCTATAACGACTTCATAGCCGAATATTGCAACGTCTCACCGCGCCTCAAGGCCGTGGCAAATCTACCTATTTATAATCCGCCGGAGGCAGGCAAAGAACTTCGTCGGGCCGTCACTAAGCTAGGATTGGTCGGTGGAATGCTCGCTGCCCAGGCGCATAACAAGAACCTGGCAAGCCCGGAGTTTTATCCGCTTTATGAAGAGGCACAGCGGCTCGAAGTGCCGATCGCGATCCACGCTTTTGGAGGAGATGAGGCCGGAAGCGAGATTTTCGACCAGTTCATCTGTCTTCACACCACGGGCCATCCATTTCCCGTTTTACGCCAGCTTACGGCTATGATCTTCGGCGGTATTCCGGAACTCTTTCCGAAACTGAAAGTCGGATACTTGGAGATCGGTTGCGGCTGGATACCCTATTGGCTGGAGCGCATGGACGAAGAATGGGAAAAGAGAGGCAAAGTGGAGGCTCCGCTCTGCAAGCGAAAACCGAGCGAGTACCTGACGAACGGCCATATTTATTACGGTGTTGAGCCGGAGGAAAAGATGATGGGATTTGTAGTTAACGAGATCGGCTCGGAAACGCTCATGTATGCATCGGATTATCCCCACTGGGACATGAGCTGGCCCGAGTCGGCGGTCATCATCTGGCGGAGAGAAGATCTGTCATTGGAAGCGAAGAAGAATATTTTGGAGAAGAACGCGCAGCGTTTTTACAATCTGCAATGACTACAGCTTTCAGCAGTCAGCGCTCAACTCTCAACTAAATGCTGATCGCTGATGGCTAATAGCTGAGGGCCAGGCTCACCTAGAAAGGATGAACTATGATTGAAACAAAGGGATTGACGGGAGCACAGACGCTCCTGCGTGTGTTGGGTGGAATGGGGGTGGAAAGGATCTTTGCATCTCCAGGGTCGGAGTGGTCTCCTGTATGGGAGGCTCTCGCTGAGCCTCAGAGTGAGAGCATTCCTCTTTATATCACCTCACGACATGAGGAGATCGCCGTCGGAATGGCGAGCGGCTATGCCAAGTCCACCGGAAAGCTGCCCGCGGTCATGATCCACACCACAGTCGGCGCGCTGCATGCGTCGATGGCTTTACGAGGCGCCCTTCACGAGCAGGTTCCCATGGTGGTTTTTACCGGCGAGTCGATCGGCTTCGGGGAGGATGAAGGTCCGGATGTGGGCTCGCAGTGGATCGGCCATCTAGCGGACATCGGAGGGCCAGCGCGGCTGGTCGATCGCTGTGTCAAGTGGAGCTTCGGAGTCAACACAAAATCGATATTGCCGGCGACCATTCAGCGGGCCTGCCAGCTCGCTATGGCGGTTCCCAGAGGTCCTGTCTTCGTCTCCGTCCCCATGGAATTTCTGTTCGACAAAATGACCAAGAATCCTCCTTCCGAAAACGGTTTTGTCCGGGCGCCGACTGCCGACCCTAAAGGGATCGAAGAGTTGGCGGAACTGCTCGCGCAGGCGAAAGACCCGATCGTCATCTCTGAAGAGGCCGGGCGTAGCGTGTCAATCGTCGAGAGAACCGTGGACCTAGCCGAGTTGCTCGGAGCGCCGGTTATCGAAACCCGGAGCACCGGTTATTTGAATTTTCCCCGCAACCATCCTCTTCACGGCGGTCATGATCCACAGGAGTATCTGCAAGAGGCGGACGTCATTTTTCTTCTAGGAGCGATGGTTCCGTGGCACCCTGCCTCCAGGTCGCTGGCGCCGAACACGAAGGTTGCAGTTCTCGATGAAAATCCTCTTCGGGCCGAGCTTCCCTATTGGGGATTCAAAGTCGATCTTTGTCTGACAGGCGAGATCGAAAGCTCACTAGAGCAACTACTCCACGTCTTGAGGAGGCGGATCAACAAAGGGGATACCAACATAACGCGACGAGCGGAAAAGTGGCGCGACCGCT
>DASYRN010000057.1:0-12076 GCA_036004365.1 Binatia bacterium
AGTGGTGTCATAGCGGACGATGTCCGCTGCCCGCAGCTTCGCGAGATGGCTGCTGATGGTCGAGATCTGACGCCCCGTGAACTTCGCCAATTTGCTTGGAGTCAAAGGCCCCGCGTCCTCGAGCAGCACCACAAGCTGATACATCACCGGATTGCCTAGCAACCTGCAGAGCCGTGACCCCCGATAACGCTTCTCATCCATGCCGGCCGATGTAAGGCAGAGCTCATGTCTTTGTCAAGCCACATTTTCACGTTTCGACAATTGTCGAAACATCGAAATGTAGTCAGAAAAGAAAAAGAGAGAGGCAAGCCATTGGAAGCTCCTCGCAGAGTAACAGAGCCGTTTGGGGAAAATCAATGGTGCGTGAACTTAAGCTGCTCTAACCCGAAGCCTCTCTAAGGCCCTCAAATCTCAAAGATTTTAAGTGATTTGTCCCTATTGTGACAAGTGGAAAATTCGCACGGGAAAGTTTCTTCCGTCGTGCAGCGCGGCGACTGGACGACGAGGCCACTCTGTCTCATTCCCCGAAGTGAACACTTTCACGCTTTGAGAATTCTTAAAACGTCAAAATGAGGGCTTACTGAACTTCGATCAGGACTTATTTAGGCCTAGTCGGCGGCGGAGCTCTTTGGAAGAAATTCCGCCTTCCTTTTTATAGCGGGATCGAGAACGCTCGATAATGGCTAAGAATTTCCGGTTCGTGCTCAGCGATACCGTCTCACCATCCGCGTTACGGATTGGCACCACCGCGGCGAAGGGTTTCCCGCGCTTAACAACGATGATAGGATCCTTCCTTGCCTTCCGGGCATATTCTGATAGGGGCGCCGACGCCTTTTTTAATTCGATCTTGGTCATAGGTCGATTATCTCCCCGCCGATTCGGACTCGATTTCTTTCCTTGACTCCAACAGCTACGACGACAACCTTAGGCTCAGGGTGTTCCTGTACATCATAATACACTCTTAAGCTTCCGATGCGAAGCTCCCAGGGAGCTATGGGATTCGGCCGCATGGGCTTTCTGTTTCTTGTCTCGGTCATCGGCTCATTAAGAAGTTGTCGATCTATGCTATCCACGACGATTCTTTGTTGCCGAGCGGTCAGCCGTCGGAGCTGATCTTCAGCGTCGGGAGAATATTCGAGAATGTAAGTCAATTGGCTTCAGCTCGACGCTGATTCTCTCTTGCCCGAGCCATTGGAAGCTCCTCGCAGGGTAGCAGAGCTATGTGGGAAGAATCAAAGGTGCGTGAACTTGGCCGCTCTAACCCGAGGCCTTTCTAAGGCCCTCAAATCCCAACGATTTTATGTGATTTGTCCCTATTGTGACAAGCGGAAATTTTGCAGGACGGAAGTCTATCCTTCGTACACCGGGCAACTCACGGGTTACCACGACCCCGCTATGTCTTTCTCCAGCTGAAAGCTTTGACGTTTTGAGAATTCTCAAAACGTCAAAATGAGGGCTTTATCGCAGTTTTGCGAACTACCCCAAGTCGATACTTCCACGTTTCGACAATTGTCGAAACGTCGAAATGAACCCGCTAACGGCGTCCGTTTCTTTTTTTGCGAGGTCTAGACGCATCCAGGACGGTTACGCCTACTAGTTCCTTATCACGGTAACGAAGGAGAATGCCCTTGTCGGCGAGGAACTTTGTATCGGTGGCCTTCTGGGGCCGCTTGAGACTAACATAAAGCACGTCCGCTTCCCCATCATAATCGATCCACGCCTTTCGCTGGGGCAAGCGAATGAGGTGCGGCACTGCATCAGAGATATCGTCGATTGCTCTAGCTACGGCTGACTTTTTCGCCATTTGATCGATCTCCTGGAAATCTTCGAAGCGAAATACGCGGAGATAACAAACCCGTCTTTTCGGCTTAACTCCTTATATATCACTGCCAAATATTCCTTCTACCTAACGCCTTTGCCGCAATCAGCGCCCTGCCATATCCGCGCAAGATAAAATCGGGATCTTCGATGGTTTCCAGAACCTGATCATAGTACCCGGCCAAGTCATCGTGGTTCTCGACGATGTGGAACCACCGCTCGTCCGTCAGACGAATCGGAACTCTGCCTTTGGAGATAACGACATCCATCATCTACGTACATCATTGATTCAGAAATTGCGCACTCCACCCGTGTGAATGAGATCTTTAGGTCTATTCCTCTTCGCCCGAGCCATGGAAGCTCCTCGCAGGGTAGCAGAGCTGTTTGGGGAAAACCAAAGGTGCCTGAACTTAAGCCGGTCTAAGCCTGTAGAGGCTAAATCGGAGTTGTGTTACGCCAATTTCGCGGTGGGCGCGACAAGTTTAATTCTAAACCAAAGTTGTGCGAGCCGAGATGCAAAGATGATTATGAGAGATGAAAGCGGAAAAGGGCAAAAAGACGTGATTTTGAGTCGTGCTGCTGGGCAACAACAGCGCTCTCCCCATCCTTAGGTAATCTCCGACGGGTTTGTCAAGAAAGCATAGACAAAGTCGAAGAGGGCTTTCGGGTGTTCCGCGATCAGTTGGTCCAGGAGCGTGATGGCTCTAGGGTCGGACGGATCGACTCGGTTTGCTTCCGCATAGACCCAGGCGGCGCCGACGATGTCGCCCTGGCCTCGAAGGCTGGTGCCGAGATTTTTAAAGGCGTTGGCCCGGGTTGAATCGATCAGAATCGCAGCACGGCAGAACTCCTCTGCCTCTTTGTATCTCTTTTCGGTATTGAGACAGTAGCCGAGGTTGTTGTGGAGAAGGTAGGCGACGGATTTCTCGTTCGGCTTAAGCTCTAAGCCCCGAGCATAGTATCGGATCGCATTCTGGAATTGCCTGTCATGCTCGGAGATCTGCCCCAGGTTCATATAGAAAAAGGCCTGTTTTTCGGGGTCGTCGCAATAATTCATGGCGAGTTCGATGACCGCGATCGCAAGGTCGTTGCGGCCGTGCTTGATATAAAAAACCGCTAGCTGATGGATCCGGTCCGCGAGATCGCCGTCCGCGCAAGGCTCTTCGAGCCTCGCTAGAAGCTTTGCTTCCTCGTCTTTGTTGGCGGCCGGAATCCCCTCTGGCAGTTTCAAACTAGCTCTCCTTCAGCCAAGATTGCCTCCCTTTAGGGACAACCGAGCAATCGCCGTGCCGTGTAGAAAAATCAGGCCACTGGGGCTAAACAGTCGGGTGAAACTGCCGTGTTTTGGACTCCGGCCTTGGAAGTAAGGGAATAAGAGAGAAGCACGAAGGCGGAAGCGTCACAGAGCCTAATAAGGATGAAAGACAAAAGCATAAAACGGAAAAAACGTGCTCGTGCTCGTGGAACGGGAGCTAGCCAACTTCCCATGTGGATACTTCCACGTTTCGGGAATTCCCGAAACGTCGAAATGACGTCAAAGTTTGTGTAACTGCCAATCGCAATCGGACGGTTGAGCGGATTTTATGAGAAAAGCAGACCGACGCAGTCTTCAGGCGGACGCGTGGGCAAATTCGAGCAGGTCGAGCTGTCTACGAAGCCTGGACGGCATCTGCGGGCACAGTCTGCGGCGCCACCTGCGCCTAGCTTGCAGGCTCCGCCATAGTTGCTCGTCGGCGTTGAACTGAGCTACGGGTTGCTGAATGCGTCCTTGTTCTTGGGGAAGATTGTAATAGGGGTTCACGGCGCAGTTTCTATATGAAAAAATTCTCTTTGGACCTGTTCGATTTGTCGATCCGCAATGTGCCGCCGCCGGTGAACTGAAAATGACTCGGCATCCGACCTTCCCTTTGCGAAGCCGTTCATTTTCCAGTGCTTGCAGAGAAGACAGCCAGCCCGGCGGTTCTTTGGACGCTTACGCTTGTGATGTGCCATGGGCTAAGACGGCTTGTTTGTCAGCTTCGCGGCGACGACGATTGCTTGCCTTCTTGGCTAAGGCTTTACGACCATAGAAGGCGCCGCTATCCCTTTTGGGTCCTACGTGCTCAGTCTTTCTGGCGTTGTATCTCATACGTTCGCTACTGTAGACTCGTGCTGCTCTTACCTTAAGGCTTCTGCGCTACAACCTTCCCGTCCCGCCAGATGTAAATAGGCGTGCCGTGGGCGCGAGCGATCTTTCGTGCGGATTTCGCGGCGCGGCGCAACGCACGTCCTACAGTCGTCGCGAACGTCTTGGTCTGTTTCTTTCCGTTGGTTCGTTTCATGGTCCTTGCTCCAGCAATCGAGGATTGAGCCCGGAGTTATCATACACCGTAATTTTAAGTGATCTTGCCGTTGCGGGGCAAGGGAAAATTTGCAGGGCGAAATTTTATTCCGTCGTGGATCGGGCAACTGGATGCCGAGGCCGCTCTGTCCTCCCCAGCTGGAAGCTTTGACGTTTTGAGGATTCTCAAAACGTCAAAATGTGTCAGAAAGAAAGGGACACTCGAGCTATGAAAGCTCCTCACGGGGTAGAATGAAGAGAAAGCATGAAAGATGAAAGCGCAAAACGAAGACGTGCTCGTGATTGTGAAACGTGATTCCGAAGAGGATAAAGGATGCTCATCGAAGGTGCGTGAACTTAAGCCGGTCTAAGCCCTGTAGAGGCTAAAAATCGGAACTGTCTTACGCGATTTCGCGGTGGCGCGACAAGTTTAATTCTAAACCAAAGATGTGCGAACTGAGATGCAAAACTCACCGATTTTACACGATTTTCATCTTCGTTGACTCCTCTGAGGCCTCCCCTGAGATGAGCTGGTCAACAAATGACAAAACGTGCCATTCTTTGACAACAATGTCAGATTCTGTCTCGGGAAGAGGATTCCCGACTGTCTAAGTATCTAACTTCACTGCATGTGATTGCTGGCACGGGCGTTGCTGAGACGGGAGTTCAACCCCCGCGCGATTCAAAAGGAGGGATGATCCAAAAGGGAGGATTCAATAAGAGACTGAAAGCCAATTTTTCCTAAAGGAGGTTATATGCAATTTTCTAGAGCCTACATATGCTACTCCTGCCATGAGGTATTCGAGAAGGCACCGTATGGCAGATGCCAGGTGTGCAGTTCTTGTGATGTCTACCCACTGAGCTGGCTTGGACGACCGCAGGAGGAAAGGAGCAGATGGTTTAACCTAATAAGTGGGGAATTCCCGAAACGTCGAAATGCGGTCAGGAATAAACCTGATAAGGCCCGAGCGATTGAAGCTCCTTGCAGGTAGCAGAGCGATTTACGAAAATTCAAGGATGAAAGCGGAAAGATGAAAACGGAAAATGGAAAAGAACTTTTCGTGAACCATAATTCATGATTCCGAAGAGTTCGGGGGTTCAAATCCCCTTTCACTCTTCCACCCTTCATCTTTCCGTTTTCCGCTTTCATCTGTTTCCTTATAGCATGCTTCAGTCCCTAACCAACTCCTGACTTTTTCCGACAATCCACTGGTAAACAAACCACATCGCATCCAGGTCCTCTTCGTTATACTTCAAGATCTCACCCATAAGCCGGGCGGCCTGGTCCGGGTCCTCCGTCTCGACGGCCTCGATATAGGTTGCCATCGACCACTTTCCGCCTGCATCCGTCAATGTCCTGGTATAGCCGGCAAACCGCTCGATCAGCTTGAGACCATAGCTTGGAGTAGGAATGACAAATGTACCCTCGACGACCGGAAGGAGGTCGTAAAGGTTTTCCAGGACCCGCGCCGCGACTCCGTCGTTATCACCGTATTTCTTTACATACTTGCGCAACCGGGTTCTTTCGTAGGAACTCCAATGCACAAACGTGATCGAGCCGTATTCTGCAAAAATTGCCGCGCACTGCGCCAAGAACTTTTGCCAACCATCGCGATCTCCTTCTGGCTTCGCGGTAGCAAGCGCTGCTGAATAGGAGCGTGGCTTCTCACCAAATACTTTTAAACCCCAGAGATAAGTTTTCTCAGAATGATCTAAGTGTACCGGGATACCTTCGACATCGAACATTACGAGATTGGCGGCTTTTTTGACTGCCGGTCCGTTGAGCGGGATGATCGCGCCGGACTTAAAAGCCCTTGCGTGATTCAGAATTTTCCCCGCCGCGCCACCAACCTTCCCGGCTCTTTTACCCCGACCTTTCGTGACGTCGGCGAGGGTTGCCTCAGTGTGCCACTCAAGAAGCTCATCGTAAGTTCTGCTTCCCTGCTCATGGAGCATACGAGCGAGCGGTTGGTCCACACCGGGCAACAGCGCTACAGCATGACGTTCTCTGGCTCGTGTCCAGCAAAATTCGTTGTACCCGCAGTCGAGACACTTTGACCACCCGACCGGCTCGAACGGTTCTTCGGTAAGCTGCTTGATGTCGTTGATGAAGGCGAGAACTTCTAAAGCGCGACGGGGCTGGTACGGTACGACTTGAAGCTGACCATCGCCCATGTACGCCTCAAGTCTTTTCGGCGGATTTCCAAAAGTCTGCTCGTATAGCCAGCCGTAGAGTTCGAGCTGGCGGAAGATTTCGGGGTGGTCGTCTTCGCTGAAGCGCTGGGGGAGTTTACAGTCCCGGATGAGATATCCATCGTCCTCCCGGATAAAAAAATCAGGCACTCCAGCTATCTCTCCGTATTCCGGGTGATTGACCCTCATTGCGGGCTGGTAAATTACCCGCTCCTTCTGTGTGAACGCTGCCTTGGTCTCTTCAATGTTGCCGTGCGCGTGAAAGAATTCGGCAAACTGTTTCAGGTGCCGCTGCTCATGCCGCTGACCGAGTCTTTCGAGGAGCTTGTGGTAAACATCGGGTTCACCCGGCGGCATTCCTTTGGCACGAAGATAAACTCGAAGCGAGCACGGCCTTAGCTGATAAAACCAGTGATATTCGCTAGCGACGAACGACATGACCTACCACTGCCCTCCAATAGTAAATCGAATCGCAGTCAGCATAGAGTATTGAGTTGAGAGTAATGAGGAGTTTTTTGGTATTCGCGACGGCTCACGTCAATTCGGTGTTTTCTACGAATTCCGGAGGTGGCGGCGGTCCCCAGCGGTAGAGCGAGTCCTCCTCCGGGAAGTCGCGCGGGACCCAGGCACACTGCTCGGGGATGTAGTCGAGGTCGTGGTAGTACTCGGCGAAACTCCCCCATGGATCGCGCGTGTAGTAAAAGTAGTTCGACCCAATCACGTGGCGGCCGACGCCCCATCCCTGCTGCCAGCCGGCGTCCCGCATCCGCATGGAGCCGAGCGCAATCTCGTCCAGCGAGCCGACTTGGAACGAGGCGTGGTGGAACCCCGGCCCCTTCGATTCCAAGAAGGCCAAGTTGTGATGGTCGGTGGTGCAGCGTAGAAATGCGATGAGGTTCTTCACTCGGTCGGAGAGCCTAAGGCCGAGAACTCGGGTATAGAAGTCGGTCTGACGAGCGACGTCCGGCGTGAAGAAAAGCACGTGGCCGAGCTTGCGCGGCGTAATTTCGAGTGTCCGCTCAGGACAGCCGCGCATCGCCGCTCGCGAGATGTGACCCGGGGCATTAACGGCCGGCGGCGGCTCGGGTGGCGGCTCCTCGCGCCCTTCCTGGCGGACATTGAGGCAGTTGCCATCAGGATCATGGATCCACAAGCCGCCATCGGGCGCGGCCCGTGGCGGGTCAACCTCCCTGACCCCCGCCCGGCGGATCGACTCCCGCACTGCTTCAAAGTCCTCACCAGAGGCACCGAAGGCGAGGTGATGGAGGCGTTTGCGCGGACCGGCGTAGAGCAGTGTGCACTCCCGCTTGAGGGGAGCGGGGCGCAGATGCACCGCATTGTCTCGCGCAGGCTCGCTGAAGAGCCCGAACGTGCGGTAGAATTTTTCTCCGACGGCCTGATCGGGCACCTCAAGCGCGTAATGAAGCAATGCACGGACTGGCATGTGGACACCTCCGCAGCGAATCGTTCCCGTTTAATACCGCTGTTTCAGTGTATCAAAGATGTGCGGGCGAAGGTCAAGCTATACTTCCAGGTTTCGGGAATTCCCTAAACGTCGAAAGATTCTGTTAACCGCTGGCCAGGATTGCCCAGCCAGCGGCTCTTGGTCTTTGGGATGCTTATCTAAAAAGTCGAGCTTGCTAGTTGGAAATCTTCAGCGCGACACCAAGAGGCAATGGATTAGCGCCGATACTCAATGCTGTGCCCAATCTCTCCAGCTCCCAGTTTGAGACCTTTTCTTTCGAAAGGTTTGCGGCCGTGTCCAACTTGTCGGCTTGGGGCAATTTGATCAGATATTTGACATTGCTCCCGTCGCTCAGAGTCACCGAGAGAACCATCTCTTTCCCTTCTTCTGTTCCCAATGTTTGAAGCGCGGCAATTCGAGTCGAAAGGCTGGTCTTATTCACCGTATCCATATACAGCCAGATGAAGGCACCGATAAAGGCGGCCATAACCAACCAAGCATACTGACCAACTCTTTTCTGTCTTTTCAAAGACCGAGTTCTCTGTAGGTCGAAGAATTTGCGGTAAGCTTGCCTCTCGGCCTCCAGCCTCTTGGTAGGATCCTGCTCGGGCGAACTTGGAGGTTGATCAAATGAAAGTCCGATACTGTTCAATATCATGCCCACGATTACCAACACTAATGGAATGGCAATCACTAAAAGAGGATTCATAATTCTCTCCTTATCGCCGTAAGCAACGGGATGATTTGCAGCAATTTGCCTATGTGAATCTATATGACCGGAGGCAGACTGGCAAGGGTAAGTCATTTGGCAAAGAAGGAGGGGACGAGGCCTGCAATCATCCGCAGTACTTGTCCCGCCTGGATCGCGAAGGCAGGCACCATCGGTTGAGTAGACGGTCGGGATTTGTATTGACCGCGGTCCGGCTTTTTGACTAAGTTGTTTTCGACGATCGCCATAAGGAGGCTCTCAGCCCAAAAAAAGATGAAAGCTGAAAAATGAAAGATGAAAGGCTAAAAGTAAGGCCCCGACGGTTACCAAGGAGGCTCCCATGAAAAAATTTCTCTTCGCGTCCGCTCTTCTCGCGATCTTCGCCAACCTGCTCGGCGCTGGCATGGCGGCGGAACAGCAGTTTTACAGAGGCAAGACCATCCGAATCGTGGTCGGCTTCGCCGCCGGTGGCGGTTTCGACACGTATGCCCGGACCATCGCCCGCCATCTGGGAAAGCATATCCCCGGCAACCCCGCCGTCATCGTGGACAACATGGGCGGCGCCGGAAGCCTCCTGGCGGCAAACGATCTTTACAACCGGGCCAAGCCCGACGGCCTCACCATCGGAAACTTCATCGGCTCTCTGGTGCTGCAGCAGCTTTTCGAAACCAAAGGGGTGGAGTTCGACGGGCGCAAATTCGAAT
Source organism: Binatia bacterium (assembly GCA_036004365.1). Taxonomy (GTDB): domain Bacteria; phylum Desulfobacterota; class Binatia; order UBA9968; family UBA9968; genus DP-36. The sequence continues at coordinate 9,210 of DASYRN010000057.1, forward strand.
GGCTTGGGGTGCCCGTGCAGGATTCGACCGTCTGCGCTTTGACGAAAGCGAGCGGGATAACCAGTCTGGAAAGATGGTTTGCCGCCAAAGAGCCGGTCAAACTCGGAGGTGAGGCGCCGGGCGCGAACGATTCCGACGTGCCGCGGGTCTTGAAGGTGGTCCTGGCGCTGCCGATTCAGCTGGTCGAAGGTTACAAGGGAACCTCGCAGATCCGGCTGGCCGCCGACGCGGGAGAGATCGCCGGCGGCTGCTGGACGTGGGAGTCGATCAAGACCACATGGCGCCAGGGGCTCGAGTCGGGAAACGTCAACGTGATCATTCAAGTAAACCCGGAACGGCTGCCGGACCTGCCCAACGTGCCCAACGCACTCGAGCACGCCAAGACCGAAGAAGGCCGCGAAATCATCCGTGCGGCGATTCTTAGCCCGTCGGCCATTCTCAGGGCCTACGCCCTGCCGCCGGCGACTCCGAAGGATCGTGTGGAACTCTTGCGCGGCGCCTTCCTCGCGACCATGAAAGATCCGGAGTTCGTGGCGGAGATGAGCAAAGCGTCGCTCTCGATTAATCCTCTGTCCGGCGCGGAAGTGGAGAAGATCGCTCTCAGTTTGTTCAAGCTGCAGCCAAAAGACGTGGCGCGGCTCAAAGAAATTTTGATGCCGGGAAAGTAAGCTGACCGGGTCGTTGTTGAAACCGGCTACTTAGGGGGACGTTCCGAGGCGAGCGTCCCTCTGGTTCCCCAATCATCCTGATCCATGTTGTGGAACAGGATATGGAGCGACTCGGGACTTACGTTGGCTACCTCCTGAAAGTCCTGGCTGATCCTTCTCACCAGCTCCTTCTTCTGCTCCTTCGTCCTTCCCTTATACATATAGACCTGTACGACCGGCATTTTCCCTCCTTTGTCGAGAACAAAGATGAAAAATGAAAAATGAAAGCGGAAACAAAATTAGGCGTGAGGCAACTAGTAGGCATGAGGCACGAGGCAATAGGCAATAGTTATGAGTAGATGAAGACAAAACCCCGTCACTGTCAACCGGAGCCGTCTAATTGACAACTAGCTCCGTCTCAGGCGCTTTTCTTCAACTACACGCTGGCCAGAAGGCTCCGCTGGATGAGGATCTTGCCAGCCCGACTTTGTAGATATTGTCCTTCATCGGCCGGGCTCCTTCCAGGGCGATCTCGCCGGCCTGTTGAGCGATCTTCAGCCGGGGGGGGTGTTCATTCCTCTGCTCCCCCCTCGGAGAGCAGCAATGCGGGGTCTCGAATGACCTTACCGACAGCGGTTCGGGGAAGGGACTGGTGGATAGCGATGCGATGCGGGACTTTGAAATTGGCGAGGTTGCCCCGAAGGAAGGTGAGCAGCTCCTTCTCCGTAGTCGCGGAGCCGGGTCGAAGAACTACGGCAGCCCCGATGACGCTTCCCCTCTTGGCATGCGGGATCGGGAAAACAACAGCCTCTTGAACGTGGGGGAACTCGCAGAGCATGTTCTCTACTTCGGTCGGATAGACGTTAAGGCCGCCGGTAATGATCATGTCGTCCTTCCGCCCGAGGTGGTAATAGTAACCATCACCGTCCCGTCGTCCGATATCTCCGGTGTAAAGCCAGCCGCCGCGAATGCGTTCTGCAGTAGCCTGGGGTTTGCGAAAATAGCCCTTCATGAGGTGCGGCCCGCGGGTGATGATCTCGCCGGGCTCGCCTTGTGGAACTTCCTCATCGTTGGGATTCACAATTTTGATCTCCACATCCGGGACTGCTCGGCCCATGCTGGCCATCTTGGCGTCGGCCTTGTCGAGCTCGGTGAACGTAATCAAGGGAGAGGTCTCGGTGAGGCCGTATCCCTGGATCACTTTGACGTGGGCCTGGGCTGATTTGAAGGCCTGCATCAAGGAGACCGGGATTGTGGTCCCCATCATGGCGGCGACCTGGACGCTTCGAGTATCGTAGTCTTTGAGGGTGGGGACTCCGAGTAAAAGCTGGAACACGATCGGAACCGCATGGAAGATCGTAACGCGGTGTGCTTGAATCCCTTCGAGCAACGTCACGGGGTTCATTTGATCGAAGATGACCAAGGTGCCGCCTTTGTCGATGATCTCGTTGCATTGGATCGGACCGGAGATATGAGACATCGGGAGAATACAACCTAAGACTTCGTCGGGTCCGGTATGACAGATCGCCTTCATACAAACCGGAAACTGTGCCAAGTTGATGTGATCGAGGACCACGCCCTTGGGCTCGCCCGTGGTTCCAGAGGTGTAAAGGATGATGGCGTCATCCTCCGCCTTAAGTTTCGGCGGGGAGAAATCGCCCGCACGGGTCGACAGCTTCTTCTCAAAGCGCTCTTCTCCCTCTCCCTCTACAACCCACATGGGAATTCGCTTAAGTTCTGCGAAAACCTCCTCGACTTCAGGTTTAAGACGCGCATGGGTGATGAGCAGTCTTAAGTCTGCGTCTTTGAGAACCCCTAGCAACTCTTTGCCTTTGAGGCGGGCATCCAGAACGACGGTGACCGCGCCTGCCCTTTGGGTGGCGTAATAGCTGAGCGCAAAGGCCAGCGAGTTTGGCAAGAAAAGAGCCACTCTGTCTCCCCGCTTCACTCCCTCGTGCTGGAGGTGACTCGCTAGATGGTTTACTCGCTCGTTGAGAGAGGCGAAGGTCAGTTTTTCGTTTCTGAAGATAAGAGCAACTTTCTCGGCATACTTGCGAGAAGTCCGTTCCAATACTTCGCCGACGAAAAAGGCTACTTGATCGGGATGGTTTGCCATAAGGTAAATGCCCTCTGAAACGGTTTGAACCACTGCGAGAGCTTCCAAAGCTCTCCGCGTTTGAGTTGGAGCTTGCCTTGCTGAGTTGCCAGAAAAGGGTCGAG
>DASYRN010000058.1:0-3563 GCA_036004365.1 Binatia bacterium
CTGGCACCGAAGCGCCGGATTAAGGCATCGCCCAGTCCCACCAGCAGCGCCGCCGCTCCCGCGACCAGCATGTGGGTGCGAAACCCAGCCGGCTTGTTGGCTACCTCGCGCTCAATACCGATAATCCCGCCTAACAGAATAGCCAAGGCAACTTCACCGATAATCGTCAGTTGCGTTAACCAGTCCGCCATATATAGCCTCGGAGATTCAACGGCTTCATTTTTCTTCTTGCACGATCAAGGTCAGCCCGCGCGCTCCAATCACTCTTACGGGGCGTTGCTGTGGAATCGGTTGATCCGAAAATCCAGTTTGGGCCTTCCACAGCTCGGCGTCGATTTTAACGTAACCCTCCGGAGCAAGACAATGTTGTGTCACGCCTTTCTTGCCTATCATCCTTTCCGCCCCTGTGCCAGAGTTCTTTTCATAGGCATGGCGAACGATAGGATAGACAGCAAGATCCTTCGCGATCCAGAGGGCGAAAAAACTTGCCGTGGCCCAAATGGGCACTGCGGTCCTGTCCACCAACACTAAGAGAAAAAAGGCCAGGAGCGCCCATCCGGGAAGCTGAAACAAAAGATATCGAACGAAGGTTCTCATGATCCGATCGGCTCTTTGGCTGATATTTTCCGAGCGTCACCCTGTATTTGCTGCTCGCGGCCACCGCGAATAATCGTCAAGTTCACTTCGGTTCCGGAGTGGCGCCTGCAATCTGATTCCGCAATGTATTTCCGTCGATGACTGTCTCGGGTTAGGAACTTTCAGGGAGCGCGCAGAGCCTAGGAGGGTGCCCTAACTTCCACCACCACTTCAGGCTTGCTCATGATCGATTTCCTTTCTCACGATGGGCGGGACAGAGAGCGCAGAACCCCATTGGGTCTCAGTCGCTCGTGAAATGCGCGATGGTACTCAGGACGTTCTCGGCTTGGCGTGAGTGGAGCCCGTCGGATGGAAACTGAAGCTCCATCTAGTCCAGTCTCGGCAGAACCTCCCGCTCGTAAAAGCGAAAAAAGCCCTCTTGGTTAGGGCCGACTTGGTGAACGTAGACGTGATCGAAGCCGGCCTCGATGAACTGGTTGATTTTCTCAATGTGTTTTGATGGATCGGGACCGCAGACGATCTTTGCCGCGACCGCGTCTTCTGTAACAAGCTCAACCGCCTGTTCAAAGTGTCCCGGAGTAGGAAGTTCGGACATGAGCTTGCCGGGGATGGCCGTGACCGGCCACCATTCCAGAGCCGTCTGCCTCGCCGTATCCTCCTTCTCCGCCCAGCAGACGGTCACCTGTCCGTAGCAAGGCTTGTCCGCCCCTGCTGAACGAAATGCTGTGACGAGATTCGCTTGCGCGACGGTGCTAATCAATCCCTCACCGATGCGGCCGGCCATTTCCGCCGAATTTGCAGCCGCGGCGGCGATTACAATCGGTGGGGGCTTGGGCGGGAGGCTGAAAATCTGGGCCTCCTCGACCGTGTAGTATCTCCCGCGAAAGCTGTGTTTTCCGCCCTTCCAGAGCAGGCGAAGGATCTCCACCGCTTCCTCTAACATTTCCTTACGGATCTCTACTGGCGGCCAGTGGCAGCCCAAGATGTGCTCGTTAAGAGCCTCACCGGTTCCCAAGCCGAGAAAGAAGCGGCCAGGCATCATCAGCGCCGCTGTAGCAGCCGCCTGAGCGATAATGGCAGGGTGGATCCGAACAGTGGGGCAGGTGACCCCGGTCCCCAAAGAGAGGCGGTGCGTTACCTGGGAAATGCCTCCGATCACGCTCCAAACGAAGGAACTATGCCCTTGGTGGCTAATCCACGGATGGTAGTGATCGGAGATTAGAGCAAAGTCGAAGCCGATCTGTTCAGCCAACTTGGCGTAGCGGATCAGATCATTCGGGGAGTTCTCCTCGCTTGAGAGTGCGTAACCGATCTTAGCCATGAGGCCTCGTGACCTTTTCGTCGCGCGCAAAAAGCCCCAAGAACTTTCCGTCGGAGGAAGTAACCAGAACGCGCTCCTTGTTGTTGCGGCTAAAATACTGGAGCGTCTCCTCGACGTCGGCGCTTGGGCGAATCGTCGTCGGTCCCAACTCCATGACCTCTTCGACGGGTCTGGCCGGTTCGGTTTTTTTCGCCTCGTCAGTCAGCACGCCAAGGACGATTTCCTCGTTATTCAGCACGGGGCAAAAAACAGGTCCAGGTTTGGGCACACGCTCCAGAGCTTCGCCCACGGTCTCGGTCAAACGGCAGTAGGGTATTTTGCGCTGCAAAAAATTAACCACCAGACGAAGCTCGCCGCTCTCCGTCTCTACCGGCAATCCGTAAGCGAGCCAGTCCGCCTTTCCGGGCACGTAATCGTAGACTTGTCGGAATCCGAGGCTTTCGAGCCGCCACGCGGCCCGCGGGCTTAAGTCTCACTGGTAATCGTAACAATAGACTATAACCGGCTCGCTCTTACTGAGTCCCGCCGCGCCTTTTTTGTCTAGCTTAGTCAAAGGCACGTTGATGGCGCCGAGCAGATGAACTCTCTTGTATTCTTTCGTTGGCAGCACCTCAAGCAGCTTAGCGCCGCGGCGCGCCAGCTCCTGCACCTGCTCGCGATCGATTGCTCGAGGCATTTTGTCCCTTTAAACTAGCTCCCGCACTTTGTCCGAAAGCACGGTCCAGGCGATCTTGGAACGATTCGGTTCGCCTCGGGCAAGCGACTGGGCAAACTTTGTTGCCTGGTCCATGAAAGCAGCTGCCTCTTCGTGTCGAACCTGAATAAACCGAATTTTGTTTTGTCTTTTGCGCAGGGCTTCCATGATCCCGTTGATGCCATCGCCCGGAAGACCGAAAACGACATTGACACCCCACTCGTGGATGGTGTCGACAAGAATGTCTGCGGCGGTACTAGCCATTGGATCTTTTTGCCGTCGCCGAAAAAAATTAGGTGCTCCACCCTCCAATCGGCTCCACTTCGCTTCTCCCGCTTTGTCTGGCTTGGCGGCCCGACCGCGATAGACCATTTCCTTCCGTCAAAGCATAAGCGATCACGCCCAGGCCAACTAGCGCCATCGTTGCGACGGCCTTTCGATTGCGCCCAGCCAAGAAAGGTAAAAGGACACCTGCACTGCTGACAAGAAACCGGGTCGATGGCGCCCAGTGTCGTTGTAGGACGTCAATCGGTTGTCCCGTCGGTTTGGGTTTGTCCCCTTGGAGGCCCGGCACGTCACCTGGCTCCCTGTGCACTTTCAATCGATTCTCCACGTCCCGCACGCCGCGAACCGAGCGCACGCCGTCTATGAGCTGCTCCACCTCATCGGACAGCACTGGCCCGCTGAGCACCACCCGGCCGTCAGTGACTTGCACCTCGATCGCGGAAGGGTGCCGAACTAGGAAGCCCAGCTTGGAACGTACTCTTTCCCCCAGCACCTCGTCATCGATATTGCGCTCGAAAAGAAGCGAGCGCCCTTCCGCTGCCAAACCCGAGATCCGATTCCGGAGATCACGGGCCGTCACCCCGGCTGCCTCCGTAGCTTTTCTCTGAAGCCGTATCATTTTATCCCGCACCCCCGCCCTCCGCCTGCGGCCTGCTATCGGATCAA
>DASYRN010000059.1:0-25730 GCA_036004365.1 Binatia bacterium
CCGTGGCTGCAACGAAATCGCTCGGTATCCCGGGGAAGACCATTCAGAAAGTCATCGAGGAATTTCGCGGTCTCGAGCATCGGCTCGAATTTGTGCGCGAAAGGGAGGGAGTCCGTTATTACAACGATTCCAAGGGAACCAACGTCGGCGCGGTCGTGAAGTCGCTCGCCAGCTTTCCGGGTCCGGTCATTCTCCTGGCAGGCGGAATGGATAAAGGCGGTGATTACCGCGTCCTGGAGAGCGAAATTAGAGCCAAAGTTAAGAAGCTGATCCTGTTCGGCGCGGCAAAGGAGGTCATCAGGAAAGCCCTGGGCCATCTCACAGAGACCGTCGTGGTCACGACCCTCGAAGAGGCGGTCCGTGAAGCGTCAGGGAGCGCTCAGCGAGGCGATGTGGTTCTCCTTTCTCCCGCCTGCTCGAGTTTTGACATGTTTGAGAACTACGCTGAAAGAGGAAGAGCCTTTAAGGGCTTGGTCTCGGACTTATGAGAGAAGGACTGGCGATAGACGGCTGGATCTTGTTGGCGGTAGGGGTCCTGCTCGCCGTGGGTATTACGATGGTCCTGAGCACCAGCTATCTCTATTCTCAGGAGCGCTTCTCCGATGGGACTTATTTTTTCCGCAAGCAGCTCATGGCTGCGGGAATAGGGCTGGTAGCGCTCGTGATCTGCGCCTTAGTCCCGTCAGAGGTCTATCGTCGGGTCGCCTATCCCCTATTGGGTCTCGGTCTCGCGGTCTTGGTGCTGGTCCTCATACCGGGGATAGGGCTCTCACGCGGCGGGGCAAGACGTTGGCTTCCGCTCGGTTGGTTCGCCTTTCAACCTGGTGAGCTGGCAAAAATCTCCTTAGTGCTTTATCTGGCCCATTCTCTGGCGAAGAAGAAGGACAGGATTCACACTTTTACTCTTGGCGTTCTTCCCCATCTGATCATCGGCGGCGTTTTTATCGCTCTTATCCTCCTGGAGCCCGATTTGGGAACAGCCCTCATCCTCGGTCTTATTCTTTTTCTCATGCTCTTCGTCGGCGGCGTGAAGTCCGCTCACCTATTGGCGACTGGCGCGATGGCCCTGCCAGTTTTAGGTCTGGCTCTCATAGGCGCGGAATATCGGCTGCGGCGCTTGCTTGCGTTTCTCGACCCGTGGAGGGACGCCTCGAGCAGCGGTTTTCAGATCATTCAGTCTTACATCGCGTTCGGGTCCGGACAGCTCTGGGGGCGTGGATTAGGGGAGAGCCGACAGAAATTGTTCTATCTTCCCGAGGCGCACACAGATTTTATCTTCTCCGTGATCGGGGAAGAATTAGGTCTACTGGGAACCCTTGTGGTTCTAGCGCTTTTCGCCGTCATCTTCATGCGTGGATTTCGTATCTCTGCGAGGATGGAGGAGCCGTTTTGCCAGTACTTGGCTTTTGGCCTTACCACTCTTTTGGGTCTTCAGGCATTGATCCACATCGGGGTGGTCATAGGACTCCTGCCCACAAAAGGGCTGGTGCTGCCTTTTATCAGCTATGGAGGCTCGGCTATGGTCATGAACCTGATGGAGGCCGGGATACTTCTCAGTCTCTCGCGCAGGAGATTGTAAAGAATGCGGGTTGTCATAGCCGGCGGGGGAACAGGTGGCCACCTCTTCCCCGGACTGGCTGTGGCGCAGGAACTTAAGAGAAGGGATTCCGTGGCAGAGATTTTATTCGTCGGCAGCGAAGTCGGGATCGAAAGCCGGGTCGTTCCCCAGGAAGGATTTCCGCTAGAGACGCTGCCGATTAAGGGAATCAAAGGAAGGGGCATACGGGGTTTCATCGAAGCTCTGTGGGGAATTCCGGTGAGTTTTTTCCGGTCGCTCAGGACCCTAGGCCGCTTTCGCCCCGAGTGCGTGATCGGGGTGGGCGGCTATGCCTCCGGCCCCTTTCTCGTAGCCGGAAAAATGAAAGGAATTCGCTGCGTCATCATGGAGCAAAATCTGCGACCCGGGCTGACCAACCTCATCTTGGCCCAGCTGGTGGATCGCGTCTTTACCACTTATGAGGGAAGCGCCGCCTATTTTCCCCGGTTCAAGGTCATGAGGACGGGAAATCCCGTGCGTTGGCGGACTCTGCCTCCGCCGGAAAGGCAGGAACACTTTAGTATTCTTGTCTTCGGAGGAAGTGCGGGGGCACGCCGGATCAATCTTCGCATGGTCGAGGCATTGGAGCGGCTCAAGGATCTTGGCCCGAAGCTACGAATCACACATCAAACCGGAGAGGCGGATTTCGCTTCTGTCAGGGCCGCCTACAGTTCTCTTCCCTTTGAGGCGGAGATCCTTTCCTTCATTGAAAGGATGGATCTGGCGTATGCGCGGGCCGATCTCGTGATTTGCCGGGCCGGAGCGACAACCATCGCCGAGCTCACGGCGTTTGGGAAGCCGGCGATCCTGATCCCCTATCCCTATGCGGCTTACGATCATCAGAGATTGAATGCCCAGGCTCTAAAAGATTGGGGAGCGGCCGAGATGATCCTCGATCGAGAGCTGAACGGGGAGAATCTCGCTTCTGCCATCAGGGCGCTCTATACAGATCGAGAGCGCCTCAAGAAGATGGGGGAGGCGGCCCGGAAACTCGGCAAGCCGGAGGCCGCGGAACGAATTGTTGATGAATGTTATGCATTGGTGGGGAGGCATCAAGCAAGAGGCAATAGGCAATAGTCAAGATCGTCAGGAACCAGATTACACGGACAGTTTTACTTTTGCCTTATGCCGCGTGCTTATTGCCTTTTGAGAAAGAGATGCTCGAGAAGAAGCACCGAATCCATTTTGTCGGGATCGGTGGAGTCGGCATGAGCGGCATTGCGGAGGTGCTGCTGAATTTAGGCTACTTTGTGAGCGGATCGGATCTGCGCGATAGCGAAGCGACCCAGAGACTCCGCTCTTTGGGTGCGCAAATTTTTCTTGGGCATCGCGAGGCGAATCTCTCCGTCAACCCTTCGGTCGTGGTCATTTCGACGGCGGTAAAATTTTCGAACCCCGAAGTTCTGGAAGCGCGACAGCGCAGCATCCCGGTGATACCTCGGGCGGAGATGCTCGCCGAGCTGATGCGCATGAAATATGGCGTAGCGGTCGCCGGGAGTCACGGAAAGACGACGACGACCTCGATGGTCGCTACGATCTTAAGTGCAGCCGGCCTTGATCCGACCGTGGTGATCGGTGGGAGGCTCAGGTCCTTGGGCAGCAATGCCAAACTCGGGCAAGGGGAAATCTTGGTTGCAGAGGCGGACGAGAGCGACGGGACCTTCCTGCTTCTCTCCCCAACCATCGCTGTCGTGACCAATATTGACCGGGAGCACATGGATTTTCATCAGAGCATGGATCGCCTCATGGAGAGTTTCCTCGCTTTCATTAATAAGGTTCCGTTTTATGGACTCGCTGTTTTATGTCTGGACCATCCTAACGTCAGGGCGCTGCTTCCCAAGGTGAGAAAGCGGTTTGCGACATACGGCTTTTCTCCCGAGGCCGACTTTTGCGGGCGAGATTTGGAGATAGAGGGGATAGAGAGCCAATTTTCCGTATGCCATAGGTCGAAATCCCTGGGAAGATTGAAACTCCGTCTGCCTGGGCGTCACAGCGCCACGAATGCCTTGGCCGCCGTTGCTGTGGCACATGAGCTGGAGATTCCTTTTTCGCAAACCGCGGCTGCCTTGGAATCGTTTACCGGCATCCATCGCCGGTTTGAGATCAAGGGAGAGCCCCAAGGGATCCTGGTGATCGACGATTACGGCCACCACCCTGTGGAGATTCAGGCAACGCTTCGCGCCATTCGAGAGGGATGGAAGCGTCCGTTAACCGTTGTCTTTCAACCTCATCGCTACAGTCGCACCCGCGATCTCTTCGACGACTTTGTGACCTCCTTTGAGGAAGCGGATCGTCTGGTCCTGACCGAAATCTATGAGGCCGGCGAAGAAGCCATTCCCGGCGTCAGTGGTGAAGCTCTCTCTCAGGCCGTGAAGCGGAGGGGGCATCTCGAGGTCGAATTCATTCCGGACAAGAAAGAGATTGCGAGGCATCTCGCTCCCAAGCTCAAGTCTGGCGACATCGTTCTGACCTTGGGCGCTGGAGATATCTATAGAGCGGGAGAGGAGCTGGTTGAGGCGCTAAGGAAATGAGAAATGCAAATCTCAAAATGCAAATTACAAAATTGCAGAATTCGGACCATTTTGCATTTTTCAATTTACACTTTGCACTTTGCAATGAAGCAAGAATGACTGAAGAGTCCTTAGTCCAAAAACTCAAAATCATTTCCGGCCTAAGGGTGAAGGTTCGCGAGCCTCTTGCTCGCTACACCTCGATCAAAGTGGGGGGGCCGGCCGACTACCTTCTCGAGGTAGAGAGTTACCAGGCCTTGATCCAGACGCTCGGAGTTCTCCGCTCTCAAAAGATTCCGTTTTACCTTCTGGGCAACGGAAGCAATCTGCTGGTGAGCGATCTTGGAGTGCGAGGAGCCGTCATCCGCTTGGGGCAAGACTTCAAGCGGATCGAATGGCAGGAGAGCGGGGAAAACATTTTGGTCGATGTAGGTGCGGCCTATCTTGTGCCTCAGTTGGTGCGGCAGGCGGCGCGGAGGGGATGCAGTGGCTTGGAATTTGCCGAGGGGATACCGGGAAGCGTCGGTGGAGCGCTCGTTATGAATGCGGGCGCCTACGGCTCTGAAATGGAAAAGATCGTGGATCGAGTCGAGGCGGTTACAGACGTGGGGGAGCCTCGCAGTTTTAGCCGAGAGGAAATGATCTTCTCCTACCGGGACTCCCATCTACCTTCGGGAATCATCGTGACGCGGCTCAAGTTGCGCCTATCGAAGGGAAAGGTCGAGGAAATCGATTTGAGAGTGCGTGAGTTGGTGCAAAGGAGGAAAAAGAGCCAGCCCTCGGGCTATCCCAATTCCGGGTCGATGTTTCGCAATCCGCCGGGGGATTTTGCCGGCCGCTTGATCGAGGCTGCGGGTCTCAAGGGAAAGAGAATGGGTCGCGCGGCGATCTCGGATCGGCATGCGAATTTCATTGTGAACTTGGGTGGGGCGAAGGCCGAGGAGGTGAGAGGGCTAATGGAAATGGCCCAGGTGGAAGTCAAGACAAAATTCCGTGTCGAGCTTCAACCTGAGGTTCGGTTTTTAGGCGAATGGCCGAGAAGAAAGGCATGAAGATCCTCAGGAAAAGCAATAAGAGGAGCGGTGAGCGCGGGCGAAAGCCGCGCCCTTGGCTTTGGGGCGCTGCGCTCGTATTTCTTTTGCTCCCGCCCGCCCTGTATTTCAAGCGCGCGGAGGTTTCACGGCTAACCATTCGACTGCACAATTTTCTTCTCTATCATCCTTACTTTTCCGTTCAGGAAATCCAAGTGAGGGGAGGAGAGAAGATCGGAGGGAGCGAGGTCGTCGCCATGGCTGGACTCAGCCACGGCATGAGCATCTGGAAGATCGATTCAGCCGGGATTGAGAACAAAGTTGGAAGGCATCCTTGGGTCAAACAGGTCTTGGTGCGGCGGGAGTTTCCGCACCGGGTGGTCATCGAGGTCGAAGAGCGATCTCCCAAAGCTGTCGTGATCATGGGCAAGCTCTATTATGTCGATTCCGAGGGATTCGTCTTTAAGGAAGTCGGAGAAGGCGAAAGGGTCGATTTTCCTCTGTTGACCGGGTTGCGCCAGGCGGAACTTGTGTCCCGCGCCTACTCTACGCGGCAGAAAATTCAGGAGGCGCTCCGGCTCAACGATCTCATGGCGAAATCCTCGCTGCCGCTCTCTGAAATTCATTTTAATGCCGCGGGAGGACTCATGCTCTATCCCATGGGCCGCTCGGTGGCGCTCCATTTCGGCTGGGGCGATTGGGAGGCGAAGATCAAACGTCTTCAGCGGGTCTTGGAGATATGGAAGGGGAGGGAAGGGTTTCTTGCCGCTTTGGATTTGAGATTTCGCGACCAGGTGGTCGCACGATTTAAGAAAGGCTAAAGGACGAGGGATCGAGAGATATGGCTAGGAAAAACAGCATCATCGTAGGGTTGGATATCGGTACCTCAAAGGTCTGTGCGATCGCCGGGGAATTGACCGAGCACGGGATGGAAGTCATTGGCGTAGGCTCCCATCCATCTCAAGGCCTGCGCAAAGGAGTGGTGATCAATATCGAAAGCACCGTGGAGTCAATCAAAAAGGCTGTGGAGGAGGCTGAGTTGATGGCAGGTTGTGAGATCAATTCCGTATTCACCGGCATCGCAGGCGGGCATATCAAGGGTTTTAACAGCCACGGAATTGTCGCCGTAAAAAACAAGGAGGTCATGCAGCGAGACCTCGAGCGCGTGATCGATGCGGCCAAGGCGGTGGCCATTCCCATGGATCGCGAGGTGCTGCACATCCTGCCGCAGGAATACATCATCGACGACCAGGATGGGATTAAAGAGCCGTTGGGTATGTCCGGAGTCCGCCTTGAAGCTAAGGTTCACATCGTTACCGGGGCGGTGACCTCAGCTCAGAACATTGTCAAATGCTGCAACCGAACCGGCCTCAATGTCGCCGACATCGTCTTGGAGCCTCTGGCCTCTGCGGAGGCGGTGCTAACCCCAGAGGAGAAGGAATTGGGGGTTGCGCTTATCGACATGGGGGGCGGAACGACCGACATCGCGCTTTTTCATGACGGCTCGGTCAAGCACACGGCCGTCTTGGCCATCGGAGGAAACCATCTTACAGGCGACATTGCCGCGGGGCTGAGAACACCGATCGCCGAAGCGGAGAGGATTAAGCAGCGATATGGCTGCGCGCGCGCCTCGATGGTCACAAAGGACGAACGGGTCGAGGTGCCGAGCGTGGCCGGAAGGAATTCGCGGACCCTCTCGCGCCAGATTCTATGCGAGATCATCGAGCCTCGCTTGGACGAGGTTTTTCAGTTGATTCTCCGGGAAATCATCAAGTCGGGCTACGAAGGCTCTCTGGCTTCGGGCGTCGTGATGACCGGAGGATCGACCTTGCTTCCCGGCACGGTCGAGATGGCGGAGCAAATTTTTGGCATGCCGGTGCGGCTTGGAGTGCCCGCTCACGTGGGCGGTTTGATAGACGTGGTTTCCAGCCCGATTTATGCGACCGGCGTGGGGTTGGTTCTTTACGGCATGAAGCGACAGGAGAAAAACTTTTTTCGCATTCGAGACGACAATCTCTTTCACAAGGTCAGGGAGCGTATGGTCGATTGGTTCAGCGAGTTTTTTTAATAGAGAAAAAGGCTGCAAGAAAAACTTTTAAGGAGGTAAGCATATGTTTGAGCTCTTAGAGCAGATCCATTTAGGTGCGCGAATCAAGGTGATCGGTGTGGGAGGAGGTGGCGGGAACGCGGTCAACACGATGATCGCGGCCAAGCTGGCCGGAGTCGATTTTATCGTCGCCAATACCGACCTCCAGGCCATCGAGGCAAATCGCGCGCAGGTCAAGATCCAGCTCGGTGAGAGAATCACCAAAGGGCTGGGAGCCGGCGCCAATCCTGAGGTCGGGCGCAGGTCGGCCCTGGAGGATCAGGAGAGGATCCGCGAATATTTGACCGGAGCCGATATGATTTTCATTACCGCGGGGATGGGAGGCGGCACTGGAACCGGCGGCGCGCCCGTGATCGCTCAAATCGCCCGGGAAGTAGGGGCCCTGACAGTCGGCGTCGTCACCAAACCTTTCATCTTTGAGGGTAAGAAAAGGATGCGACAAGCCGAAGAGGGCATCCGGGAACTCAAGCAAAATGTGGACACCCTGATCGTGATTCCCAACCAGCGCCTTTTGAGCATCGCGGCGAAAACCACGACGATGCTGGAAGCTTTCCAGAGGGCGGATGATATTCTCTTGCAGGCTGTCCGTGGCATCTCCGACCTCATCATTACGCCGGGTCTGATCAACCTTGACTTTGCCGATGTTCGGACGGTGATGGCTGAGATGGGATTGGCGTTGATGGGTGCGGCCATGGCATCTGGCGAAAATCGCGCCGTCGAGGCGGCGCAGAAAGCGATCTCCAGCCCACTGCTGGAGGATATTTCTATCCATGGCGCCAGGGGAGTTCTCATCAATATCACCGGCGGATCGGACTTGAGTCTCCACGAGGTGAATGAGGCGGCCACGTTGATTCAGGAAGAGGCCCACGACGACGCGAACATCATCTTTGGCGCCGTCATCGACGAGAGAATGAAAGACGAGATCCGCATCACCGTGATCGCCACCGGGTTCGGAGAGAAGGAGGAACGCAAGCCGGTTATCGGCGGCATGAGCAATGCCAATCTGGGAAAGGGAAGGAAAGTGGTCCATTTGGGGACGATCGTCGACGATCTCAACGTGCCTACTTGGGAACGGAAAAAGAAAGAGACCGGAGAGGTGGAAACGGTGACGCTGGACAAGGCAACTATGCAATTTAGCCCCGACGAGGAAGATCGGCTCGACATCCCGACTTTTTTAAGGCGGCAGATGGACTAAGCCTTTAGAGTTTCGGGTTTCTGGTTTCTGGTTTCAGGTTTCGTGTTAGCTGGAACTTCAAACTCAAACCTTGCAACTCGAAACTTTTGCGTCTGAAGTACTTCCAGCCGTTGCGCCAATCGAAGCCCATTCTCTCGATATTGCTGGGAAGGAATTCTTCGTAGCGGCCTCCCTTTTGGTCTGTCGAAAGCTTGATCTTCTTCATTGCCTGATCGAAGCATTTCCTCTCGGCGGCCGCCTACTGGTGGGGTGTTAACTTGAATGGATCCTGCTCAAGAATCTGGGAGATCAAAGGATGTTTCTAATTTTTTTTCTCCTTCAAATCTTTCCAACGCGAGCTGGATGAGCCTGTCGATGAGTTCCGTATAAGAGATGCCGCTGGCCTCCCAGAGTTTCGGGTACATGCTGATTTTCGTGAAGCCGGGGATGGTATTGATCTCGTTCACGATGACTTCTCTGTTGTCTCTGAGAAAAAAATCGACGCGCGCCATGCCCTCGCAGCAGAGCACTTTGAATGTCTCGATGGCGAGGCGCTGAATCTTTTTCACAATCGGCTTTGGCAGGTCCGCCGGGATTTTCAACGCTGCTCCCTTTTCATCCAGATACTTCGCTTCGTATGAATAAAACTCGTGCCGCGGGATGATCTCCCCTGGCACAGAGGCTATGGGCTCCCGGTTTCCCAGCACCGCGCACTCGATCTCGCGTCCTTTGATATGTTCTTCCACCAAAATCTTTGAGTCGTACCGGAAGGCGTCCTTAGTAGCGTGGACAAATTGTCGCTGATCTTTGACTTTGTGGATGCCGACTGACGATCCCAGGTTGGCCGGTTTGACAAAAAAGGGTAGGCCAACCTTTCGCACGATCTGCGCGAATTTTATTTCGCCGATGCGGGAGCGGTGAAAGACAAGAAAATTTGCCGTCGGTATCCCCGCGTCGCGCAGCAGACGCTTCATCGCATCCTTATCCATCCCTAACGCCGATCCCAGGACGCCGGCGCCGACAAAGGGGATATTGGCGAGCTTGAGCAAACCCTGCACTGTTCCGTCTTCTCCGAACGGCCCGTGGAGGATCGGGAAGACCACGTCGAGCGCTCTTTCGTCCCGATAGTCATCAAGTCGAACGAGTTGCGCCGTGTTCTTGCTCGGGATGAGCCCTACTCTTTTTTTTGTTCCGCCGAGCGTGCTTAGAGAAGGAAGTTGGGGACCCGAAGAAAGAAGTAATCGGGCCGCGTCGTTGAGATACCAGCGACCGTCTTTATCGATGCCGATCAACACGACCTCGTATTTTTTCTTGTCGATCGCCTGGACGATATTTTTGGCCGACTGGAGAGAGATCTCATGCTCGGCCGATTTACCGCCGAACAGAACTGCTACTCGAAGTCTCCTTTTCATGAAGGTTACTTGGAACGCGGCTGAAGATTGAGGATGGAGGATAGAGGATCGATCTTCAATCCTCTAAGCAAGTTCATTAGCTGAGTTAGGAGAGAGGGTTAGGATTTCTTTGCCTTGGGCGCCTCTTGCTCCACCACTTTGACGACCTTCCCGGGATATTGCTTCTTCTCGAACTTGAGCACGAAATATTTAGACTTCACCGGGTCACCCTTGTTGTCGAAAGTAATGGAGCCTGTGATGCCCTTATAATCTTTGATCTTTCTTACCGCGGCAGAGACCTGGGCCCGAGTGGGTTTTTTCCCTCCGCCTTCTTGGATCGCTTGCTCTATAGCTTTGAGACCGACGGCGGCCGCGTCATAGCCGTACATGCCGAATGACTCGACCTCTTTGCCGAAGCGCTGCTTGAATCTCTTCGCGAAGGCGGCCGATTCAGGATAGGCCTCGGGCGGTCCGGCTACGGTCGTGTAGTAGCTTCCCACAACCGGCTCGCCAGCGATCTTCACCATCTCCGAGGAATCGAGCCCGTCCGGGCCGATGAAGAGCGCCTTGACCCCTTTTTCTCTCATTTGCTTGAGCAGCAGTCCTCCCTGGTGGTAGATGCCGCCAAAATAGACGAGGTCAGGATTTCTTGCCTTCATGGGAATAATCATGGGGGCAAAATTGGCGCGCTCCTCAGTTCCCTCATATCCAGCTATCTTGAGTCCCAACTTTTTCGCCTCATCTCGAAAATTATCGGCGACTCCTTGGCCATAGAGCGTTTTGTCGTGGATGATGTAGACCGACTTGGCTTTAAGATCTTCGGCAGCGAATCTCGCGCCGACCGGACCCTGAACGTCATCGCGGCCACAGACTCGATTGACATTCGGATAGCCTCGATCCGTGATCGAAGTAGCGGTGTTCGCGGGCGAGATCATCGCCAGCATAGAATCTTTATAAACCTCCGAGGAAGGCAAGGCGACGCCGGAATTGAAATGGCCGACGATTAGAAGTACGTCGGGATCCGAAGTCGCGTTTCTGGCATTGGCAACTCCCACTTCAGGTTTCGCTTGGTCGTCAAACGGAACAACGACGAGGTCGAACCCGAGCGCCTTGAATCTCTTGCTTGCTTCCTCGACCGCAAGCTGCGCCCCGAGCTTGATGTGTTCGCCCAGGGCCGCCTGCTCTCCGGAGAGCGGACTTTGCGTCACGATCTTAATAGTGCCCTTTTGAGCCCAAGCCGCCGACCATCCCAGCAGCGAGGGGGTCACACAAAACAGAGCAAACAATATTCGGAGCGTGGTTCTTTTCAGCACGGGACTCCTCCTCTTCAGTGGATTCTTAGGCTAACAATTTCCGCGCGTCAAAGTGAAATCCGCTTCAGAGCGCGGCTGGGGGAAAAGTATACCATCTCGTTGGGAATTAAGCCAAATCGAACAGGAGAATTTCCGCGGGATCAACGCCGCTGATTTCGAGAATCTCTTCGTGGCTCACGCCGGCGCCGTCGCCCGCATAAAGCAGCGTGCCGTTTAGAGTGAGGCTTCCGCGCGCCACGTGAATCCAGGCGTGGCGGCCTGACTTCAGACGAAAGGTTGCCTGCTGTCCCGAGGAAAGAAGAGCTGCTGATACGTTCACGTCCTGGTGCACCGTGACGGAACCATCGCGTCCCTCTTTTGAGGCAATGAGAGTCCATCTGTCTCGATTCTTATCGAGCGGGAAAGCCTGCTGTTCATAACCCGGTACCAAACCTGTCTCGTCCGGGACGATCCAAATTTGCAGGAAGTGCACAGGCTCCGTTTGCGACGGGTTGTACTCGCTGTGGCTGATTCCTGTTCCGGCGCTCATTCGCTGCACATCACCCGGTCGGATCACCGAGCTCGTTCCTGTGCTGTCCTTATGCGCCAGGGCACCTTCCAGCACATAGGTGATGATTTCCATGTCTCGATGCGAATGCGTTGGGAACCCGGCGCCGGGCTCAACCCGATCTTCATTGATCACTCTGAGATCACTGAAGGCTATATGTTGCTTGTCATAGTAGTCGCCGAAAGAGAAGGTGTGGCGACTATCGAGCCATTCGAGCTTCGTGTGCCCTCTTTCATCGCTCCGTCGTAGTGTGATCATTCGGGGCTCCTTCCTTTGTCGTCGAGCGCCGCACAAAACATGGGTGACCCATGACTGCGGCTCCTTTTGTGATTATCCTTTGTGCAACGAGGGCTTTAATTTATCCCACCTAGTTGATTTGTAAAGTACATACCGTAAGGTAATTCACTGAGACCATGCCGAAAAAGATTTCACGTGCGTCTAAAAAAAGAGGGGATCGTACGCTGGTGGTGGATATTGGTGCCAGCGGTATCAAGGCGCTTGTTTTGGATGCAGCAGGACGACCGTTAACGGTTCGCGACCGAATAAAAACGCCGTCTCCCTCCACTCCGGGTGCTGTGCTAAACGTGATTCGGCGCTTGGCCAGACGACAAGGCAGGTTTGACCGCGTAGCTGTGGGATTTCCCAGTGTGATCCGCAACGGCGTCGTCGAAACGGCATCGAATCTAGGTCTAGATCAGAAATGGTGCGGTTTCAGGTTAGCTGAGAAGTTAGAATCAAAGCTCGGGAGACCCGTGCGAGTCGCCAATGACGCCGACCTTCAGGGGTTCGGGGCAATCTCGGGACGCGGTGTTGAACTGGTCATTACTCTCGGCACCGGATTTGGCTCCGCGTTGTTTGTCGATGGCAAACTCGTTCCCAACCTCGAAGTCGCGCTTTATCCCCTGGACGGGAAGACTTACGGGAGGATGTTGGGCGAGGCAGCACGGAAGAAGGTTGGGAATAAAAAATGGAACAAGCGACTGAGCCAAGTCATCGAAGTCCTCTACAGTGTGTTCAACTATGATCACCTCTACATAGGGGGTGGAAATAGTATTAAGGTCAAGCAAAAGCTGCCCCGCAACGTCCGAATCGTTCCGAACACGGCCGGTCTGCTGGGTGGAATTGCGCTGTGGAAAGAATATGGGTGAGCCTGTCATGTTTGCTGAATGCCGCAAATGTAACCGACTAGATTCGCACCAAAACACGACCGAAACCTCTGGATAAAGTTCCGCCGTTGATATATTGACTCAGTCTACTTCTATGGAGCCGTTCAGTGCTCAATTCTTTATTCTAACGTTGGCCCTTGTGGGCGTGGTGATTATCGTCGCCGCGTTGCTTTCAGGCCTGATCGACCGCAGCGAGCTTCCGCAGGTGGGTGTTTTCCTCGCGCTAGGCGCTATGCTCGGCCCAGCGGGCTTGGGGCTGCTGGACGTATCTCTGGATTCACAGATCCTTCGGGTCATTGCGACTTTAAGCCTGGTGCTCGTGTTGTTTACCGATGCTGTCAGTTTGAGCATCGTTGAGGTGCGCCGGCACCGTCGTTTAGCCTGTCGAGTGCTCGGGCCGGGAACCTTGCTTTCGGCAGTGCTCATCGCGCTCGCAGCATGGTGGCTTCTGGATTTTTCGCTGTCATCAGCAGTGATGATCGGCGCAGCCTTGGCTTCAACCGATCCGGTGATGCTGCGCGGTTTGCTGCGACGCCCTGGCCTTCCGGAACCGGTCCGGTTGGCGCTGCGCCTAGAAAGCGGGTTGAACGATGTCGTCTTGTTGCCCATCATTCTGGGGGCTATGGCTCTCTCGAGCCAGACCAGCCTCACCGGGATCGCTTCGGCGCGCCTGGGCCTCGAACTTTTTCTCCTCGGACCAGGAGCCGGAGTGGCCGTGGGCTTGCTGTCACTTGGCGCGCTTGAGCTGGTCCGGCGCAAGACCGGGGTGCGCCGGGACTATGAGTCTCTCTATTCCTTGGGCGTGGCGTTCGCGGCTTATGCCGCCGCCGAAGCGGTTCATGGAAGTGGCTTCCTGGCTGCGTTCTGCGCGGGATTAACGATTGCAGCCCTCGATGTGGAGCTTTGCGACTGCTTTCATGAATATGGGCAGACCACTGCGGAGATGACCTTGCTCTTCACGTTCATTCTGTTTGGAAGCTCGCTGATTTGGAGGGGATTGCTCGTACTGAACGTAACGACCTTGCTCTTCGCTATAGCCGTGGTGCTGCTCCGGTTGGTCGCGTTCTTCTTGTCATTAGTCCGCACCCCGTTAGACCAGCGCAGCCGCCTTTTGATTGCGTGGTTCGGCCCGCGAGGCCTAAGCTCGCTGCTTTTGATCCTCGTTCCCGTCTTTGCAGGGGTGCCGGGAAGTGAGCAGGTCTTCGTCATCTGTTGTCTTGTCGTGCTTCTATCCGTTGCGCTTCACGGTGGCTCGCTGATGCTACTTGGGCGAAAACCTTCCCCGGCCATTTCCGTGAGTGCGAACCAAGCCGTGGCAAACACTTCGCTGTCCAACGATGGAGACGTGCGTCCGCTCGCGATTAAGAATGATGGCGATCACATCTCACTGGAAGAATTTCGCCGGCTGGAACTTTCGGGAGCTCCGGTGTTGGTCCTGGACGTCCGTAGCGACCCAAGCTTCGGGTCGAGCTCATTGCAAGCCCAAGGGGCCTTGAGAATACCGCCCGACCAAGCTGTTCGCCGGATCGCAGAACTCAACGTTCCCCGTCAGACGTGGATCATAGCC
This sequence comes from Binatia bacterium, assembly GCA_036004365.1. Lineage (GTDB taxonomy): Bacteria > Desulfobacterota > Binatia > UBA9968 > UBA9968 > DP-36. The sequence continues at coordinate 14,404 of DASYRN010000059.1, forward strand.
TTTTGTGCGTGACCGGACGAAGCGACAAGCGCCCGTGTGGCGCAAGAGCTTAAGCGGGCGGGATGGAGCCGGGCGCGCGCGCTCGTCGGAGGTTGGGACGTCTGGCAAGCGGCTGGGCTGCCAGTGGAAGAGAAGGCCGATTCTGACGTGAAATACTAGCGCGTTGCAAACTACTCAGGTCCTGAGCAGAGCACGGGCGTGGCTCCGCGCCGGTTCGTGCGGGTTACCAGCGACGCGTTTCCCCGAGTTTGAAGATCCACGCGCGCTCGGAATCGATGCCGCGGCGGCTGATCTCGGCGAGCATGCGCGCCGGCGGCTCCTCCAGCGGCTCGTCCGCGAGATCGAAGGTGCCCCAGTGGATGCCGAGCAGCACGCGCGCCTCAAGATCGACGAAGGCCTGCACCGCTTCCTCCGGCGTGGTATGCACGGCTTTCATAATTTCAGGCGGCAGGTAGGCACCGATCGCGAGGGCCGCGATATCAAACGGGCCAAGTCGTTGGCCGGCCTCCTTGAAGCCGGCGAAATAGCCCGTATCACCGGCGAAGTAAAGCCGCCGCTCACGACTCAGCACGGCCCACGACGCCCATAGTCGTCGGTTGCCGTCCCACAGGGTTCGCTGGGAGAAGTGCTGCGCCGGCACACAAACGAACCTCACCCCGCGGTATGCATGTTCTTGCCACCAGTCAAGCTCCTCCACCCGGCTCATGCCGTTGTCGGCAAACCACGCCTTGAGGCCCAGCGGCACGAGAAAGAGCGGATCGAAAGTCTCGGCGAGGCGTTTTACCGTGCCCAGATCCAGATGGTCATAGTGGTCGTGAGATATCACAACCACGTCAATCCGTGGCAGGTCCTCGAAGACCAGCCCGGGCGGACTCAGGCGCTTCGGACCCGCCCAGGAGAATGGGCTCGCCCGAGCACCCCACTGCGGGTCCGTCAGAACGTTTACGTCGTTAACCTGAACCAAGAGGGTCGAATGGCCGATCCACGTGATGCTTGGGTTGATGAGGCCGGCTCGGAGAGCGGTACCATCATTGGCGACGCGCGGGGCGTCGAAGGTGCGCGGCGCGGTGAAGCCCGCCCAGAGGCGGCGGGTGACAAAACTCCAGCGGGTCCAGCTCGATGGGCGGTGGAAATCCGGGTCGGTGTTGCGAAAGCCGCCCGCGACGTGATGCGGTGGATGGCCGGGCAGCGGCTCCGTCCCGACGCTCGCGCACGCAGCGAGCAGGAACAGCAAAGCCAGAAGTGCAGCGGACCGGGAATGTACGGAGCTATTCAGCATTTTCTATAGAGTTCTCTCATTGCTGGCTGTGCTGTTATTTGGCATCTCTGGTGTCTGCGCGTAGATGTAGTGAGAAATCACTGGCGGCGCATCACCGATATGGAACACCTTGGCGCGATCTTGGGCGATGCGATCGCTAACAGTCACACGCTCGTGTTGGCGTAAATGTTCCGCCCAGGACTCGACAACAAAGGTCTCAACATACCGACCTGGGTCGGCGGAGTCGCGGTACAATCCCCAGCGGAACGCACCGTCCCGCAGACGTAGCTGCTGCACCTCCTTCATGGCGAGGGTGAAATCGCGCGCTTGCTCCGGGTCAATGCGGTACTCCATGGTTACGAGCACGGGTCCATCATCGGGATGAGGTTCAATAACCACAATAGGCTCAGGCCAGTGAGTTGACGGCGTCAAGTCTAACTCTTCATCTCCCTTCAGGGGATAGCGCGTAATGGCTGCGAGGCCTATGGCCAATCCGCCAGCAGCAGACCAGAGCGCAGCGGCGACTCCCGCATGCTCTGTCACTGTGCCCCAAAGTACGCTTCCCGCCGTCATGCCACCTTGGAATACTAAAAGATAGAGAGCTAAGGCCCGCGCTCTCACCCACGACGGTACCGCCATCTGCGTCGCGACATTGAAGGACGCCATGAGCGCAATCCATGCAACTCCTCCGGCGATCATAACCACGCACAACGATCCAAAATGCCGCACCTGAGCCATTGCGACGATCACGGCTCCAAATGAGACGGTTGCACCGGCCACAAGCGCGTCGGTCGAGAATCGACTCCGCATCTGAGGCAGAAGCATGGCTCCAAGGACTGCGCCCGTACCTAAGCAGCCGAATAGGATTCCATATCCGATGGAATCGAGCCCCATCTCGTACCGGGCCAGGACTGGGAGCAACGCCCAGAGTGCACTGGCGAACAGGACGAACAAGCCGGTACGAACGAGCACAGCGAGCAGAGCTGGCGCGTGTCGGGCGTAACGGATACCCGCACGGATGGCGCTCATCACCGGTTCGGCCGGCACTGGGCCATTCCGGGCTGCTCGTCGACGCCAACGGTAGAGCACGAACATGACACTCAGAAAGGAGACCGCATTTAAGAGGAACACTGCCCCAGCTCCTGCCGCGGCCACTACGGCTCCACCCAGTGCCGGGCCAACAGCGCGCGCTAAGTTCAGGCCCATTCCGGTGAGGGCTACAGCCGCTGGCAACTCGGTTCGAGGGACAATTTCCGGCGTGGTCGCTTGCCAAGCAGGAGCATTCATCGCTGCGCCTGCGCCCAGGACGAGGGTAAGAATCAGTAGGATCCAAGGTGTTGTGAAGTCCAGGAGCGCCAGTACACCGAGCAAAGCGGCTGCGCTAAGCATCCATCCCTGCGTGAAGAGGAGCATCTTACGGCGATCCACCACGTCTGCCAGCGCTCCCGCAGGCAGGGCGAGGAGAAAGATGGGAAGGCTGGTCGCGGTTTGCATGAGCGCCACCATAAAAGGGGACGTTGTCAGCGTGGTCATCAGCCACCCGGCTCCGACTTCGTGCATCCAGGTTCCGATGTTTGACGCGACCGAAGCGATCCAGAGAGCGCGAAATCGCCGGTGGTGGAGCGGGCTCCACGCCGCTCTGGTTACTGACTTACTATCATAAGACATGGGCCGTGGGACTTGATCTTTCAGTTGCCTCACGCTAGTCGAATGTGGAACCAACTTCTGAGTTTCTGACTGAAAGGGTCGAGCAACATGATCATCTCTGTTATCGGATGGACCGGAACATTTTTGATTCTCATCGCCTATTATCTCATTTCTAACGAGAAGATCGATCATCGCTCCCGGTCTTATCAATGGATGAACCTCTTTGGCGCTATCGGGGTAGCGGTAAACGCTTATGCGAATAGTGCCTGGCCTGTTTTCGGACTGGAAATTGCCTGGGCACTCATCGCTGTTAAAGCGCTCGCGAAGCTATCGCATGAAGTGAGCAGCTAGACATAGCTCTTGTCGACGTAACACCCATTGTTCACCGACGTTCATTGCCATCCACCTCCCAGGGCTTTGTAAACGGCAACGAGAGCCGTGGCCGTGGTTGTTTCGCTCTGAGCGAGTTGATCCTGGGCTTGCAACAAAGTACGCTCGGCATCGAGCACGGTCAAAAAATCTGAGACGCCGTATTGATAGCGAAGCCGGGCCAAACTGGTGGCCTTCTCGCTCGCCTGGGCTGACTCTCTGAGGAGATCTCGGCGCATTTGCTGGCGGCCAAAGTCAACAAGAGAGTTCTCAGTTTCTTCGAGAGCGATCAAAACCCGCTGCTCGTATTGCGCGAGCGCGGCTTCGGCACGCGCGTCAGCTTGGCGGATCCGTGCCCGCACTCGCCCCAGGTCGAACGCCGCCCAAAAAATCGTAGGCCCAAAAGAGAAAGTATCACTGCCTCTGGAGCCAAGGCCCGAGAAAGATCTTGCTTCTAAGGCTATGCTGCCGACGAAAGTTACCCTGGGAAAAAGATCTGCCACGGCCACCCCTATCCTTGCAGTCGCTGCTGCGAGGCCACGCTCGGCGACGCGGATGTCCGGGCGCCTCCGTAGAAGATCTTCCGGCTGGCCCAGCGCCACGATTTTCGGCAATTCAGGAACGGGCAAGGTTTCCGATAACTCTTGTTCGAGTTCGGTGGGTTGGTGGCCCGTAAGCACGCCCAACCGGTATATTGCACTCTTGATTCTGGTCTCCAACGGAGGAATGGTTGCCAAGGTCGAAGTGAGCTGTGCCTGCGCACGGGATGTATCCAGCTCAGTGCCGCGCCCTCCTTCCAGCACCGCGAAAGTCAGGTTCAGGGTTTCGCGCTGGTTTTCCGCGTTTCGAAGCGCCACGGCCAGTTGGTGCTGTGCCCCGCGCAACTCGAGATAGTTCCTTGCAACTTCTGACAACAGGCTGACGATCACGTCGCGTCGGGATGCTTCCTGACCCTCGACGTCCGCCGAAACCGCCTCGAGGGAACGCCGCACGCGGCCGAAGAAATCCAGTTCCCAGGTCGCGTCGAATCCAACATTGTAGAGATCAAGGTCTCGATCCCGTCTGCCTTGGGCGAGAACTTCGCTCGACCGCTGCCTGGCATAAGAGCCCTGCGAGGTTACGGTTGGGAAGCGGTCAAATTCGGCCTCCGACCACAGGGCTCGGGCTTCGCGAAGACGGGCTGTGGCAATGCGAAGGTCGTGATTTTCCGCAAGGGCAAGATCAACGAATCGATTTAACTTTTCGTCATTGAAGCCGCGCCACCAGGAAACTTCGACGTCTTGGGTCGAAAACCCAGGATGATCCTGATTCGCGAACGAAGAGGATATGTTCGTTGTCGGTTCCTGATAATTAGGTCCGACCATGCAGCCGGCAAGCAGCCCTGAGAGCATGAGGAGGATTCCTGAAGTTTTCACAGCATGAGGAAGAATAGATCGTGATCTCTCCTTTGCTCCCTTGCTTTCGACTAGCCGGCGGATGACCACGTAGAACACGGGTGTCAGGAACAGACCGAAAAAAGTGACTCCTAACATTCCGCTGAACACCGCGGTTCCCAGGGATTGGCGCATCTCGGCACCCGCGCCTTCCGCGACAACGAGAGGCAGCACACCCAGGATAAAGGCAAAAGAGGTCATCAGAATGGGCCTAAGTCTCAGCCGAGACGCCTCAACCGCTGCCGCGAAGCGGTCTCTGCCAGCATCCTGCTGCGATTTGGCAAACTCGACGATCAAGATGGCGTTCTTGCTGGCAAGCCCAACGAGAACGACGAAGCCGATTTGTGTCAGAATGTTATTGTCCATTCCGCGCAGCCAGAGCCCTGCGATGGCAGAAAGCAAGCACATGGGTACGATCAGGATGACAGCGAAAGGCAACGACCAGCTTTCGTACTGCGCCGCCAGCACGAGAAAAACGAACAGAACGCAGAGTGGGAAGATGAAAAGGGCCGTATTGCCGGCGAGGATCTGCTGGTAAGCGAGGTCTGTCCACTCAAATCCAAAGCCAGCCGGGAGTAGTTCCTTGGCCAGCCTTTCCATGGTGGAAATGGCCTGGCCGGAACTGAATCCCGGCGCCGTGTCGCCGTTGATTTCCGCAGAGGGAAACATGTTGTAGCGAATGACCCGATCAGGCCCGGTCGTTTGGCGCACCTCAACGAGTGAGCCGAGCGGCACCATTTGGCCCGACGCACTGCGGGTCTTAAGTTTTGTGATATCCTCCGGTTTGGAGCGGAAAGATCCCTCCGCCTGTGCCGTCACCTGATAAGTGCGTCCGAAAAGGTTGAAGTCGTTTACGTACAGCGATCCGAGGTAAACCTGGAGGGTATCGAAAACGTTGTTCAATGGGACATTCAACATTTTGGCCTTGATGCGGTCCACATCAGCATAAAGCTGGGGTGTGTTGGCGCGAAACGTGGTGAAAAGCCCGACCAGACCCGGGTCTCGATTTCCTGCAGCGATCAGTTCATCGGTCGCAGCCTGCACCGCTGCAAGACCAGCCCCTGAGCGGTCTTGGACTTGCAGCTTGAATCCACCTGCCGTTCCCACGCCTCGAACCGCTGGCGGGGGAAACACTGCAATGCTAGCCTCTTGGATTTCATCGAGTCTCTTACGAAGGTTCTGAGCGATTTCCGTTTCGCTCGGACCATGCTCTGCGCGCTTCTCAAAGGACTCCAACGTGGTAAATATTGCCCCCGCGTTTGAGTTGTTTGAGAACGTTGCTGCCGAAAAGCCGGCAAAACCCACCGCATGCTCGACGCCTGGTGTCTCAAGGATAATTTCTGTTGCCCGCCGGATCACCGCATCGGTTCGCTCCAGGGAAGCGCCGTCAGGCATCTGAACGTTCACGATCAAATATCCCTTATCCTGTGAAGGAACGAATCCTGTCGGTACCCTCATGAATCCCAGGTATGTCAACCCGATCAACCCTCCATAGACTAACAACATGATACCGCTGAAGCGCAGCACTGTTCCTACCGCCCGCCCGTAATGATTCGTTGTAACTTCGAAGAGCCGGTTGAATGCCTTGAAGAAAGCGGTCAAAAGTCTGTTGACCGGCGGGCTAAGAAACCACCCTAGGATTCCGCCAAGCACAAAGGCGATGCCGCGGATTACCCACAGCCACGCCGCGCCAGAAACGCCAAATAAAGTTGCCAATTGTGGCGCCATGAAGGCATAGCTCGCGAGCCCAAATATTAAGACAACCCCTATACGAGGCAGCGCCTCGCGCTTCTCCGATTCATGTCCGGACTCATGAGGTCTGATGAGCTGAACAGCACGGGCGGGCGCCATCGTCAGCGCATTGATGGCTGAAATGATCGTTGAGACAGCGATGGTAAGGGCAAACTGTCGGTAGAACTGGCCACTGATGCCTGTGATGAAAGCGGTAGGGATGAAGACTGAGCTGAGCACCAGGGTGATGGCGATCACAGGTCCGGTGATTTCCTCCATGGCTTTCAGGGTAGCCTCGCGGCGATCCAATCCCTTGGCCATCCAGCGCGAAATGTTTTCAACGACGACGATGGCATCGTCCACGACGATGCCGATCGCTAAGACAAGACCGAACAGTGATAGATTGTTCAGCGAAAAACCCATAACCGCCATCACCGCGAACGTTCCAATCAGTGACACCGGCACATCGATCATGGGCAGAAGCGTCGCCCGCCAGTCCTGCAGAAAGATCAGCACAACGATAAAAACCAGCACGAACGCTTCCAAAAGCGTGTGAACGACGGCGTTTACGGATTCACTCACGAAGATGGTCGGATCGTAAACGATCTGGTACTCCAGCCCTTTGGGAAATCGCTGGCTGAGTTCCGCCATCGTTTTCCGAACAGTCGTGGCAGTGGCGAGAGCGTTGGAGCCGGGAAGTTGAGTTACCGCCACCGCCACGGCCGGTTTTCCATCAAGATAACTGTTGACCGCGTAGTCACGCGCACCCAGCTCGACCCGAGCAACGTCGCGGACACGCGTAACCCGACCGTCCTCGCCTGTCTTGATCACGATGTCACCGAACTGTCCCGTTTCGAGCAGGCGGCCCAAAGTGTTGACGGAAAGCTGATAAGCATTTCCTTGCGATGCGGGCGGCTGACCGATCACCCCTGCGGCCACCTGTACGTTCTGTTCGCGCAGGGCTTGCACCACGTCACCTGAGGTCATGTTGAGAGAGGCGATCTTCTCGGGATCGAGCCATACGCGCATGCTGTATTCGCGCAGCCCAAACAGAGTGATATCTCCCACACCGTTGATACGGGCGAGAACATCACGCAGTTGGGTAAGGGCATAGTTGCCGATGTAGGCTTGATCGTAGCGATTGTCTGGTGAGATCAGATGCACGACCATAAGTAGATCGGGGGAGCTTTTCCGAACTGTAATGCCGAGGCGGCGGACTTCTTCAGGCAATCTAGGTTCGGCAACAGCTACTCGGTTTTCCACCAGCACCTGCGCTTTGTCGAGATCGGTCCCCAGCTTGAAAGTGATGGTGAGCGTCATCTGGCCGTCTTTGGTGGACTGAGACGACATGTAGAGCATGTCCTCAACGCCGTTGATCTCCTGTTCAATCGGCGTGGCTACTGTTTCACCTATGACTTCCGGGTTGGCACCGGGATAGTTGGCGCGCACTACAATGGTTGGCGGAGCTACCTCGGGATATTCCGCTACCGGCAGGGTGATACACGCGAGGGCGCCGACGATCACGATCACGATCGACAGTACGGTGGCGAAGACGGGTCGATCGATAAAAAAGCGGGAAAATTTCATAGTCTCACCTTCCGCCGCCGCGCGCAGTACCGGAGACCTCGTCCGGTGCTAAAAACTGCGCATCTGGATTTTGAGAATCTTTTCTTTCGGATATCTCCTGCTTTTGTGGATCGACTTTCATCCCTGATCTCGTCCGTTGCACGCCGTTGACGACCACCCAATCGTCAGGCTTCAGTCCCTCTCGGATAACTCTCAGGCCGTTGATGATCGGACCCAATTGCACCGCGCGCTGTTCCACAATATTCTCCTCGTTAACAACGAGGACAAATTTCTGCGACAGATCGCTACCAATGGCTTCGTCCGGCGTCAGCACTGCCTGGTATTTGCCGCTACCAAGCAAACGAACACGCCCAAATAATCCCGGAGTCAAGGTCAGGTCAGGATTGGGGAAGATAGCTCGTATTCTCATCGTTCCCGTGTTTGAATCCAGTCGATTGTCTACAAAGTCCGTGTATCCCTTACGAGGAAACCCTTTTTCGTCAGCCAGGGAGAGATAGACTGGGTTTTTCGCTTCACGCGAGCTTGGATGCTTTCCGTTTTGAGAGAGGCGAACGTACTTTAGGTAGGAGCGCTCATCGGCTTCGAAATAGACGTAGATGGGATCCATCGACACAATCGTGGTCAACAGGGTGGATTCCGCGGTTCCGCCGTTGATGAGGTTGCCTTCGGTGACGAGCTTGCGGCCGATCCGTCCGGTGATAGGTGCCGTTATACGGGTGAATTCAACGTTGAGCTTCGTTCCTTTGACACCAGCGCGAGCGGCTTCGACCGACTCTTGGACCTGCCGCTCGGTGGCTAATCGCGTGTCGGCTTCCTCTTGCGAAATGGCGCGGAATTGAAGCAGCTTTTGGGCTCGCGCATAATCGCTCTTGGCGAGCTCGAGGCGAGCCTGAGCGAGCTGTAGTTCCGCTGTAACCCGATCCAGTTCCGCCTGGTAGGGTCGCGGGTCAATGACAAACAGCAGGTCTCCTCTCTTGATCACCTGGCCGTCCTTGAAATGGATGGATTGCAAATAGCCGTTGACGCGCGCTCTTACTTCGACTGTCTCCGTCGATTCTAGGCGCCCCGTGTACTCGTCCCACTCAGTGATCTCACGCACTACCGGACGACTCACGGTTAGTTTGGGAAGCGCAGCCGCCGAAGTCTGCTGTCGTTTGTTGTTTGTCAGCGACCATGCTGGTCCGAAGGCAAACCAGCCTATGCCTACCAGAAGCATGAACAAACCCAGGAGTAAAAACCATCTTGATCTTCTCACTGACTTCCCTCTAGTTGAATTTCCCCGCGCTTTTCAGGTGCGATGGATCTAAATTTAAGCAACATGATAGGGCAAGCGTCGTGCCACGAGCGAAGCAGAACGGACGCAGTTGTAACTGATCGAAAAATATTAACTATTGGGGAAGGAGCCGACGATCCGCCCCTCTCTTGCTAATGATTTGGTGCCGGTATTTGGGCAGGTGACTAAATGTGGGCTTTACTGCTGATGATCGGAGTAGCATCGCATTTTCGCTGGAAGGTAGTTCTTTCATTCCGGCAAGGAACATGGCGGGGCTCAGGATCACGTGCGAATTCGCGTCGTACACCGGGTACCCTCTAAACATGCCCAGCTCCCGCAGCGGTCAGTCTATCGAACGAAGCGCACACAGTTGATGGGCGGCACAGAGCGGAAACGTGGCGACCCCGTCAACTATTTAGGCCACGCCGGCTTATCTGGCGAGCGCGCAGGTAGACCGACCCTTCCCATCGACTCCTCGAGATCCTGAAGTCTCTTCGACAAAAACACCTGTTCCGACTTGATCGTGGCCAGCTCGAGGGATTTGCGAAAACAGCCGATGGCAGCTTCTCGATTGCTAAGATGCGCTTCGAACTCGCCCCGGACGGCGTAGAGCAAGTAATAGGAATTCAACTGCTCCTGATTCAGAATCGCCTCCACCGCTTCGATCCCCGCTTTTGGACCGTGGACGTTGGCCACCGCCACGGCACGATTGAGCGCAACCACAGGAGAATCATCCATCTCCAGCAATCGGTCGTAGAGAGACAGGATTTGCCGCCAATCCGTCGATTCATAATCCTTGGCCGCGCAGTGGCAGCCGGCGATAGCGGCTTGAAGATGATACTCGCTGGCTTCGTCATCTGCGGTCGATTGCATAAGATGAAAGCACCCGCGAGCGATCGTCGGCTGGTCCCAGCAAGAGCGGTCCTGCTCCTTGAGGCGAAGAATATTTCCGTCCGTGTCCAATCGAGCTGGCATCCGTGCAGCATTCAGAAACATCAGCGCAAGCAAGGCATGCGTCTTAGGCCGGTTGCCGGCGGGGTGTTCCGCCAACAGCGTGCCCAGGCGGATCGCTTCACGACAGAGTTCCTCACGTATCAGTTGCTCGCCTACTGAAGCTTTATAGCCCTCGTTGAAAAGCAGATAGAGCGTTTGCAGTACGCCGTCCAAACGCTCCGTCAGTTCCTCTCCCACCGGGATCTCAAAGGGAACTTGTGCCGTGCGGATTTTTTGCTTGGCACGCGTCAGTCTCTTGGCAATTGCTGCTTCAGACGTGAGGAATGCTCGCGCAATTTCCGCGGCGCTGAAACCGCAAAGGGTCTTCAGCGCCAGCGCGACCTGCGCCTCTTGCGGAACCAGGGGATGGCAGCACACGAACATCATGCGCAAACGGTCATCGTTGATTTGATCGTCGGTAAATACCGAATTCTCGGCTGTAGGGTCCACGGAGCCCTGCTCCATTAAACGGATGATTTCAGCTTCCTTGTTGCGGAAGGTCTTTTCCCGCCGGATGAGATCGAGTGCTAGATTTTTCGCAACCTGCGTGATCCAGGCAGAAGGATTTCTCGGGATGCCGTAATAGGGCCAAGTCTGCAACGCCCTGACCAATGTTTCCTGAACCACGTCTTCGGCCCGGTTGAGGTGTTCGATGCCCAAAATCCTTGTCAACGTCGAGACTATCCTTCCCGCCTCATGACGGAAAAAATGCTCCACCACCTGGGGGACTTCGCTAGGTGATGGCACTTGACTCGTTGTTTCGGTGGTCATCGCGATATCGGCGCGCTGAGTAGACTGTGGTAAAAGCGTTCGTGTGCTTCGACTAGGCCTGTCCTGAGCAAAGTCGAAGGGCTCAGCACGAACGGACAATCGTTTTCATTTCCACTTTAGCCGATCGCCCTGAGACTTGTATGATGGATGTCGGCTCTGACAGTATGCAGTAAGCAATAGGTTCATAGACTCCTTTGACCCAAGAGGAGACCGTGCCCCAGGGAACGACTCGACGACTGGCAGAACCGGGAGAGAAATCTTCTGA
>DASYRN010000060.1:0-13791 GCA_036004365.1 Binatia bacterium
CGATTTTCTTAAGACGGCAGCCGCCCTCATGGCATGGGGGGCTGTGGAGAGAACGGCCGACGCTCAGTCGCGCTCAACTCCATTGTCGAAGCGGCCTTTGGGAAAAACCGGAGAGATGGTTTCTCTCCTGGGATTCGGCGCCGGGAGCCGCTTCTGTTCCATTCAGGAAGAGGATGCCGCGCAGGCGCTGCTCGAGCGGGCTTTCGAGTCCGGCGTCACCTACTTCGACACCTCTGCCTCCTACACACGCAAGGGAATCGAGCGGCTGAGCGAAAAGCGGCTCGGGGAGTTCTCGAAGCGGCGCCGAAAGGAGCTGTTTCTGGCGACCAAATTTGATCCGCGAGACCGGGATGGCGCTCTGCGCTCCGCAGAAAGAAGCCTTAAGCTCTTACAGACCGACGTCATCGATTTGATCCAGATCCATAGCCTGAGTGACCTTGAAGACCTTAACCGGATGGGAGGACGGAACGGGGCCGTGGCCGCTGTCCAAGAGTTGAAAGAACAGAAAGTCGCGCGCTTTGTAGGGATCACGGGCCACAACGACGGCAGCGCCATAGCCGAGGCCCTTCGCCGCCACGAGTTCGATGTCGTTCTCATGTCGCTCAATGCGGCGCAATCGGCCAATCCAATCGCGGCCCGGCGCATGGAACCTATTCCCGGGTTTGAACGGTCCGCCTTGCCGCTCGCGTTACAAAAGAAGATCGGCATCGTCGCGATGAAGGTGATGGGACAGGGACTGCTGGTAGGAGACGGCGCCGGACGCGCTTCGCCTGCCGAGTTGCTGCGGTTCAACTTGAGCTTGCCCGTCGCCTGCGTCGTCATCGGCGTTGAGCAAACGGTGCGGCTAGAAGAAAACATTCAGGCGGCGCACGCCTTCGTGCCGATGGGCGAGGGCGAGAAACAAAGACTGCAGGAGAGAGTCACCCCTTCCCGCCGGGCGTGGTACCGGTTTCTAGAATCTCACGACGATTCGCTCCCCGTGTGACGCCTTTCGCCCGCTAAGAGTCTTTAAGGATCAGCCGTTCCAGCTGCTCGTAAGGATAAGCGCCTACGAGCGCCCGGCGGCCCGCTAGGAACGTGGGAACGGCAGTGACGCCGATCTCGGCACAGCGGCTCCAGTCTTGGTCGACAGCCTTTTTGAAGCTCCGACTCAGCAAGACATCCATCGCTTCGTCTTCGGGCAAGCCGACTTTCTTGGCGATTTCCGTCAGCACCTCCGGCTTGCCGATATTTCTTACCTCAACAAAGTAGGCGCGGAAAATCGGGTCGTGAATTTCGTCTCCCTTGCCCTTGCTCTCGGCCCATTTCGCCAGCTCCTGAGCCAGCCGGCTGTTGTAGGTCATATTCCGCTCGCTGTTGTAGGGCAAGCCTTCTTCTTCCATCAGCGATTGTATGTGCTTGTTCCTGGCGGGCGCAGGGGTGCGGCTTTTCCCTTCCCCAGGCGTCTCCGGGTGAAGAGGGAAGTGAGTGAATTTGATCTTTAGCCCGTGGTTCGCTTTCAGTTTCTCAGTACGCCCGGTACTGAGATAACACCAGGGTCAGACATAGTCCGAAAAGACTTCAAGGGTTAGAGATTCGGCCATCGTCTCCTCGCTTTCTTTTGTCGGGCGATTCTAGTTTCGGTGGCCGGTGAAAGTCAAACCACAAAAAAGGCATCGTTTGGACGGCGACTTCTCAGCTCGCTTGGAGCTGCCATCCAGAATTCCTCGTGCGGCGAACTTTCCGCTATGAGGTCCTGGAGCGTTCTAAAACTCGGGCGCGATTTTTAAGAGCGTCCCGGAGTATCGATTCGATGGCGCGGCGATCCGGCCCATCAAACAGTTCGTTGGGGATGGATACCTCGACCTTTTTGTATTCGGAGGGTTTCTCAAAGATGCATAAATACTCAGGGTCACAAGGATCAGCGGGCGAGGGCTTCTTGACAGACCAACCTGCTTCTACCTTATCGAGAATGTTCTTGAGTATTTGTCTCTTGTTCACCAAGTCCATAACGATTCACCCCATATCAAAATAGGGTGGGATTTGCAAAATTATTTTTCTGTTAAAAGAATCAAGCTTGGCATTGGATCTGATTTGACAGAAAAGCACACCTAACATATGGATAGGATCGGAAAGGCAAGCAAGAATTCATGAAGTTCGGCGCTCATTATTTGCCCACTTACGTTCCCGGTCTCGACGGGTCGGTTCCGGAATTTTACCGTAAAATGTTCGAACAGATCGAGGAGATGGACCGGCTCGAACTGGATCACATCTGGGTCACCGAGCACCACTTCGGCCACTACGGCGGCACGCTGCCACACCCGCCTACCTTTATGTCGGCCATCGCTAGGACCACGGAGCGGATTCGGCTGGGAGTCGCCGTCAGCGTGCTGCCGCTGCACAATCCCATAGAGGTTGCCGAATCCTACGCGATGGTGGATGTGGTCTCGAACGGCCGGTTGGATTTCGGCCTCGGAAAGGGGTCCGAACTGATCGAGTATAAGCGTTCTGGTGTTTCATTCGAGGAAGCAACCGGCCGCATGAAAGAAGGGACGGAGATCATCCGCCAGGCTTGGTCGGATGAGCCGGTCAACTTCCGGGGCGAGTTTTTTCACTACGACGACGTTCGCGTGCTCCCCAAGCCGGTACAGCGGCCGCATCCGCCGCTCTGGGTGGGCTGCGCGCGCAGCGAAGATTCATTCCGCTGGGCCGGCGAGAACGGCTTTAATCTCATGACTCTTCCCTATCTCTATAAGGAGCCCGACTTATTGCCCGGGCTTGTCAGAGTCTACCGTGCGGCCCTGGCGCGGGCCGGGCACGATGTCACGCGAACTCAAGTCCTGGGTAAGTTTCACATCTACGTGTCGGAGAGCTTGGAGCAGGCGGTGTGCGAGGCAAGTCCCTATTTGGAGAACTACTTCGATGTTCACGCGGCGGCGGACCCTAATCGCAAGTCGCGTGGATTCCTAACCGTGCGCGATGTCCAAACGCAGCTCACGGAAGGATTCGTGATCGCGGGCGACCCGCAGCGGTGCGTCGATACGATCCGCCACTGGCGGGAACAAGTCGGTCTGACTGCTCTTTCCGGTACGTTTCACTTCGGCGGCATGCCGCAGGAGCTGGCGCTCAAAAATATACGGCTATTCGCAGAGCGCGTCTTGCCTGCTTTCAGGTCCTGAATAAACGGCTATTAAAATCGGCTTTATTGGTTTAAATGGTATTTCCTCAGGATTCTGGTTCCTTCTCCCCTTGCGGGAGAAGGTCAGGATGAGGGGTGATCCACGGAGCCGTCCTCACCCTTCACCCTCTCCCGCCAGCGGGAGAGGGTTGCCAGAAGCGGAAATGAATTGAGAATCCTAGAGAATCGCAAACTGTTCCGTTTACTCTTAAAGGGGAGGAAGGATTTTATGGATCAGGGTTACGCCGCGCTCGTCGAGACCATTCTCCGAATTGCCTTAGGTCTTCGTTTTTTCTCCAGCGGTCTCAGCAACGTTGCCCGATGGCCCCATGCCATAGAAACAGCCGAAGTCGTTTTCCCGAGAGGATCCTATTTCTTCGGTCTTGTGGCCGTTGCGCTCATGGTTTTGGGAGGAGCGGGACTCACATTGGGTTATCAGACCCGGATCGCCGCGCTCATGGTCATTATTTTCTTGATTCCGACCTTTCGGGTGCAGAGGGTTTGGATACGGACGCTGCCTGAAAGAGCAGAAAGGGTAAAAAGCGCTCTCGGCGATGAGCGACTAAAGGATGATTTAAGATTTTTGAGCCGTCACGCCATCCACGGCCATGAGTCGGCCTGGAAGGACAACGCGGTTCTCTTGCTTGCTGCGCTGCTCTTTTATGCCCGAGGGTCGGTTGCTTTCGGTCTCGATAATCTTTGGAAGTAAAAAGTCGTCAATGCACGTCGTAAGAAAGGTGTCCGTACGACGTTCTTATTTGTCGGGTTCGTGGGAGGTACCAGTCTACCCTTTGCGCCTTTGCGCGAGTCTTGTTGTCTTTCTTCAAGACCTTCGTGTCCGCCACAAAGCATTGGCGGATCCGTCCAAAGTCCTGTGGCGGATCCTTCGTGGTTATGCTTCGACTAGCGCAGCATGATTCCGATCCGTTCGCCCTGAGCTGTGTCGAAGGGTCACCACGAAGAGCACGAAGCACACGAAGTTTGGACGTGCCCTGGATTCCGAAACTCTCATTGGAAACATTGGAAGCCCTTTTGAACAGAATTGAATCTTCAGGAAAGAGGCCGAAAAAGATTGTGTTCGATAAGGGCGAAGTCGAGTGAACGGCAAGGTTCAATCGTGCGGCGGGTCAGATTTTTCGCCATGATTCGACTGAACCTCGGGGAAACCCAGCCTGCCAATTAAGGGAAGTTTGAGAGCAGGGGAGTTCCAGTCTAAGCCGAAACTCAAGCCGAGCAGATTGATTTCCACACCCTCTTTCCACCCCACCATCAGCCCGAGCAAGCCATAGATCGACACTTGGTATCCTGTTCCGCTGGGCGCACGGTCCATCATCGCTCCATTCACGGGAAAATCCTTTCCAATTGCCGTGACCGGAAGCTCCAGTTTTAGCTCGGGGACGCGGCGGGCGACATAGGCTGTAAATGTATTGCTGTTGGGGCCGGGCCATACCCGGTAGTCGCGAATATAGGGATAGGTCTCCACGGCTTTTTCGATTTCGGGAATGGCTTGCTGCGCCGCCGGTCCCCGCAGCTCGGCGATAATTTCCGGCCGGTTTCCGAACCAGTAGCGATCCGGGATACCCTGTGCTGATACCATCGCAGGCAGATTGCGAAATGTCCGCCAGCCGATGACGTCGTGCACGGTGTAGTGTGAAACATTTTCCGGTTTCGTGACGATCCACGTGTGCACACCGAAAATGCCGCGCCAATTCAAGGCGCGGGCCGCATAGACCTGGATGATCGCTTCCGGCGTCTTTTCCGGATCCGGGGCGATCCCCGCACTGGAGCGATTTGCGGTCCGGTAATCGGTTCCGATCTGAGCCGCTCCGGATAGAATCGTCACCAGAGGAAGCGCAAGCAAAATAAGAAGCACCACGATCATGGTACGCATCGGAAAACTTGGGGGGTCAAAAGATCCCTTATTCTATGACAAAACCTATGGCAACCTCAATCGCCCGCTTGGTGGAGAAAAGGAGCAAAACTGTGTAATGTTCTACAGGCGATCACGGTGAAGAAGCAGGGATTGAAAGGACGTGTTCCGGCGCTCGATCTCCAAAACGTTTCGTATTTCGCGGACGGAAGAAAGATTCTCGACTCCGTTAACTGGAAAGTCCGGCAGGAAGAGCACTGGGCGATCCTGGGTCCCAACGGCTCGGGAAAAACCACGCTGGTCAAGCTCGCCTGCGGTTACATCTGGCCGAATGATGGAGGGATGGTCTATCGAAAGGGAAAGAGGCTGATCGATCTTCGCGCGCTTCGAAAGAGTATCGGATGGGTGACCTCCACCCTCGCCTTTCAGATCCCCCCTAGAGAAAACGTGTTAAGAACCGTCGTCTCAGGAAGGTATGCGCAGATCGGTCTCCTTGAAGGCTTCGGGGCTGAGCCGAGACGGCAAGATTATACCGAGGCGCGAAACTATTTGGCGCAGATGGGTTGCTCCTACTTGAGCGGCCAGGATTTCGGCACTCTCTCACAAGGCGAGCAACAGAAGGTTCTGATTGCCCGCGCCCGCATGGCCAAGCCCTACATGATCATCCTCGATGAGCCCTGCGCCGGCATGGATCCGGGAGCCCGGGAAAACTTTCTCGAGACTCTCGAGGAACTGGGAAGGCGGAGAAGGGTCCCTGCTCTTATTTACATCACTCACCATGTTGAGGAGATTCTCCCCATTTTTAAAAAGACGCTCGTCTTAAAGGATGGAAAAGTGTTGGACTCGGGAAAAACAAGCACAATTCTCAAGCGCGATGTCTTGGAGAGGCTCTACAACGTCTCTTTGACTCTTACTCAAAAAAAAGGACGCTACTGGCCGATCATCCGATAAATCGGCGCACGGAAAATACCGGATCAACTACCTCCCGTTAAGGCCGAAGCAGCTTGATGTCGTCTGTGCTCGTTCGCAGTCTGTCACGGGGGGTCTAACGAAACTGAAGGTCAGGTCCGCCGTCGCAATCCCAACGCCCGCAGCAGGCGAAGGAACAGCCAGCGTATTCCAATGAGCAGAGGCCGCTTAGGTTTTCTTCGCGGCCGGAAGATCAAGAAAAAAGCTGTAAGTGCCAGCGCTACCGGTGGGGTGAGCTTGAGGATCGGATGCAGCGCCAAGCCGGCGCCGACAAGGCTGAACGGCTTACGCATCTCATGCAAGATATTTCGCAGGTCCTCTCTCTGAGCTTCCGCCCGGGAGATTAAGCTCTCCCGGCGCCGTGCTAATTCCGACAGTTTTCTATTCACGGTACTACGACCTTAACCGGTCCCGATCTTTCGCGAGCTCGGATAGCGTGGCGGAAAGGAATTTGGGTCTCAACCGGGCTTTTTTTCTGAGGATGAGCCACGTGATCCCAGCGAGGATCAGATAGAGCGCGGCAAATCCACCGACCACATAGAGCCGGTGGGTATCCCAGAAGATTGCCACGATGAACAAGGTCAGAAATAGGATCCCCAAGCTAAGACAAAAAAGCGAGATTGCAGCGAGGAGGAGAATTTTTGTGAGTCGGTCCCGTTCTTCTTCAAGCTCCGTAAGGAGTAGATCCAGCCGGGTCTTCAGGGTGTCGAGCAGAGCGGCCGGCAGAGACCTAAGGGAGCTAAAAAGGCCCCTGGCTGAGGTCGAAGCAGTTTGGGTCTCCTCGGCAGCCATAAGGGGGACTATTAATTGCGCCGCATGATGAGCCCGAAGACTAAACCGATACCTGCCGCAATGCCGACGGCGCCCCACGGATTATGCCGAACGTACTCGTCCGCTGCCTTGGCCGCCTCGTGGGTTTTATCGAGCAGGAGATCCTCCGCCTCCGATAGCGTCACTTTACGTTTTTCCAGACTTTCCTCGATGCGCTTGCGCGCCGCCGACACTCTCTCACCCGCCTGGTTAGCCGTGGCCCTTAGGAGTTCCTCGGCGTCGGTGATCAATGTCTTCAAGTCGGTCAACAACTTTTCTTTGTTTACTCCTTCGTTCATGGCTTTCTCCTTTCGCCATTATCATATGCGCTGGCCCCGGGCCAATCAA
The DNA here is from genome assembly GCA_036004365.1 of Binatia bacterium. GTDB lineage: Bacteria > Desulfobacterota > Binatia > UBA9968 > UBA9968 > DP-36. The sequence goes on from DASYRN010000060.1 coordinate 7,155, forward strand.
GGAGGGTGGGAACAGGGACGGATCGAAGAAAGTTTTCGGTCCTAATCCGGTTTAAGTTCGATCGCGGCACCCAATCTTAGAAAGATCAGCTTGAACCCCGTGACTTCCTGCCGAAGGCTTTCCCGAGCAGCCCTCGAATAGATTTGAACTTGATGGTGGTAGCTTTCTGCGGCCTGGGGAAGATTTTTTTTCTCGATCCGGTCGGTCTTATAGTCGGCAAGGTAGAGGTGTCCCTCTCTCTCGTACAGCAGATCTATCACGCCTTCCATAATCTGCCCGTTCCAGGGAAGCAAAAGTGGGATCTCGCGGCCCAGGATTCGAGAAGAGCAAAGCTCTTGATAAATCGCGGAGGAGAAAAAGGCCGCGCAAATCTTTTCAAGCTCACGCGCGAGGGACACCGGATGGGAATCGACTTCGGGCTGGAGCCATTTTTGTAAGAACGGTCTTAAACTATCGCGAAAGCTTTGAGGGTCGGCGGTGAAATCCCAATCTTGGAGGAAGCGATGGGCCAGCTCTCCTATCAACAGAGAAAGGTCCGAGACCCCTAGCTTTTTCCTTTCATCTAACCTTTCAGTCAGTTCCGCCTCCCGCTGTTTGAGCGAGGTCGGGCTGAGAAAAATAGGTGTCTTCAGCGCCGCGTCGCGCTCCTCGGCGCGGCGCTGCCAGAGTCGGGCATAACTCTTCCAATCGATCTGAGGTCGGCCCTCTCCTTTCTCGGCTCGGGATCTTCCTGGGGGGCTGGGGTTTTCTCGGATCACCTGGACGTCGATAGCCCCGTTTCCGACCGGAATGAGACAGGATTTTTCCAAGGCCGTGATGTCTCGGTTCAGAGCCGCTTCGAGCATGGAAAGAAAGCTCGTTTCGGTGCGCCACTCCGTCGGCGCACATGAGAGCATCAAATGCTCGCGTGCTCGGGTCATGGCCACGTACAGGACCCGCTTTTGCTCTTCTTCTTCGCGCCGCTGGGCTCTCTCCGCCAGATAGACGCCCGGCAGACTCCAGTAGGATCCTGTCCGTAGCCCCACAAGATTCGTGGACCAATCGTGGAACACCGCCGGAAGGCCGTCGGCGCCGTGGTTCGGAGTCATATGGCAACCTGCCAGGATGACCACCGGGAATTCCAACCCCTTGGCTTTGTGAATGCTAAGAATCCTAATGGCATCGAGATTTTCCTCGGCCAGCGCGCTTTCACTTTCTTCCCTGAGTTCCAGAACCCTCGACTCCAATCGAGCGATGACTTCTTTAAGGGTGCTGAGTTCCTCTCTGCCCATTCGTTCCGCTTGGTGGCGAAGCTTCTCCAGGTTTGCCACCGCTTGCTCTCCATGGAAGGAATGTGCCGCCAGGAGGCGAATCGGCACGCTGTTAAAAATATGGTTCACGGCCTCTCCCACGGGCAGAGGCTTCGTCTCTTGGTGGAGCTTATGGAGTGCCGAGTAAAGCTGGATGACGGCGGCGCCGGATTTCTTGCGGCACTGTCTGACCCGCTCTGCGGCCCGATAATCCAGCAGACCCTGCTGATGGAGTTCATAGATCTCGGCGTCTTTGAGCCCGCCCAACGGCGAGCGCAGGACGCCGACCAAAGCCAAGCGGTCATAAGGATTCTCCACCGCCCGAAGTAAGTTGACGGCGTCGATGATCTCCTGCACCGTGTAAAAGTGCTTTTCGCCCTCGACGACATAGCGTAAGCCTCTTCTTCGCAGGGGCTCCAGATATCGATGCACGTCGGTAAGTTTCCTGAAAAGTATCGCGACATCCTTCAGCTGAGCGAACGCGGCCTTTCCTTCTTTGTCGAGGATACGGGCTTTGCCGAAGACCTCTTCGTCGAGCCATCGCGCCAGGCTTTCCGCTTCGAGCCTGCGGGCCAATTCCGAGTTGAGCTTTTCCCCGCTGCCTTGCACTTTGCGAAGGGTCACTTTGCGAAATAGGAGCGAATCTTGATCTGTGTTTTCCTCGCTCGCTGAAGGGAAGGGGCGGATCGGGATATAATCGGGCTGAAGCCCCTGTGCGGCCTGGATCAGCCGGCCGAAGATTCCGTTGACGGCGTCCAGAATGGCTCCGTGGCTCCTAAAATTGGTGGTCAGACGACATTCGATGCCGTTCTGTGCCTTGATGATTTTTTCCACGACTTCGAGATACGCCTCAATGTCCGCTCGGCGGAACGCATAGATGGACTGCTTCGGATCTCCCACCACAAAGATCTTGCCCGGGGTGAGCGTGACTTCGCGCCACTCGCGAGCCTGACAGCCTAATTCTTCGGCCAGATAGATCAGAATCTCGTACTGAATCGGATCGGTATCCTGAAACTCGTCGATGAGGATCGCTTTGAAGCGGCGCTTCAGCTCCTGGCGGACCCTCGGATGATTGCGAAGCAGATCTCTCGCTCGCACCAGCAATCCGTCGAAAGAGATCCTGCCCGCACGGGTAAAGGCCTGGCGAAACTGCTCGGCAAAAGGGACAAGAAGATCGCAAAGCGACCGGCTTAATGAATCGTCGACCTGGCACAGTCGTTTTGCCACGCGCAAGATCTCCTGTGCCTCTTCCAATTCGCCATCGGCCCATCCCTTGAGATTTCTATGGATGGCTCGACCCGAGAGCAGGAAATCCCTCTCATCCTTAAGTTCGTCCTCTGGCGGGCCGCTTGAATTCAGGAACCCTTCAAGAATCGCGAGCGAAGCCCGCACCAGCCTTTCATTGTTTCTCTCTTCGGCGTGTTGCTGTGAGAGTGAAAAAGCTCTCTCTTTCAGGGAATGCAACCACGCAAGAACCGGTACCGGAGGTCTCGCCTCGTGTGTGGCGGCACGGAGTCGCTGAAGATCCACAGTTTCGGAGCAGAGCGAAAACGCAAGCCCTCGGACTTCATCTAAAGTCATTTTTCTTAGAACATTTTTCCACTCGTCCTTTCGGGCTGTTTGGTAAGAGAGTTGTTGATCCAACCAGAGCGTCCACATTTCGTTGAAAGCACGTTCGAATTGCGCTCCCTCGTCTTCAACAAATTGCGGATCGACGCCAGCTTCCATGGGATAGAGACGGACCAAGGTCGCCGCGAAGCTGTGGATGGTACCGATCTCGCTGCGTTCGATCTGACGCAGGGCATCGATCGAAAGGCGGTCGATGTTCTCCTTGGAGAGATGATATCTCTCGATCAAGGACCGAAGTTCGCGTTGAACACGATCTTCTCTTTCGTCGCAAGGTTCGGTGTCCAGACGGGTGGCGATATAAGATTCCAGCCGGTCACGCAGCCGCAATTTCATCTCGTTGGCGGCTTTATTCGTGAAGGTGAGGGCGACGATTTGAGTCATCTTCACTTCCGGAGTCCGCATCAGAAGGTGCACGAGCCGATCAACGAGCAGGCTCGTCTTTCCTGTTCCCGCGCCCGCCGTGACCACCACATTCCGGTCAAAAGTCGTGGCGGCCGTCTCCCGCTCTGGAAAATCCGAAAGCTCTGCGGATCGAAGGGGCGTCGCCATCCGCTACTCGGCTTCCTTCTCTCTGAGGGCCAGATGAGCTCCGGTCCTGGGATCTCTTTCCACCCTCCAGGCCGTGGCAAGGTGGGTCTTTCGGCAAATCTCAGAAACCTCGCAATACCGGCAGTAGTCGTCTCCGGGTTGTATAAAGAAAAAACCCCTGCGAATCCCGTCTACGAGAAAGGCCACGCTTTCTTTTAAGCTGGTTCCCGACCTGCCTTCCCAGGCGTCACCTGGAAATGTCTCGATGACTAACGGACCGTCAGACCACTGAGGCGCCAGAAAATAAAATGCGGTCCCGACAGCGGCGTTTTGGCGCTGCGCCTGTTTCTTTCCCAGAAGCAGATAAAAAGGCGGCTGCAGTCTTTGGCCGCGCAAGGCCGAGCGAAGGAGGTTTTTGTCAGCGGGAGATCGGGATCTTGCGTATTTCAGCTTGTAGTCGATGACACGATAGCTGTTGTCTTGAGATCGATAGTCGATACGATCCATGCGCCCGCAGATAGTAAGCCCGCTCAAAGAGGTCGGCCAGTCCTCCGGCAGTTGGTCCGTGGCTTCACATTCGAAAGCGACGGGCTGATAGCCCGAGTCGAAAAGCTCTTTGAGATCCTGCGCGACGACCTGTTCCAGCAGCATCGTGATTTCTTCCTGGCATATCTCCCAGGCGAGGGGATAACCGATGGGAGAGCTGCGCTCGAAATCGACAAAGACTCTTTGCGTTGCCGCCCTCAGGATCGCCGCCGTGTCCGTAGAGAAGTCTCTTGAAATCAGAACCTTCCGGTCCGTAAGCTCCTGATAAAACCCTTTCAGGATCGAATGCACGATCTTTCCGACATCGGCGGGAGCCGGACCTGTTGTTTCTTCCGGCCGGTCGAGTCGCTCCAGCCCAAGGAGATTTCGGGCGAAAAACTGAAACGGGCAGCGCGCATACCCCTCCAAGGATGTCGGAGACATACCCTCGCGGCAGAGTCGTTCCCAGTATCCCGAGGCGGGGTCCACAATGCCATCATGCTCGGTGAGGAGATCCCCGGCGGACTCAAGGCGCTCGATGACTTGTCTCCCGCGGCTGTAGAGACAGGGCGAAGGCAAGCAGAGCTGTACTAAAGGTGTCGGGTCTTGCAATGTCAGGATGAGTTGGAGCGCCAGCTCGTAAGGAGGCAGCAGCTCTTTACGGTCGAACGGCTGGAGCGCCCCCTTTTCTATCCTCCCGCGCGGGACGCTAATCTGTTTGAGATTTTCCAGGCGGAGAACACGAAAGAGTTCGTCGAGATACCAAGAGGGGCTGAGCGATCTTCCTGATTCGTCATTTCTTTGGTAAAGGCAGTAGAGTTTTTCCTTTGCTGCTCCGACGAGCAAGGTAAACAGCAGTCTCTCCTCATCGAAGCCGCCGAGTTTGGTCGCCACTTTATATCCCAGCACGGTCTCCAGGGACTCTCTCTCACGATCTCTCAGAAACGCATCCTCTCGGATCGTGCGGGGAAAGAGACCCTCGTTCACGCCAAGGATAAAAAGGGCACGGAAGGAGATCCCTCTGGCCGCCATCGCGTCCAAAACCGCGACTCCCTCGGCGTTCATCTCCGGCAACGGAACCTTGGCCCGCTCCAGCCAGCGCCCAAAGGTCTGGAGAAAATCGCTCAGAGGAATTTTTTCTCCGATAACGTCCAAGGTGGGAAGCCGCTTGAGAATCTCAACAACGGTTTGCTCAACGAGCCCAGCCGACGAGTCTGATCGAGGCGCCGGCTCGATCCCCAGCCATTTCTTGAACAGGCTTTGCCAGAGCGCGGCGTACTCACTCCAGGTGCCTTCTTGGGGAAGAGCCGAAAGATCACCATGGAGTTCAGTGAAAAGATTCCACAGGGCGCGGACTTCGCTCGCGGCGATGAGGATCTTTCTGGGGTTCTCCTCGTCGTTCGTGCTTTCCGGCAATCCTAAGTTGTTGTCCATGTACCTCTCTAGTCGGCGCCACTCTTCTCTTCCCTTGGTGATTCCTAGACGGCGCGTGAGAAGATCCCAAAAGTCGGGTCGGGAAAAATTCTTTTTTGAGGAATTTCTGAAGAAAGGGGAGCCAATCAAATCGATGACGTGAGAGCGAAGATAATCTCTAAGGGGCAAATGGATAAGCAGGAGGACCGCTTTAACCAGAGGATATTGGACGAGCGGTTCTTCCGCTGGACTGTTGAAAGGGATGGAATGCTCGTAAAAGATCTCCTTGATCGAGGAGAGATAGGAATCAAGGCTTCGTCCCACCAGGCCGATCTCATCGAATGTAAATTCCTCCTCGGTAACCAATCGCAAGATCTCTTTGGCGGCTGTGTCGATTTCGTCGCGGCCGCTGAAACAGCTAAAGATTGTGACCGGAAGGTTTTCGAGTTCGGGTCTGTTTCGCTTTTCTGATTCGTCGGCGAAAAGAGGCAGAAGCGAGAGCTGGGCGGTGGCTGGTTCTCGAGAGGCACTGGTCGGTAGATTTCGACTTTGAGAGGTGGTATCCGCCAAGCCATGCAGATATCTTTCATAGAAGCGCTCGGCAAAGGTCCAAGCCAGATGCGGGGGTCTCTGGCGCAGGACTGGAAAGAACAGGGTGGTTGGATATCGCCGCGCGACCGCTCGAAATAGATCGAGCTGGACCTGCGTTAGATCGTAAAAGCCGTAGTAGAAGATGTGGGCGAACTGCTTCAGGTAATGCGATGAAGAAACTTTCTCCAAGGCCATCAGATCCAGGCCGGAGTAATCGTGTATGTTCCACTCTTCGCAACAGGTAAGAAGGGTAGCGAAAAGAGCAAAGAGTCGATCAGCCTGTTCGCTTGCCTCCTCTCCGAAGAGGCCTGCTTTCACGGCCTCGCGAGCCACGGAAGGGTCCACCGCTCCGTCCTTAAGATCTCTCAGTGTCTGCCAAAGCGCCGCGCAGCCGCCTGCTTCTTCTTCGAGGCCAAGAAACGGTTCGGCGCCCGGAAGCCTCTTTCGGATAATCCGCCTTAGCATTTCTTCAAGAAGCCCGTTGTCCTGAAGGCTCAGGCCGGCGGCGCCGGCGTGCTCTTCACAGAGCCTTAAGGAGAGTTGGTAGAAGGTCAGGATGTGAACATTCAACAAACTCAGGCGGCGCTCTCTGGCGAAGAGGATTTTGAGCCGGCGCCGCAGCGAATCGGAAGGGACGAGAATTAAAATAGGGCAGAGCGGTT
>DASYRN010000061.1:0-6521 GCA_036004365.1 Binatia bacterium
TATGACATCGCCGATCGCGCCGTGTTCCTCGAGTATCGTGGTTATCGCAACATCTTCATTATGCCGGAGGGATATCAGGGCTGGGTCAAACGTGGCTACCCAACCGAGACCCACCGGCGCTGAGGACCACGCATCTTTTAATCCCTCACGCCTCACGGCTCACGCCTCTCGCTTAATCTATCGTATCGCCTTGTAGTCTCGAGCGCATCCTTGATACAACGAACGGCGTGCGATCTTCGACCCGCGCGGAGCAAACAACCAACGAATCAAAATTTTTTTACGGTTGGATGATCGTCGCCGTCGGCTTTCTCGCCCACATCGCCTCCGCCTTCTCGATATCGAGCACCTTGAGCGTCTTTCTCAAACCTCTCTCGAGTGACCTTGGGGTCTCCAGGGGCGTCTTCTCGCTCATCCGCTCGGGAGAGGTGCTCATCGGCGCGGTCGCGGCGCCGCTGGTGGGCACCCTCATAGACCGGCATGGCGGAAAGTGGCTTATGGCCGCCGGGGGTGTGGTTTCGGGGATCGGCTTTCTCCTCCTCGGACAGGCGCGAGATTTTTGGCAGTTCCTGCTTTTCCGCTGGCTCCTGATCAGTCCAGGCGACTCACTCATGGGCCAGATGGTGGTGAATGTCTCCATCTCACGCTGGTTCGTCCGTATGCGCGGCCGCGCCCTCGCCCTAGCCGGCATGGGCCACGGCTTGGCCAAAGTCGCCATGCCTCTCTTGGCGGCCTCGCTGATCGCGTACGCGGGATGGCGCGGGGCTTGGGCTGTTTTCGGCCTGCTTACATTGGCTTTGGTGGTAAGCCCTGCCCTGCTCTTTATGCGCCGGCGCCCCGAAGACATGGGGCTCCTGCCGGACGGAAGATCCCGCGATGAGCACGATAGCGGAGCGGCTGCGAACAAGGCCGGTTCCGCGAGAGTGCGGAGCGCAATCGCCGACGTCGCCTGGAGCCGAAGCGAAGCGCTGCGCACCCCGGCCTTCTGGCTGATCGTCACCACCTTCGGCGTTGCCCACGTCGGCGTGAGCGGGCTGAACCTTCACGTTTTCTCCTTCGTGAGTGATCAGGGTCATCCGGCGATGGTCGCAGCGCTCGTCATGAGCACCATAGCCCTCATGCAGTTCAGCACGCCCATCGTTTGGGGGCTCCTCGCCGAGCGCTCGGATATCGGCAGGCTCATCATGGCCAAGTTTCTGATACAAGCCGCGGGAATTTTGTTGGCCCTATCGTCTCCCGGGGTTCTTTCTCTCTACGGCGGATTTTTTCTCTACGGCATCGGCATGGGTGGAACCTCCATCCTGGCGGAAATGATCTGGGCCAACTACTTCGGACGCATCTCGCTCGGAAAAATCCGCGGCATGGGCTCATTTTTCACCCACGCGTTCAGCGCCGGCGGACCGCCCTTCTTCGGCTTCCTCTTCGACGCCACCCAAAGCTATTTCCTTTCCTTCAGCATCTTCATCGGCCTGCTGTTCGCCTCGGCCCTCCTAAGCCTCTTCCTCCGTCCGCCCAAAAAGTGACCCGAAACTTGCCCGTCGCGCAGTGCCCTATACCGCGCGCTGCTAGTGTATCACGGGCCGTCGGACGAGAGACGAAGCCCAAAGCGAATGAAAAACATTCTTTGCGGTCTTGGTGTCTTGGCACGATGAATGATCGTCACTTCGTGTGCTTCGTGCTCTTCGTGGTGGGATGATTTTAACCACGCGACACGAAGGTCTCGAAGGAAAACAACATCACATGCGCAAAGGCTCGCACCGCGCCGAGGAAAAAAGCACCCGAGGTGATGTTAACAGACGAATAACCGAGGCTGGTTCTGGCACTCCTGACGATCGAAATAGGTCACATGGGCGCGCCGCGTTACGCCAGGTCCAGCGTGTTGGCCGCGAACATCTCCTCCGGTTTGACCGTGCGCGGCAGGATCTTCTGCTCGTGCGCGAACCGGACGATGGCCTCCAGCGCCTTGCGATTGCGTGCCAGACCGTTGGGGAGCGGATCGTCACCCACGATGCTCCGACGATTAGCCAGGACCTGTAGGTCGGCCGGCAGCCCGGCGCCTGAGCTGAGCTGCTTTAGGAACTGCGCCTTGGCCGCCTCGAAGCCGGCGAAGAGCCGGGGCGCCAGCGAGGGATCGGACTGAAGCAGCGCGTCCTTGACCACTACCGTGTGGTTGATGGGATAGATGCCCGTCTTCCGGTACCAGGCCGCCTCGGCCGCCGCCGCGTCGGGGATGAGCGGCTTGACGTCCGGAGAGTCGACCTTGCCGACACCGATGGCGGCCGCGAGTTCGCCCTCGATGAGCATCTCAGCCAGGTTCGCCCCAGGTCGCTCCATCACGTTGGCGGGCTTCCGGTACTCCTGAACGTGTTCTTCGTCGACCACCACCCAGGTGATCTTGCCGAGGTCGACGCCGTACTCGGTCGCGAGAATCCCCCTCGTCCAGACACCGGTCGTGACAGTGTATGCACGGACACCCACCTTCTTGCCCTCGAGATCCTTCGGCGACTGCACGCCAGACTTTACGTTATGGACGATGGGGGAGTGATGGAACTGGCGCAAGACGAAGACGGGCAGCGCCGTGAACCGTTTGTCGTGGGCCTTGGCGGTCAGGTACGTCGTAATGGCCATCTCGCAGAGGTCGAAGTCGAGCGTGCGGCACATACGGCGGAAAGCGCCGATAATCGGCGAGATCTCGACATGCTCGAACTCAACGCCGGGCACCGACACGGTGCCATCCTTCAGGCCTTTCGTGTGCGGGTAGGTCGCGATCGCGGTCTTGAGAACGGTCATGTCATCCTCCAACGAGCATCGATGCGCCGCCGACAATTTTTCCGCTTTGGCGGCTCGTTCATTTTACTGTGAAGAATTCCCGGATGAACTAGGAAGGATGAATAATGAACATCCTTCATCCTTTTCTTACGGCATCTATATCGCCGCGCTTGAAGAATCGTCAAGGTCAAAAAGCTCTATTCAATAGGCCCCCCGCAAGTGGAGCGCCAGGGTCAGACTTCGCCGACGCAACTTTCTTGCGGCGACTCGACTATCTTGCACGCATGAGAATTTTAGAATCGAGAGAAAGGTAATAATCCTTTCCCTCCCCGTTTTTCGCCAAAAGACCAACGACAGACTTGCAAGGAAAGATCGTATTGCGTTACATGTTAGTTTTTTCGTCTCGAATTTAGCGCGGAGTTGTTCCGCAACTCGAACCTGGAACTGCGCGCTCCTCACTCATACATGCCCAATATCAAGAACATCTTGGATTCGGTCCGCGCTCTCGGACCGGCGCGACTCAAACTGCTCAGTGTGATCACCGGCGGTCACTTCGTGATTCACTGGTTTCAACAACTCTTCCCTGTTGTGGTGCCGTCTATCAAAGCCGGGTTGGGTCTCAATGATGTTCAGGTGGGAGCGCTGACTTCGGCGCGACAACTGGTTCAAGGCACATTGGATTTTCCTGTGGGAATGTTCGCCGACGCCATGGTGAAATACCGGGCGATTTTTCTCGCTGCCGCGCTTTTTTCCATGGGGGTGGGCTACGTTCTAATGGGAATCTCTTCGGCTTTCATTCTTGCCCTCTGCGGCGCGGGCCTCATAGGCTTGGGAACCGCTTTGTGGCATCCGCCTGCCGCCGCCTCTTTGTCCACGCGTTTTCCTGAACGCCGAGCCATGGCGCTGGCAGTCCACGGAATGGGCGCAACCATCAGCGATACGCTTACACCCATGGCGGTCGGGGCGTTGCTCATCGCGCTTTACTGGAAAGACTTTCTAACCTTGCAATTCATTCCCGGGCTGCTCGCGGGATTTGTCGTGTGGCGGAGTCTAAAGAAATTGTTCACTGCAGAGGAAACAGCTTCGCGCTCCACCCAGTTTCGGGAAATTCTTGAGTTAGTAAAACACCCGGTGTTCTTGGGTATCTCTGCCTCAAAGGGACTGGCCATGATGGGCCGCCTGGTCGTGATGACGTTTTTACCTATCTATTTGCAGGAACACTTGGGTTATTCGCCATTCGCCCTCGGTTTCTTCATCGCGCTGCTCCATGCAATGGGCACCCTTTCTCAACCGATCCTGGGGTGGTTGTCCGATCACTTTGGCCGCAAGGTCGTGCTTTTTCCATCTTTCATCCTGCAAGGAGCGCTATTCATGCTTCTGGGAGTCGTTCCGCCCGGCATCCCGCTGAGCGTCGTGATCGCAGCCAACGGCCTATTTTTCTATACCTTGATGAACATAACTTATGCGGCGGTCATGGATGTAGCAGGCTCGAACATCCAAGCTTCTTCTTATGGACTGGCCTCACTGGTCACCGAAATCGTCGTCGTCCCCACGCCCATCGCGGCGGGATATTTCATCGGCCTATACGGCATGGACTCTGCTTTTCTTTTCGCCGGCGCGTTTGTTTGGCTCGCCGGCTTGGTTTTGCTCCCCTTGAATCTTTATCGTGGCAGTAGAGGAACAAACCGAAATTGACCCGGTCATTACATCCAAAATCAACCACGTAGTTAGAAATCGCCAGCCATGTTGGATCGTTGAACTTGGCCTGCAGGCTTTGATTTACCCTCGATTCGGGGATATATCCCGCGTAGTATGCAGTTCGGCATCTTCGACCAACCCGGCTGCAACGATTTACCGCGCAATGATTTTATGAAGCGCGTCTCAAGCTAGGAGGACCAAGATAAAAACATTACTGTTGGCGCTCTTAGCTTGTTTGCTCTGGAAATCTGATCTCGCGGCCCAGACCCCTTTCTACCAGGGCGCAACCGTAACCATCCGCGCCGGCTTCACTGCGGGCGGCGCGTTTGATGTCTGGGCGCGGATTATCGCTCACCATCTGGGTAAATACGTTCCGGGAAACCCGACCTTCGTCGTCCAGAACATGACGGGCGGCGGCTCGATGATCGCGGCGAACTATGTCTATAGCGTTGCCAAACCGGATGGCTTGACGCTTGGAGTCGTGAGTCCCGGGCTCTACATCCAGCAGCTCTCAGGCCACAAAGAAATCAAGTTCGACTGGTTTAAATACAGCTGGATCGGCTCCCCTGAGAAGACCGATCGGATTTTCTATATCCGGGCGGACACGCCGTACAAGACTTTGTTGGACATGCGCGATGCCGTCGAGCCACCCAAGTGCGCCGCCACGGGCCTCGGCACCGCGGCCTATTATTTTCCCAGACTTCTCCAGGAAGCCTTTGGTCTCAAATTGGCGATGGTGCCCGGTTATCAAGGCGCGGCCGATGCCAACCTGGCGATGGAGCGCGGCGAGGTCCAGTGCTGGTGTGGGTCCGTTCAAGCCTATTTTGGCAGCGAACCGGGCCGCACCTGGGCCAAGACAGGTTTTGTCCGAGTGCTCACTCAAGGTGGACAAAAGCGCCACCCCAATCTGCCTAATGTTCCAACCGTGTGGGAGTACATGGATAAGCAGAAAGTCAGTGAACACCATAGGCGGATAGCCAAAATATTTGTGCTTCCCGACGAAATGGGTCGCCCGTTCTTCGGCCCCCCGGGAATTCCCGCCGACCGCCTCAAGGCTCTTCGCGAGGGATTCGTGAAGATGATGAAGGATCCCGATGTCATTGCCGATGCAAAAAGCAGAGGTCTGGAACCAAGTTTAATGACCGGCGACGAGGTCGAAGCTTTGGGACGCGAGATCGGCACTGTGCCTCCAGACCTCATCGAGCGGATGAAACCACTTCTGGAGAAGTAGGTCCCGATCCGAGCACCAACACAATCACGGCTTCCGTTTTCATCTTTCTAATTCATCCTTGTCCCCCGCTCTAGAACCCGCGCTAAAGTTGAAATAACAGCGCCTTATCCGCTAGTCTCGATTGCGAGAATAAAGAAAGATTCCTCATTATATCTGAAACGTCATCCCGAACGCTTCGATTGGGACTCTCAGGTAGGCGCCGTGAGGACCTCGTCACGAGATCAAGTGACGGAGAAAGGCGAGACGGAATAGTCGTGCTCGTAATTCCTGATCGTGCTAGTTTACGAAACATGGGTCGCGGACACGAACCCGAGCTACGAGCACGTTTTTTAAAATACGAGGCTTCATCATGACCACAGAGCACACCACGACCGGACTTATTGGCGCGTCTATACGCCGCGTCGAAGACGCGCCTCTGATTACCGGCGCCGGATGCTATACGGAGGACATCCAGCTACCAGGAATGCTCCACATGGCGCTCCTGCGTAGCCTCTACCCGCATGCGAAAATAATTTCTATCAAGACAAGCGCAGCGAAGGCGATGGACGGAGTGATCGCCGTAGTGACCGGCGATGACCTCAGCGAGCGGCTGCATGTTCCGGCCATCCCGATGGGGCCCGGCATGAAGATACCGCCCCATCCGCTGCTGGCGCGCGGGGCAGTCCACGCGGCCGGCACTCCCGTGGCGGCGGTGGTGGCTCAAAGCCGCGCCCTCGCCCACGATGCAGTGAGCGCCATCGTTGTCGAATATGAAGCGCTACCCGCGGTCGTGAATGCCGAAAAGGCGCTGGAGCCCGGCGCGCCGCTCGCCCGCGAGGAGCTGGAA
>DASYRN010000062.1:0-22114 GCA_036004365.1 Binatia bacterium
CGTAGGCTCACGTTCTTGCGCTGTTCGTGGAAAAGGCGCTCGCGCAGCTTGCGGGAGGTGACGAATTCTCCTTCCCGACCAGCCCATGGCGAGTTGTTGGCGCCGAAAATCATCGCGATCGTCGGCTCGTCCACGCGCAGCGGCGGCAACGGCCGTGGATCGTCCAGATCGGCGACAGTATCGCCGATCTGAATTTCCTCAATGCCCGCCACGGCGACGATGTCGCCTGCGCCGGCCGATTCCATCTCGATCCGCTTTAGCCCCTGCCATCCGAAAACCTGCATAATTCTTACCGGCTGCGTCGAGCCATCCATCCTGCAGAGCGCATACGAGCCGGGCCTCAACGTGCCGCTCTTCAGCCGTCCGATCGCCAGCCGGCCGACGTAATCGTCATAGTCCAAGTTATTGGCCTGAAACTGCACCGGCGCAGAAAGATCCGCCGCCGGTCCCGGGAGCGCCTCGACAATAAGGCTGAATAAAGGCATCAAATTCTCTCCGTGCTGACTGAGATCGCGCGTGGCGACGCCGGCTCGGGCGTCGGTGTAGACTACCGGGAAATCAATCTGCTCCTCTGTCGCGTCGAGATCGATAAATAGATCATAAATTTCGTCCAACACGATGGACGGCCGCGCGTCCGCGCGATCGATCTTGTTGATGCATATGACCGGCGGCAGGCCGGCTTCGAGCGCTTTTTTTAAAACAAAGCGCGTTTGTGGCAGAGGGCCTTCCGAGGCATCGACCAACAGCATCACGCCGTCCACCATCGAAAGCGTCCGCTCCACCTCACCGCCGAAATCGGCATGCCCCGGAGTGTCGACGATGTTGATCTTCACTCCCGCGTAATGAATTGAAGTATTCTTCGCCAGGATAGTAATACCGCGCTCCCGCTCGAGGTCCAGCGAATCCATGACCCGCTCGACCACCTGCTCGTTGAAGCGAAAGATACCGCTCTGGTGCAGCATCGCGTCCACAAGCGTCGTCTTTCCGTGATCGACGTGTGCAATGATCGCGACGTTGCGGATATCACCGCGACGACTCAGAGCGGTCTGGTTCATCTTCTAATGATAGCTTTGATGTGATCGCCGATTGTAATGTAAGGTTTTCGGTGTCGGGTCTTGAATTGCTGCCAAGTGAATATACCGCCTCAGGCATCGGATTGCGAGGCTCAGAACCTAAGGATCTGATTTTCCCCGTGTATTTTTTACCGTGGTGTTTTGAAAGTAGGACCTGGAGAAGATTGACAAATTTGACCACCTCTCTAAAGCGATGGTGACGACCCATTCCTTAGATCAACTGATAAATCAGCAAGTTAGAAATTCCCAACTCACTGGTTCGGTTTTTGCACGATGAGCACTCTCAAAAATCTCAGAAGGAGCCAGCATTATGAACGTTGGTGAGCGCATGGTAAAAAACCCGGTAACCGTGAGTACCGAGGATACACTGATCGTCGCCCAGGCAAAGATGCATGACGGAGGATTTCGCCAGTTACCAGTGATTATGGATGATAAGGTCGTTGGCATTATTACCGACCGCGATATACGTCAACACGGACGCCAAATGAGGATAACAAAAGTCAGCGCAGCGATGAGCGAAAAAGTAATGACGGTGACACCAGCAACGCCGCTCGACGAAGCTGCACGGATTCTCCTTGATCACAAGATCGGCGGCCTGCCTGTAGTCGACAGAGACAGATTAGTTGGCATCATCACGATCACGGATATTCTCCGCGCCTTTGTGGATCTCACGGCCTCTTCAGCAAAACGCGTAAGCCGCATCTATTAGTTCTTCCCAGGCAAGGAAGTCCGATACGCAATCCGATCCCCGCGCCAAACAGGACAAGCGGTCAGCCATGAGACTGACCAAAAAGGGTGCCAGGGTAGGGTTGACATGGGGGACGAAACAACGTAGTTTGAAAATGCTTTCCTATTTCAGTATAGGGCCTTCTGAAAGAGGAAAAGACAGAAGTTGAAGGCCTAAACAGTCTCTCCTTGCGAACAATACCTAAAGGAAAACCGACCAGAGCGTGGTTTCCCAGCATTTCGTTCCCCATGTTCTGCTCCGATAGCGGTTAGCTTCTCAGGGTCAAGACATTTAAAATTCTCTCAGAGGAGGAGAACATGAATAATAAATTGTATGTTGGCGGGCTGCCCTATTCCGTAACGGAAGGGCAACTGCAGGAAATATTCGCGGTCCATGGCACCGTGGAATCAGCCAAGGTGATCGCGGATAAATTTACGGGTCAGTCACGCGGCTTCGGCTTCGTGGAGATGAGCTCTGGGGCCGAGGCCCAAAAGGCCATCGAGGCCTTGAATGGGACGCAGCTCGACGGGCGCACGCTCGTGGTGAACGAAGCCAAACCTATGGCAAGGCGCGATGATAGTGGAAGCAGAGGCAGGGGAAGCGGAGGCGGTGGCCGTAACCGCTGGTAGTTTTCTCATTGCTGAGTAACCAAAAGGGGCAACAGGTCGGTTTGCCCCTTTTTTTATATTAGGATGCCATTCCGCTGTAAACTTGCGAGCACTTTTAGAGGAGGAACTTAAGGAAAAATGATATCTCCAGTCCCAGAGGCGGTGGCCTTTGTCTCTATTTTTCTCTACGCAAGCTTTTTCGAATGGATTCTGCATCGGTTTTTGATGCACGAATCTCTCTGGTCATATCCGTTTCGATCTCACGCTTTGATGCACCACGGGATCTTCCGCGCAGGTCCAACCTACTTTCTGTCGGACAACGAAAACCTCAAGAAAATCAGATTCGCCTGGTGGAATGCGCCTTTGATTCTTGGCCTGCATGCTCCTGTAGTGCTCTGGATTCAATATCTTCTCCAATTGAATATTTTCTTCGGCGGGATGGCGGCTTTAGGTTTCTATTATTTCCTCTACGAGTATTTCCATTTCTGCATGCATGTGCCCAAAGCGCGTTGGTTTGAAAAGACAGCGTGGTTCGCCTGGCTCGATGCACATCACCACATGCATCACAAGCGACATTTCAACAATCTCAATGTAGTCCTTCCGTTGGCGGATCTCGTTTTCGGAACACTCGTTCCGGCTAGAGAAAGAATCCCCGCGCAAAAAAGATCTCAGTAGATTGACCCTTCGGTCCCATCCATCCACTCGCTTGAGTCTAGAAAGTTTGTTTTTGAAGCCCCCTAAGACTTTTTATGGCCTTAGGGGCTTTTTATTTGACAGGAGGCAGCCATGGAAGCATGGCCCATGCCCGGCCTTTTGCTTGCTATCTGTA
This sequence comes from Binatia bacterium, assembly GCA_036004365.1. Lineage (GTDB taxonomy): Bacteria > Desulfobacterota > Binatia > UBA9968 > UBA9968 > DP-36. The sequence goes on from DASYRN010000062.1 coordinate 3,238, forward strand.
CAAGCGGTCTATGAATCCGCTCTTCTTGATCTCATCGAGTATGCTGCGGTCGACGAAATAGGCCATGCTCTGAGATTTTGGAGCATTAATCTGCTCCAGCTCCGAACGCAGACTCTCGTCGTCCGGATAGGGCGCCGCCTGCAGGTTGGCCTTCACGTCATCTACCCAAGCGCCGATCTGTTGCTCGCTGAGTCCGCGCATATATTTTTGTAAGACGCGCACCGTGCCCGGTTTATTGGCCTTAAAATAATGAATCGCTTCCACGTAGGCCTGCACGAAGCGGAGCACGCCCCCTCGGTCGCGTCTGAGCTTACGCTCCGTGGTCGTCAGGGGCCCGTCGAGTCCAGGGATGCCCAGCTCTCGCGCGCTCGCTCCTTTGAGCTGTCGCGCCTTGCCTTGGAACACAAGTAACATCGCCGACTCGCCTAAAACACCCACCTCGATCCTTCCCGCCTCAAGCGCCTGAGTCACTCCGGGCGTTCCGCCCATTTGCAGAATCGTGACATCCGCCTCTTTTAAGCCAACCTTTCTGAGCGCCGTGCGCAGAAAGGTGTCGCCCGCCGAGCCAAACTGGGTCACGCCGATGATTTTTCCCTTGACGTCCTTAAGGCTATTAAGCGTCGAGTCCGGCCTGACCACAACTCGCTGTGAGGAATGAGTGGAAGGAGACGCAACCATCACGACGTCGGCCCCCTGGATCCGCGCCCGCACCACCGCCGCGGTGCCCGCGACGATATAATCGAGATCACCCGCGATGAGAGCTTGCACCGTACGCGGACTTCCAGGGACTAGAACCACGTCGGCTGTGAAGCCGTATTTTGCCAGAAGTCCCGAATCCCTCGCTATCCAGAACAGCCCCTGGGCTGGATTGATCGCGACGTGAGCAAGCGTCAACTTCTCAGCAAAAAGCGAGGCCGGAGCGAATAAAAGAATGAGCGGCAGGAGCCAAGCGCGCTTCATGGCCGGCAAACTACGCAATGTTTGGAACGCTGTCAATGACAATTCACCGACGTTCCTGACGCATTGGCTGCCCGTCATCTTCCACCGTTGACAGCGCACGGGATCATCGACTAGTTTCCCGCAAAGATCGCTACGGCAAAGTTTGCGGAGTGAAAAGGAGGCAGAAATGACACTCGATTTTGTCAGCAATCAAGAGATCATCGTGCAGGCGCGCCGTAATCTTAATCAGAACGTCTGGGATTACCTCACCGGCGGCGCTGAGTCTGAGACAACGATGCGGCGCAACCGCTACGGATTGGATAGTCTGGCGTTCCGGCCACGCGTCCTGGTCAATGTCTCCGATGTCGTGGTCTCGACAACCTTTCTTGGCCATAAGCTAAGAATCCCGGTTATGCTGGCTCCGATCGGATCGCTGCAGATCATCACTCCCGAAGGCGGCGTCGCCGTTGCCAAGGCCGCCGAGGAGTTCGGCATCGTTAACTTTGTGAGCTCCGTAACCCAACCCAGCCTCGAGGAGATCGCAGCCGCCAGTCAAAATCCAAAGATATTTCAGCTCTACGTACAGGGAGACATGAAGTGGATCGAAGATCTTCTCGGACGTGTAAAGAAAGCGGGTTACCAAGCGCTCTGCCTCACCGTGGATACCGCTCACTACGGTCTGCGAGAGCGGCAGATGATGCACCGTTGGCTTCCTCCGAGCAGGCGGGCGACGGGCTACGAGCATCGCGCGGCGCTCACCTGGGAGACGATGGACGCCATCAAGGAGATCGCCGGCCTTCCCTTCATCCTAAAGGGCGTGGCAACTGCGGAAGATGCGGCGATAGCCGTGGAGCACGGAGTCAGCGCGGTCTACATTTCCAATCACGGCGGCAGGCAGCTCGATCACGGGCGAGCCACCATAGAGATGTTGCCGGAGATCGTCGAGGCGGTCCGAGGCAAAGCGGAAATTATCCTGGACGGCGGCATCACGCGCGGCAGCGATGTGCTGAAAGCGATTGCTCTCGGCGCCAAGGCTGTCGCGATCGGCAAGCTTCAGGGTTGGGGTTTGGGAGCAGCCGGCCAAGCGGGGTTGGCGCGGGTCCTTGAGCTGCTTGAGAACGAGATCAAAATAACGATGGGTCTTCTTGGCGTGAGCCGGATCGATCAGTTAAAGCCGGCCTATGTCTGCAGGACACAACCTCTAGGCCCGGCCCACGAAATGAGCGCGTTTCCTCACATGCCGGGCGGAAGGCTAACTTAACTTTTTATTTTTGTTTTTTTGCTTTCTATGGCCTAACGCTCACCGGTGATGTATTGTTCAAGCTGCTTAATTGTAAATTCTTGCTCCGAGATAACTGCTTTGACGACATCCCCAATCGATATGACACCCACCAACCGACCTTCGTCGAGCACGGCTAGATGCCGTATCCTATTGTCGGTCATTAGATTCATGCAAAGCTCGACGGTTTGATCGGGACGAACCCACACCACGTCCGGGCTCATGATCTCCCTAACGAGCGTGTCCTTGGAGGCTTTTCCCTTAAGAATAATCTTTCGAGCATAGTCCCGTTCGGAGAAAACCCCAACCACGTCGTTATTTTCAACGACCATTAAGGCCCCAACGTTCTTATCGGCCATTACCTGGAGAGCATCATAGACGGTCGAATCGGGCGAAACTGTCCAGACGTCGCGGCCCTTCGCCTTCAGGATCTCGGTTATGAACTTCATGGCTTAGCCCTCCTTCCATACGAATCCGGCGGTATGCTTGTATTACGTTTAGGCCTACGATTTCAAGGCCGCAAAGAGGCTATTGAGGCTCTCTTTGGCGTCTCCAAAGAGCATCATGCACTTCGGGTTGTAATAGAGATCGTTGTCTACGCCGGCAAAACCCGGGCGCATGCTGCGCTTCAGCACAATAATCATCTTAGCACGCTCAACTTCCAGGATTGGCATTCCATAAAGCGGGCTTGACTTGTTGTTTTTGGCCGCCGGGTTCGTCACATCGTTCGCCCCGACCACCAGGGCCAAATCCGCCTCGGCGAAATAAGGGTTGATCTGCTCCATCTCGTATAACTGATCGTAGGGTACGTTCGCCTCGGCCAGAAGCACGTTCATGTGTCCGGGCATACGTCCGGCCACCGGGTGGATGGCGTACTTGACGTCAATGCCGCGCTTCATCAACAGCTTCGCCAATTCAGCGACCCCGTGCTGAGCCTGGGCAACTGCCATGCCGTACCCGGGAACAAAGATGACCGAGCGAATGCCATCAACAAGAACAGCCATCTCCTCGGGGACGATGCTACGCACAGTTCCCTTCGCTTCCGCCGCCGGCCCCTCTTGCTCCTTTTCAATCTTGCCAAAGGCCCCGAAAAGAACGTTGACCGCCGAGCGGTTCATGGCGCGGCACATCAGAAGAGAGAGCAGGAAACCCGAGGTCCCATCCAGCGAGCCCGTGATGATCTGGATTTTGTTCATGAGTACAAAACCCATGGCGGCATCGGCGAGGCCGCCGTAGGAATTGAGCAGCGCGATGACCACCGGCATGTCCGCTGCTCCAATAGGAATGACCAATAGAAAGCCGAAAACGATCGCCAGGCCGACCATGATGTAAAACAGCGTCGCCGCTGTGGGTATGACGATCAAATAGATAAGGCTTCCAACGATAACGGCTAGCAAGCCGAGATTGAATACGTTTTGTCCCTTGTATGTGATGGGATGTCCCGGCAACAGCTCCTGGAGCTTCGCGGCGGCCATCAGGCTCCCCGTAAACGTCAGGCCGCCGACTACGACCTCGAAGCCGAGCGCTGTCATCACGACTTTACTCAGCTCGCCCTGGTGGCGGAAGTATTCGGAGATCCCTACCAAGCAGGCAGCCAGCGCCCCGAGCGAATGAGAAAGCGCGGTCCGCTGCGGCACAGCCGTCATGGGTATTCTGAGTCCCATCGTGCCGCCGACGATGGAACCAATGATGAAACCAATGATGATCCATTTGTAGGTGACGATCTCGTGATGGAACAGGGTGCCGACCACTGCCATGAACATGCCGAACTCGGCCAGGAACATGCCCCTGCGCGCGTACTTAGGGGAGCTCAGGCCTTTCAGACCCAGGATGAACAAAGCGGCGGACACAATGTAAAAAAACTGGAGCGCCTGAGCAGCGTCAAAGAAATCGGCGGCAGCCCTTCCGAGTTCTTCAGACCCATAGATGAGCCCCAGCAAGCCGACCACGACCACGAGTAAAGCCAGCAGCCATTTCCGATCGAATTGGAACTGCCGGCGCCCGGCAGTGGTGTCTTGTTCCTTCTTGAACATCTTCAGCATGCGGTCGGTGATGAGAAAGCCGCCGACCACGTTCGTGGAAGAACACATCACCGCGATGAATCCTAGGACCGTACTGAAAGTACCGTAATCGCCTCCCGCCACCACTAGCGACCCAACCAACGAAATGCCTGCAATGGCGTTGGTAGCGGACATCAGCGGCGTGTGCAGCAATGGGGGCACGCGCGTAATCACGTGATACCCGAGAAAGCCGGCGAGCATGAATATGTAGAGTCCAATTTCCAGTTCTGTCGTCATGGAACTACCGTGGACTATTCACCATGTGGGAAGACCATCGAGACTTAGTGAGCATCGCGTCGTATCTCTAAATTTCAAAATGAAGACTGTAAAATGCAAAAGTCAAAATGCCTAATCCGGATTTTTTTTCATTTTCAATTTGCACTTCGCATTTTACATTGAGCATTTTTCCATCTTCGCAACACAACAACATAAATAATGCGGGCCAGCGTCATTGCAAGGTGAAAACACACCTACGCGTCTCCACTAGGAGTTGCTTCTTTCATTGCCTGATTGACCAAGGAGTTCCCGCACCTGGGGATTAACAACCTCTCCCTTGTGGGCAACAAGCGTATCCCGAATAATTTCGTCTTCCAGATTGAGGCGGACCTGACCGTCTTTGACAAGGTTCTGGAGGAAAGCAGCTATGTTCTTCGCATACATCTGGCTCGCGTGATAAGGAATCGTAGAGGGTAGATTCACCGGTCCCATAACGAGCACACCGTTGACTTCTACCGTCTCTCCGGGCCGCGTCAGCTCGCAGTTGCCGCCGCTTTCAGCTGCAAGGTCGACGATCACGGACCCCGATTCCATTCCCCGCACCATCTCTTCGGTAACCAAGAGAGGTGCTTTTTTCCCGGGCACCGCTGCTGTTGCGATCACCACATCGCTCTGTGACACCGCTTTTTTCATCATCTCTCTCTGGCAGCGATAGAACTCCTCGTCCATGGCACGAGCGTAACCTCCCTTTGTTTCGGCTCCTTCCGCTTGCAACTCCAGCTCGACAAACTTAGCGCCCAGACTCTCTACTTGTTCCTTCACCGCAGGTCGAACATCATAGGCCTGCACCACCGCGCCGAGACGCCGGGCGGTAGCGATGGCTTGAAGTCCAGCCACTCCGGCTCCTATGACGAAGACCCGGGCCGGGGTGATAGTTCCGGCGGCGGTAATCATCATAGGGTACATCTTCTGCAGTGCGCCGGCGGCAAGGAGCACTGCCTTGTAACCTGATATCGTTGCCATCGAAGTCAGGGCATCCATGGATTGAGCACGGCTGATTCGTGGAAGTAACTCTAAGGCGAAGGCGGTGACCCCCGTCATGGCCAAAGCTTGTACGCTTTCAGGATCCCGAAGGGGATCGAGGAGTCCCAACAAGATCTGGCCGGAGCGAAAATTCCCCAGGCCAACATGGGCGCCGTCCGGGTTGGCGGTTAGACGGTGTACCTGAACGATGATATCGGAAGAAGAGAAGAGTTCGGTGCGATTCGGCGCCAGGCGGGCTCCGTCTTTCTCATAGGCAGCATCATGAAAGCCGGCCTTCTCTCCTGCGCCGCGCTCCACCATGACTTGGAGCCCCACCTTGGCTAAGGCAGGCAAGATCGCCGGCACCAAAGCGACCCGGCGCTCGTTCAAATAGGATTCGGCCGGTACTCCGACGATCATATCACTCCTTGATGACGCAGGGCGTTTACCATCGTGGCCGGGAACACCCACGTCGGCGAAAAAAGCGTCGTAGCGAAGTTGAGCTCGTCAGATAGCCCCCGGTTTGGCGGGGTATCATACCGGAACACAATAGTCCGGCACAACAGACTTTTGGGAGCGCCGCTTTAGGACGGAAAGAAACCGGCTCGGTAAGGTTTTTACCCCGTACCACAGAACGCCCCGCATCCAAGCGCGGGGATGAATGTGCTGAGCTTTCCCGAAGGGCACTACCCCAAAGCCACGGACGTTTAAGTCCGTAGTACGGGGTTTACTCTTCTTGCTGCAACTGAAAGAGGATTGGGGAGGTCAAGGAAGATTCGTTGTTCCCATCAAATAACGATCGCATTCGCGGGCGGCGCCGCGTCCCTCGTTGATGGCCCAGACGATCAAGCTCTGGCCACGCCGCATGTCGCCCGCCGCGAAGACTCCCTCGACGTTCGTCATGTATCTCTCGTACTCCGCTTTGGCGTTGGAGCGAGGATCGCGTTCGACGCCGAGTTCTTGAAGAATGATGTCCTCCGGACCGAGGAAACCCATGGCGAGCAGCACAAGATCGGCCGGCCAAACTTTTTCCGTACCGGGTATTTTCTTCGGCACCGGGGCACCCCCGTTGTTGCCTTTCACCCACTCGACGCCAACCGTATGAAGTTCTTTGACATGCCCGTTCTCGTCCCCAAGGAACTTTTCGGGCGTGGTCAAATAGCTGCGTGGATCGTCGCCGAAACGGGCTTTGGCTTCCTGCTGGCCGTAGTCCAGAAGATAGACCTTGGGCCATTCCGGCCAGGGGTTGTCGGGCTGTCTCGTGTCAGGAGGCCGGGGCAAGATTTCGAGTTGCGTGAGGCTTTTGCATTTGTGGCGCATCGCCGTCCCCACACAGTCCGTGCCGGTATCCCCACCCCCAACGACGATGACGTGCTTGTCCGTGGCTGAGATGTACTTTCCGTCTTTATGGCCGGAGTCGAGCAGGCTCTTGGTGTTGGCGTAGAGGAACTCCATGGCGAAGTGAATGCCTTTAAGATCCCGTCCTGGAATGGGCAAGTCACGAGGCTTGGTGGCTCCACAACACAGCACCACCGCGTCGAATTCTTCCCGCAGTTTCCGCGCAGGAATGTCGACGCCAATCGCCATATTCGCGACAAACTTGATGCCTTCTTCAGCCATGAGGTCGACGCGCCGCTGGACAATAGATTTGTCGAGCTTCATGTTCGGAATGCCGTACATGAGTAGGCCGCCGACGCGATCGTCACGCTCATAGACCGTCACCCAGTGACCGGCGCGATTCAGTTGCGCCGCGGCTGCAAGCCCCGCCGGACCTGAGCCGACAACGGCGACCTTTTTTCCAGTACGCTTTTCCGGCGGCTCGGGCCTGACCCACCCTTGAGTGAAGCCATTATCGATAATCGCGCACTCGATATTCTTGATCGTGACTGGTGGATCGGTGATCCCGAGCACACACGACCCTTCGCACGGAGCCGGGCAGACCCGGCCGGTAAACTCGGGGAAATTGTTGGTCTTATGGAGCCGCTCCAGCGCCTCCTTCCACAAACCGCGGTAGACGAGATCGTTCCACTCTGGGATCAGGTTGTTAATCGGACATCCCGAGGCCATACCGCTGATGAGCGTTCCTGTATGGCAGAAGGGAATGCCGCAATCCATGCAGCGAGCACCCTGTGCCTGCAGTTTGCTCTGAGAAAAATGCTCGTGGAATTCCTTCCAATCGTTCACCCTCTCCAGCGGCGATCGGTCCGACGGTAGCTCACGTTCAAATTCCATGAATCCGGTTGGTTTTCCCATGTATGCCGTCTCTCTTCTAAACTTTGAAAATCCCCTCAGCCAGACATTTTTCGGGCTGCCGAGAAAGCGCCCAGATGCAAGGCGCGCGAGGAATCCGTGAGCGGAGGCGTACTTTTTTCAGTCCGTTGGAGCGAATGGCCCGGAGCGCAACGCAGCAGATTGGTCTTTATCGGCAGCCCGCTAGGTCAGTTGCCGCTGACGCGTGCAGCATCATTCTTGTTCGCTTCAAAGGCGGCCATGATCGCCTCGTCGCCCACCAGCCCTTTGCTCTCCGCTTTTTGAAGCGCCTCGAGCATGCGCCGATAGTCCTTTGGCATGACCTTGACGAACTTCTGCGCGCTCTCGCTCCATAGAGCCAAGAGCTGCCATGCTCGCGCACTGTGAGTGTATATCGCATGACGCTTGAGCATCTCCTCGACGTCTTGCAAGTCTCGCTCGTCGAGGTGTTCAAGCGTAACCGTCTCCAAGTTACAGCGGTTCTTGAAGCTACCGTCCTCGTCGAACACGTAGGCGACTCCACCTGACATGCCCGCGGCGAAATTCCTGCCCGTCATCCCGAGCACCACAACACGGCCCCCGGTCATGTATTCACAGCCGTGATCGCCTACGCCCTCGACCACCGCCCGCACGCCACTGTTCCTCACACAGAAGCGCTCGCCAGCCATACCGCGAATATAGGCTTCACCGCCGGTCGCGCCGTAAAACGCCACGTTGCCGACGATGATGTTCTCTTCGGGAGCGAAGGTCGAGCCCTCTGGAGGGTACAAGATAACCTTGCCACCCGAGAGACCTTTACCGAAGTAGTCGTTGGCGTCTCCCTCGAGCTTAAGGGTCATCCCTGGCGGCACAAAGGCGCCAAAACTCTGGCCGGCGGAGCCTTGGAAATGGAAGTGAATCGTGTCTTCCGGCAACCCATCCGGCCCGAACTTCCGCGTGACCTCGCTTCCCAAGATTGTCCCCACGACACGATGGGTATTGCGGATCGGCAAGATCGCCCTGACCTTTTCCCGGCGTTCCAGTGCGGGTGCGGCTAGGTCGAGAAGAACCTGGTTATCGAGGGCATTTTCCAGCCCGTGATTTTGCGGGATCTGGCAGTAACGGCCGACATCCAGACCTACATCCGGTTGATAAAGAATCGCTGAATAATCTAATCCCTTGGCTTTGCAGTGGTTGACAGCGCGTCTCATTTCAAGCCTATCCGAGCGGCCGACCATTTCATTGACCGTGCGGAAGCCAAGCTCAGCCATATACTCGCGCATCTCCTGGGCGATGAAGCGCATGAAGTTGACGGCATGCGAGGGATCGCCCTCAAATTTCTTGCGCAAGACCGGATTTTGCGTCGCTATACCGACCGGGCAGGTGTCCAAATGACAGACCCGCATCATGATGCAACCCAAGGTCACCAACGCCGTGGTCGCAAAACCAAACTCTTCCGCCCCCAGCAGCGCGGCGATCACCACGTCACGGCCGGTCTTCAGCTGACCATCGGTTTCCACCGCGATGCGGCTGCGCAGGTTGTTGAGCACCAGCGTCTGATGCGTCTCGGCCAACCCCAGCTCCCACGGCAAGCCAGCGTGCTTGATGCTGGTTTGCGGCGAAGCGCCGGTGCCACCATCGTGACCGCTGATTAGCACAACGTCCGCGTGCCCTTTAGCGACTCCTGCGGCAATCGTCCCTACCCCAATTTCAGAGACGAGCTTGACACTGATGCGGGCGTGGTGGTTGGCGTTTTTTAGGTCGTGGATCAATTGAGCCAGGTCTTCGATCGAGTAGATGTCATGGTGGGGCGGCGGCGAGATGAGACCGACACCGGGCGTCGAATAGCGCACCTTGGCGATCCAGGGGTAGACCTTCCGGCCGGGCAGCTCGCCGCCTTCGCCCGGCTTGGCGCCCTGAGCCATCTTGATTTGCAGCTCTTTGGCCTGAGTGAGGTAATAGCTGGTCACCCCGAACCGGCCTGAGGCCACCTGCTTGATCGCGCTGTTGCGCGAGTCTCCATTGGGGTCAGGGATGTAGCGGGCGGGATCTTCGCCGCCTTCGCCCGTGTTGCTCTTGCCGCCGATTCGGTTCATGGCAATGGCGAGCGCTTCATGCGCTTCCTTGCTGATGGAACCGTACGACATCGCGCCCGTCTTGAAGCGCTTGACGATCGCTTCCACCGGCTCCACTTCCTCGATGGGAATAGGCTTGGGTGCAAACTTCAATTCCATGAGCCCGCGCAAGGTCGCCATCTGCTCAGCCTGGTCGTCGATCAGTTTTGTGTACTGTTTGAACGTCGCGTAATCGTTGTTGCGGCAAGCCTTCTGCAACATGTGGATCGTCTGCGGATTAAACAGATGCAGCTCCCCGTCTTTTCGGTACTGGTACTGCCCATAGACTTCGAGCGTATGGCCGTTGAGTGGAAACGTTGGAAAAGCCCTTGCATGTTGCTGTTGAGCTTCCAGCGCGAGTTCTTCCAGGCCGATGCCTCCAACTCTGGAGGGCGTCCAGGTGAAGTATTTATCGACCAGTTCTTGTCCGAGGCCGACGGCTTCGAAGATTTGCGCGCCGCAGTAGGACTTGATGGTGGAGATTCCCATCTTTGCCATCACCTTCACCACTCCTTTGAAGATGGCCTTGATGTAACCTTTGATCGCGTCGGTGTACGTGATGTCCTTCAACATCCCCTCGCTAATCATGTCGTTTAGACACTCGAAGGCCAGGTAAGGATTGATGGCTTGCACACCATAACCGATCAGCAGACAGAAGTGGTGCACCTCGCGCGGCTCCCCGGACTCGAGCACCAGGCCCACACGAGTACGTGTGCCCGAGCGGATCAGATGATGATGAAGGCCTGAGGAAGCCAACAGGGCGGGAATCGGAGCATGGGTACGATCGACTTCTTTGTCCGACAAGATCAGAATGGTCGTGCCGTCGGCGATCGCCCGATCCGCCGCGCGGAACAGTTCTTCCAACGCCCGTTCGAGACCCAGTTTGCCTTCGTTGGGGTTGAAAACTATCGGCAGCGTGACCGACTTGATCCCCGGCCGCTTGATCTGGCGCAGCTTTTCCATTTCCGAGTTTTTCAGAATGGGAGTTGACAGCCTGAGTTGCCGGCAGCTTTCCGGTTTCGGCTCCACCAGATTGCCTTCTGAACCAAGGGTGAGCGTCGTCGAGGTAATCAACTCTTCGCGGATCGGATCGATCGGGGGATTGGTCACCTGCGCAAAGAGCTGCTTGAAATAGTTGTAGAGCAGCTGCGGTTTGTCAGAGAGCACGGCCAGTGGTGTGTCGGTGCCCATCGAGCCAACCGGCTGGATTCCATTCTGAGCCATCGGGCCCATGTTGACGCGCAGGTCTTCAAAGCTGTAGCCGAACGTCTGCAAGCGCTGCAAGGTGGCTTGATGGTTGACTGGCGGTTGTTTTTCGGGAACACTCGGCAGCTCATCAAAGCGCACCAGGTGTTCGTCCAACCACTGACGATATGGACGGCCCATCGCCATCTGCACTTTGATTTCTTCGTCGCTGATGATGCGCCCCTGTTCCGTGTCTACCAGGAACATGCGGCCGGGCTGCAGGCGACGCTTTTCCAATACCCGCTCGGGGGGCACGTCGAGCACGCCAACCTCCGAAGCCATAATCACCAGGTCGTCTTTAGTGACGTAGTAGCGGGAAGGACGCAAACCGTTGCGATCGAGCACAGCTCCGACTACGGTGCCGTCGGTGAAGGCGATCGAGGCCGGACCATCCCAAGGCTCCATCAGGCTGCTGTGGTACTCATAGAACGCCCGCTTTCGCGCATCCATGCTCTCATGGTTTTCCCATGGCTCCGGGATCATCATCATCATCGCATGGGGCAGGGAGCGGCCGCTCAGTGCCAAAAACTCAAGGCAATTATCGAATTTGGCAGAATCGCTGCCGTCTTCTTGAATGACGGGAAACAGCTTCGCCATGTCCTCGCCAAACAGGTCCGAAGCTAGCATGGCTTGACGCGCATGCATCCAGTTCTCGTTCCCCCGCAACGTGTTGATCTCGCCATTGTGAATAAGATAGCGATAAGGGTGCGCGCGGCCCCAACTCGGAAAGGTATTGGTGCTGAAGCGTGCGTGCACCACGGCAATGGCGCTCTCGACCAAAGGATCGGTTAGATCGGGGAAGAACGTTGTGATCTGCCTCGCCGTCAGCATGCCTTTATAGATGATCGTCTTGTAGGAGAGGCTGGGAACGTAAAAATACTCGCCGCCGGTATCCTCTCCGCAGCGCAGCGCGTTTTCCGCGCGTCGACGAATGACGTACAGCTTGCGCTCGAAGGCCATGTCATCCTTGATATCTCCACCCCGGCCGATGAAAACCTGGCGGACGAACGGCTCGCAAGCTTTCGCCGTCTCTCCAAGATAAAGGTTGTCCGTCGGTACCTTGCGCCACCCGAGGAGGCGCTGCCCCTCGCCAGCGATAATCTCTTCCAATGTCCGCTCACACCGGAGGCGCTCATCTCGGTCGGGCGGCAAAAAGATCATGCCCACCCCGTACTGTCCCGGCTCGGGCAAGTGAAATCCCAGTCCGTCGCACGCGTGTTGGAAAAATGCGTGCGGGACTTGGAGCAGGATGCCTGCGCCGTCGCCCGTATTCTCCTCGCAGCCACACGCGCCTCGGTGATCCAGATTTTCCAGGACCGTCAGCGCCTGCTCGACGATCTGATGTGATTTATCGCCCTTGATATTGACGATAAACCCGACACCGCACGCATCGTGCTCGAATCTGGGATCATAAAGTCCCTGTTTGGAAGGATAACCGGCTTTTGTCATGCTCACACTCTTGGTCAGGAATTTTGAAAGATATCCGACGACATATCTAGAAAATCAGCTCGCGTCAACGTTATTTGTGCTCGCTCCGTTCTTGGAAAATCTTTTTTTTCTCGAATTCACTTTAATTCCTTCGTCGAATTCCAAGGTCTGGCTCTCCTTGGGAGTCGAGAGAACGACCTTCGTCACCGTTCGCGTAACGCCTTCCACGGAACGGATCTCCGCCAGGAGTTTTTCCAGGGATTCCGTGTTTGCCGTCTTCACCTTCAGTATGAAGCTCTCCTCCCCCGTAACGTGATGGCACTCAAGCACATCGGGTTGTCGCATCATGCTTGCGGCGAACGCATCGATATACTCCTGGTGGGCGACCGACACACCGATGAAGGCTGCGATATCCTTGCCGACCTTCTTTGGATCAAGTACGGCCTGATAGCTCTTGATGATGCCGCTCGCCTCGAGCTTCTTGACCCTTTCCATTACGGCCGGCGAGGAAAGGTCGACTTCCTTGGCTATTTCGGCAAGATGGCGCCGGCCGTCATTTTGCAAGATAGAAAGGATTTTTAAGTCTATATTGTCCAATAGCCTTACTTTCTTAGCCTTAAAAGCGTCATTTCTTAATATTTTTACGTCATTTTTTAGCTCATGTCAAGCCCGTTTTTGCTTTTTTCTGGGTAATAAGCGACCGGGATCTAGCCTGGCCTTTTTTCATGGCTGGCCGTTTGGGGCGCTTTGCTCCGGGGAAGGCATGGCCGGGGCGGTCCTTTCACGACATTGACAACGTTGGCTGACCGCTCGAGGTCCGCCAGCGCGTCCTGTCGCGCCTCAAGTGCGATGCCGGGGACCGTCGAGTAAAGCCGGATCCTGTATGCCTTCACGGCAAGCTCGCCTAAGAGACTCCTCTGAGCGGAAGTGATCATCTGTCGCTGTCCATTCCTCTTCCAGTGATGTTCTTGCGCATCGCTTTGACTTCGTTTTTTGAAGCAGCATATCATACGTCATCTCAAACGCATGCATCTGTGAACAGATCTCAAAGGAGGATGTTAGCGTATGGCCAAAGAACAGAACGACGAAAGATGGGAGCGAGGAAGTTCCGCGCTGTTCCAGCGCAGGAAAGAACGGCGTGAAACGGATCGCCGACGCCGGCAGGCTGGCCGGAAATCCATAAAAGCCGAAGAGGTCAAGCTGCAATGGGAGGAGGAGAATGGAATCTGGATCGGCGGACTGGTCTCTCAGGAGCTGGGTTTTGACAACCGCATCATCGAGGTGGACTGCCATATCTATCCGCCCCGTTCCCATTCGTGCACGCACAAACATAACGAAGCGATCATTATCGTCCTGCGCGGCAAAGGATACAGCATCTTAGATGATGAACGGATCGACTGGGGGCCTGGGGATACCTTGTATGTCGGCCAGGGGGTTTGGCATCAACACCACGTCACGAGCGAAGAGCCGGCCATGGTCATCGCCATCAAACCCATCCCTCTTCAGGAGTACCTCGGCGAGCTGAACATTATCTACAAAGGGGATAAGCCTTCGCCGGTGCAGAAGTTCACCGTGAATTCCTTCAGAGAGGAGTTTGAGAAGATCAACCGAGTCTCGTGATAGGACGCGCGCCCAACGTATCCTACACGGTAGTTTTCTTGGTCCCGCGGCCACTGCCTTTTCAGAGACTTTGGGAACTGAAACTTCCTATTCACATTTTCGCCTTTGCAGCCCTCGGGTTCAGTGATATGGTCCCAGCGATCTCTGGCCGTTAGCAACGAGCATGAAATGAGGCGTTGGTTCGTGCGCTTGATAACGAGCATCATTCTAGCGCTCTTTTTCCCTCTGATCGGACAACTAACGGCGGCGGAGCGCTTTTTCATAAGCATTCCGGGACCCACCTTGAGCTACACCCACCTCTATTATGGTCAGGAAAAAGGTTTCTTCCTCCAGGAGGGGTTGGATCTACAGGTGTTAGTGGTTCGCGGAGTGATCGGGGTCAGCAGTCTCATGTCGGGCGAGATCGATGTCACCTGCCACGCGGGGAGCGGCTTCTCGGCGGCCCTGCGCGGCCTGCCGGTCAAAGTCATCGCGGTGACTCATGACCGGCCGGTTCACGAACTGATCGTTGCCCCATCGATCGCCTCCGCTGCGGACCTCAAGGGAAAGAGTATCGCGGTGGGTTCTCTGGAGGGAACGGCCGCGGTCATGACGCGGCGCATCCTTCAGGCCAAGGGGCTGGATGCGCAGAAAGATATCACCCTGCTGAGCATGGAGACCACGTCGCGGCTTCAATCGCTGCTCACCGGCAAGGTGGCCGGCGCGATGATGACTCCTCCCTCAACCTATATGGCCCAAGATCAGGGCTTTCGCGTTCTCGCTCGCGGAAAGGACCATATGCGTTATCTTCAGACGGGGGTGGTGACGACCGACGCGAACATCAAACAGAAGCGGATCAAGCTCGTCCGCTTCTTGCGGGCATGGAATCGGGCCTTAAAATTTTATCAGGAGAATCCTGAAATCATGCTCCCGTACATACAGAGAAAGCTGGGAGTAAAAGATCCGCAGCTTGCACGCAGGATGTACGAAGATGATTTCCGGAGCCTTCTGCTCACCGGGATCTTGAGCCCCGATGCGGCAAAGGAAATCTTGGAAACAGGCAAGGAGGCTCTGAGAATCAAAGAGGCGATACCGGTGGAGCGAGTTTTTGACTTTTCGCTGGCCTCAGAGGCGCTGAGATAAGCACACTGTTGATTGAAACTCAGCTCGCGGACGATTTCCGCGACCTCTCGTCGCCGAATCGGAGCAGCACCGAGCTCAGTCGACGAGAACCCCTTCATCCCGACCGCCGCCATGTTGGTAGACAATTCTCTTTCCAGTCGCCTCGTCGATTTCGTTGCGCTGCCCGCCGGCTTTCGCCAAATCTTCGGACGTCGGCTTACAGCTGTTACCCAATAAGACCATCGGTTCATCGTGGGGATTCGACCCTTCGTAGTATTCATGGGCGGGGATGCTGATAATTTTCCCTGGAGAGAGCTCATGGCTTTCATTCAACCCCTTCATGATTCCCCGGCCCGTAATCACATAGTAGGAGCGGTCTGCGGGGTGACTGTGCATCCTCTGGACATCACCGGGCGGGAAATAAAGCAACCAAGTCTCCAGGTTTTCCCTGCGAAAAAGGTCCGACCTTCTTTGGCCCTTTTTCCTTTCCTTGATGAAATCATTCACATCGAGTAGCTTCATGGCTTCCTCCTTTAGGTTTAAATCACCGTTTCCATTCGTATCTCAAGCCCGCAACAAACGATATTCGAATTATCACACGATCCCCCTTACGATCAACCGGCTCCGACTCGCCCGGGTCTCTTAAATCACAACCTAGTTGTTGTTGCAGCGTCATCCCGTCTTTTCACTGTTTAACCTTCTCCACAAAACCGCTTTTCTTGACCTCCTCCAAAACGTTGGGCTCGAGAAGCCTCAAAGACTCCGGAGTTTGGCCTTTGGCCTTGGGATTAGTCCGGGCCACTTCCGCGATCACAAACTCGAGCCCTTTTCGGTCCGGAAGGGTGAGGATGCCGTCCCCATGCTTGACCAGGTAGTAATCATATCCGATTGCAGCCATTTCATCGTCATCGATACGAAGATACTTTTTAATCACCTTGATGGTCGCGGCCTTTTCCTTCTTCAGGGCATAGAGCCCCTCGATCACCCCCTTCATAAAGTTGACGACCTTGCTCCGGTTCTGCTCCAGATAGCTCCTTCGCACCATGAAGCAGTTCTGCGGGAAAGGAATCCCGCTGTCGGCGAGATCGAGGATCTCCCTCATGCCGAATTTTTTGACCGCCACACTCGCGTACGGCTCGCTAAAAACCGTCGCCTGAACCGAGCCGCCAGCCAGTCCGGCCAGGCGACTTGGGTTTCCCCCCAGCTGCATCATCGTCGTCTGCTTCGGATTCACCCCTAGTTTTTCCAGAGCCGCTACAGCAGCAAAGTCTGATGCGGAGCCGAAGCGGCTGATCGCGACCGTTTTGCCTTTAAGATCCTCAGGAGCCTTGATCTCAGGACGGACGATCAACTTGAACGGAAAGAAGTTGATGCCCCCCGCAATGATCGTGACATCGCCACCCTGCAGATTCGAGGTCACGGGCAGCGCGCCCGTGGTAAAAAGCACCTGGATCTCGTTCGCGAGCAGAGTCTGCATCCCCAAGGTGCCGCTATCTAAAGCGATGTATTCGATATCGAGGCCGTATTTTTTAAACACTCCCAGATGATAAGTAGCAGGGACGATGGCATTGATGGCCGTCCCGAAGCCGCCGCTTGCGGCGCGGAGTTTATCGGCAGCAGAAACCGACTGGCCGGTTAGGATAATAAAGACGATGACTCCCGTCCAGAAAATCCTTTTCATCGTAAGTCCTTTCCTCTGAAAAACGGGCACGAACCACGAACACGAATCACGCCTTTTTCCTCTTTCCGTCTCATCCTTCCGCCTTTATCCCTCCCCTCACCCTTTCGGCCACGCCCGTATCCACGACTCAGCGCGAATTTTCTTGGGATCATAAGACTCGTAGTGAGTGAAGTCGGAAATTTTTCTCCGCGGCTTCGCCCCCGGCCAGAAGCGGGCACGGCCGATCGGGACGACCCACAGCAGCCGAATCGGCTGCGGCACCTTAAAGAGCTCTCTCAGTTCCGGCTCGATCTCTTCCCGTACCGAGACCCACACGGTCCCGAGGCCCATGCTCGCAGCCACCAACATCATCTGCTCGACCGCGCTCGCCACGCTCGCCTGAAAAAGTTTTTCACGATCTCCGGGCTGGCGCGTGGTGAGATAGACCTTCATCGTCCTCGGGTCCGCGCAGACCAGGACTAAAACGCTCGCGTCCCCAACGTAATATTTGCTGAGACCCTTGTAGTTCACGGGATCTTCAAGCTTGCGCTGCTTCCACTCGTTGTAGAAGATCTCTCGCGCCCGTTTCATCTTCTCTTTGTCTCGGGTCACCACGAATTCCCAGGGCTGAGTGTTGGCTCCCGAAGGTGCCCAACGGGCCGCTTCGAGAATCGCTTCAAGTTGCTTGTCCGTGACTTTCCCCATCTTGTAAACCCTGACACTCCGTCTTTTTTTGATGACCCGCAGCAGTCCTGTGCTATTCACTGGCACCTCCACAGATGCCAAGGATATATAGGATTCGACTTATTAAGGCAAAAAGTTGGGGAATGATAGTCCGGATTTAGGACTCAACGCGCGACCCGGATAGCTCTGGCATCAAGATTGTTGGAGAAACGAAGCCAGACCCCCGCAGACTTTTAATTTGGTGGGAGGAACTCAGTCAATGAATCCAGGAGAGCTCTCTCAGACGATCATAAGCAACGCGGACGTGGTCAGTACGGAACATCTCTCGTTTTCTATCATTCCAATTATGGACGCCTACGACGGCGGCGTCAGCCGTCGTTGCTTTAGGCGAATTATGCGTACAAACCCAATGGACGCTTGAAACCAGCTCCATGCCATATGGTGTTTCAAAACCCTGGATTAAATCGGCGACGCGTTTGAGCCGAGCCATCGATTCTGGCTGCTCAACCAACACAGCGTCGGCCTTTTCCACCACGCCGGGCAGCAACTCAATATCTGTATCAGGTTTTTGACTGTCGCCGTACCCACGGATGAAATGGCCTTCAATGCGCTCAAGTACCTTATTCAGATTCGTAGCATATGGACCGTAGAGTCCCGCTTCGTAGCGTAAACGAAGATTTTCGCCTGCTTCCTGAAGGAAGTATCCAAGCTTTTGAATTTCCAGCAGGGTACGGCGGTAATTCAGAGCGCCATATTGGTGCATCAGCTTAATGAATAGGGCCCTAGCTGGAGTCATACCGGGCTTCTTGGTGTTCACCGGCATGGTTTTCGGTTCTGGCGCACCGTCGGGACTGTACAGGGACACGCTTACGGTCGGAACCTCGGCGAATGCGGCTTCAATCAGCGGCCGAACTTCACGCCAGTTGAGCCCGCCATTCCCGCAGCCCAACGGTGGTACGGCGATAGAACTGATTCCTAACCTTCGCACCTCGGATATCAACGCGCGCAGTCCGCTGCGAATGTCTTCCATTCGCGCTTTTCCTCGCCAGTCTCGTTTGGTCGGGAAGTTAATAATGTACTTAGGGTTGACGAGCCGGCCGGTTTCCCAGATAAACATCCGCCCTGGTCGAACTTCGCTCCCTTTGCAGGCCCTTGCGTACGCCTCAAAGTTCTCCGGCCAGGCCTGCCTAAATTGCAAGGCGATACCTTTGCCCATGAAACCAACACAGTTCACAGTGTTGACTAGAGCCTCGGCGTCGGCCTTCAGAAGATTGCCTGT